>JBFWKK010000004.1:0-64095 GCA_050252715.1 Sphaerochaeta sp. | reverse complement strand
CTGATATAGTGGTAACCCACCCTGGATACACCCTTCTCTACGATGAAGAGCATGAACAAGCGAGCTGGGTAGCCTACGAACTTACCCGCAGTGAGTTATACGGAATGTACGAACGCGGCGATGATTTTAGGAGTGATCCTTCCATTCCCAGCGAATCTGCATCCTTGAGTGACTACCGAGGAAGTGGATATGACCGAGGACACTTGATTCCTGCAGCGGATCTCTCATGGTCAGAAGAGGCAATGAGTGGTTCTTTCTATCTCAGCAATATGAGTCCACAGGAAGGACAGTTCAACCGTGGCATCTGGAGCAAACTCGAGGCAACTGTGAGAAACTTTGCCGATACAGAGGGAAGCATCTATGTGGTAACCGGTCCTGTCCTGAGTGACGGCCCGTATGACACCATTGGAGACAATGAAGTCTCCATTCCAAACCAGTACTACAAGGTTATCCTGGACTATCGGGAACCTGAGCTCAAATCCATTGCCTTCCTCCTCCCCAATGAGGGGTCGAAAAAGGATCTTGAGGATTTCGCCACCAGTATCGATGAAATCGAAACCATTACCGGTATAGATTTCTTCCACCGTTTACCGGATCCCCAGGAGGCAGAACTAGAGGCGGACTATGATGTCAGAGATTGGGATTTCAATACATTCCAAGTGAGCAAAGCTGACCGCGAAGCCTTCAATGCAGATCCAACCAACGAGGTTAAACAGCCCCAGAAAGCCACTGGTTGGTACGCAGTTGCCAAGAGTACGCTGAACACTGTCCTGTATCTGGTAAAGAGCCAGAGCCTGAACCTGATTGAGATATTCATTCCAAAATCAACGCTCAAGGAAGTGGTACCATTCCTCTATTGAGCCACCCTGTGTCCTGTAGATTGTAAAAAACCTGGAAAGAAGCATGAGGACCGGTCTCCCTGTACCGGTCCTCAATGGTATCGATCATGATGCAAAGAAGGCCGCATTCGCGGCCTTCTTCTGAACACTACTTGGAAATGAGCATGGTCTTGGGATCAAGAGAAACCCCCATAGGCTTCTCGAATACTCCATCGTGGGCCTTTACAGCCGTCATTACCACTTTATCGCGCTCCTCATTGTAGATAAGTCCAATGAGGACATCAATCAGATCGATATATTTATGCATGGTGTTCGGAACACCATATTTATCGTACGTCACATCGGAACGAACCGGAGATACACTGAACCATACCTCGAGATTCATGTTCTGGGCAAACTGCTTGATTTTTCTTACATCATCCTCTGTTGCCACGGTAAGCTTGTACCCGTCAAAGAGGATTGCATCTGCCTTGAAACTTCCATGCTTGATCAATGTCTCCAGACTGGAGAGAACCTTTTCAATGGTGACATTCTCCTGACTGAAATTCATGACCACACGGTTACTGAGTATGTTGTTGTACACGTTTGCCGCATCATCAAGGGTGCGACCATCAGAGACTTCCCGAAAGACCTCTTTGTACCAGTTGATGACATGCTCCACATTTCCTGAGAACGATACATGGATTACATGCTCCCCTCTGAGCAGTTTGTCAGTAGCAAGATGGACCAAACAGGCAGTCTTGCCTACACCGTGTCGAGAAACAAGAACACCCAGGTTCCCACGACCGAGACCACCGTCCAGAGACTGTTCAAACACACGAAGTGGACTCAGTTCGTTTAACTCTTGAATTACCATAGCGCTCACCTCCAAGTAATAATTAGGTTCACCCCCAGTATACTATGGAAAATTGTAAAAGGGAAATTTTTTACAGAGATGGGCAAAAAGAGACCCCCCAGAGGGTTTAATCCTCATAGGGGGCTTGATACTGCAAGAATTTACTTATTTGTGCTCGTTCTTGCGCTTCTCTTGATAATCTTTCTTCAGCTGCTCGGAGACACTTACCGGCACCTTACCGTACTTGCCGATTTCCATGGTGAACTCACCCTTACCCTGGGTAAGAGAGCGAAGCACTGTGGAGTAACCGAACATCTCGGAGAGGGGCACCTCAGCAATGACGGTGCTCATGGCATTGTCCTCAGTTGAGCTGATGATCAGACCACGTCTCTGGTTGATTGAAGCAAATACAGACCCCTGGAACTCATTGGGTGCGACTACCTCAACCTTCATGATCGGCTCAAGAATAACCGGCTTTGCCTTCTCGAACGCTTCACGGAATGCACTGAGGGAAGCGGTCTGGAATGCCTGGTCGGATGAGTCAACCGGGTGCCATGCACCATCGTTGATAACAGCCTTCACACCAAGAACCGGGAAGCCAAGCTGGGAACCCTTCTTGATAGCGGTCTGGAAGCCCTTGTCACAGGATGGGATGTACTCGGTAGGAATGCTTCCTCCCTTGATCTCATCGACAAACTCATACTCCTTGACATCTTCTCCATCTTCAGGATCTGGAAGTGGTTCAATGTATCCAGCAACACGTGCATACTGACCGGAACCACCAGTCTGCTTCTTGTGGGTATAGTTGAAGTCTGCCCTGTGGGTAATAGCTTCACGATACGCAACCTCAGGTTGGCCAATTTCCACCTCTGCCTTGTACTCACGCTTCATACGTTCGACATACACTTCGAGGTGCAACTCACCCATACCCTGGATGATGGTCTGGTTGGACTCAGGATCCACATAGGAGCGGAAGGTTGGGTCTTCCTTGGTAAAGCGGTTGAGGGCCTTACCCATATTGTCAGCGGCTTTCTTGTCCACCGGCTTGATGGCCAGGGAGATTACCGGATTGGGAACAAACATACTGGAGAGTGAGTAGTTCAGCTTCGGATCACAGAACGTATCACCACTTGCACAGTCAATACCAAAGAGTGCTGCAATCTCACCACAGCCTACTTCAGTCAAGTCTTCCATAGTGGAAGCGTGCATGCGGATCAGACGACCAACACGGAACTTTTTGCGACTGCGGGTATTGTACAGTTCATCACCCTTCTTGACCTTGCCCTGATAGACGCGGATATAGGTCAGCTGACCATACTGTCCGTCCTCAAGCTTGAATGCCAGAACAACAGGAGGAAGGTCCTCGTCAGCAACCAACTTTACCTCTTCCTCATTGTTGTCGAGATCCAAGGCCTTATTGGTGACATCAGTAGGATTGGGCAGGTAGCTGATAACGCCATCGAGCAGGGGCTGGATGCCCTTGTTCTTGTATGCGCTTCCCATGAATACCGGGCAGAGTTCCAAAGCGATGGTTGCATCACGGACTGCCTTGCGGATAATCTCTTCGGTAACGGTATCCTCGAGCATGGCTTCCATCAATTCGTCAGAGCACATGGATACACCATCAAGCAACTCTTCACGGCGAGCCATTGCCTCTTCCTTCAAGGATTCGGGAATCTCTGCCTCACGAACAGAATCCTGCTTGGGACCGTCATCGAAGTAGAGAGCCTTCATGCTTACCAGGTCTACCACACCCTCGAGTTTATCCTCGAGACCGATGGGAATCTGCATCAATACAGCATTCAGACCGAGCTTCTCGATCAATTGGTTCTTGACACGGTACGGGTTTGCACCGGTACGGTCACATTTGTTGACAAATGCAATACGGGGAACGTGGTAACGCTTCATCTGCCGGTCTACGGTGATGGACTGGCTCTGTACGCCACCAACGGAACAAAGTACCAACACAGCGCCATCCAAAACGCGCAAAGAACGTTCTACCTCGATGGTGAAGTCAACGTGTCCCGGAGTGTCGATAACGTTGATTTCAGTTCCTTTCCAGGTAACGTTTGTTGCAGCGGAGGCAATAGTGATACCTCTTTCGCGTTCAAGCTCCATGCTATCCATGGTAGCTCCAACGCCATCCTTACCACGAACTTCATGAATTTCGTGGATCTTATTGCAGTAGTAGAGGATGCGTTCGGATAGTGTAGTCTTACCCGAGTCAATGTGGGCACTGATTCCGATGTTCCTCAAATTTTGCAAGTCAGCCATTCTTTATAACCTCTATAGTATAGAATAAAAACGAGTCCACAGATTCCCCTGCAGCTTTCCAACAATCCCGGTGTATAACTCTTACTCCCTAGCACACATCAGGTTACTAACTGAAGGGAAGAGAACGAACAGTCGTGGGACGTAATTCTCCCAACGTACCTCGTGGATAATAGTATATCTCGGTTTTTTGTGCAATCCCTTTTCCCAATACAATCCTTTTCCGACTCGACACTTGTGTGTTACAATAGCACAGAGGTATGCCATGGAAACGATTTTCACCAAGATTTTGAAAGGGGAAATCCCCTCTACTATACTCCACAAGGACGAACTCTGTTTCTCCATCCTGGATATCAACCCTGTCAACAAGGGACATGTACTGATCATCACCAATGAACCCTATCCTACCGTGGAAAGTTGTCCTTTGGAGGTACTCTCCCATATGATGTTGCTCGCCAAGAAAGCCAGTGCAACATTGAAGGATCGGCTGAACTGTGATGCAACCAACTTGATCATCAACAACGGCAAGGAGAGTGGGCAGGAAGTACCCCACCTGCATCTGCATATCATACCCCGATACCAGGGAGATGAGAAAACCATACGGCTTGCCAAAGAGAAGTATCGTGATGATGAGATAGCCGTCTATGGAGAAAAACTGGAGTTTTAACCATGCGTGCATGTCATCACTGCCATACCCCCATCGACCCATTGCTCAGTATTGGCTACCATACGGTATGTCCTGTCTGCTCCAGAAGCCTGCACAGCTGCGTGAACTGTCGGTTTTACAAACCGGGTGTCTACCACGACTGCATGGAAGGAGTAGAGGAGTATATAGAGGACAAGGAAGGTGCAAATTTTTGCGACTCCTTCATGCTCGGGGAGGATTCCAAAGAGGAATCAGAGAAAAAAGCACGAGCCAAGGCAAAGGCTGAGGCATTCTTCAACTTCTAAGGAAAAAGAGAACAAACCATGAATAGACGTATAGCAATTTCCCTGATTCTGGTCGCACTAACCTTGTTTTTTGGGTGTGAGTCCTATACTGCCCAAACTGCAAAGAAAACCATTACCCCGCCTGAGCCCATAGCAGAAGGGGAACTGGTAACCAAGTACTCTCTTTATGAGGCAGAGGAGAAGGCAAAGAAGGAAGCTGAGGAAGCGCAACTCCTTCAAGAACAGCTGCAGGCTGAGAGAGAGCATCAAGATCAACTGCTTCAAGAAGCCCAAACCCTCATCGATGCATTGGAAGAAGAGAAACGCAACCTAGAGGAACGTCTCCATGAAACACTGCAATCCTTGGAGGCCGAGAAGGAGAAGACAAAGAACCTCAGTACAACGATTGAGAAAGCAACGCTCTCAAGCGAAGACCTAAACGCTGTCCATCAACAGACCATAGAAAAAAATCTCCAGCTTGAGGAACGTCTCAATGAGACGCTTCAATCCTTGGAGAGCGAGAAGGAAAAGACCAAGGAACTCAGGACAACAATCGAGAACACAACCCTCTCAAGCGAAGACTTGATGGCCGTTCATCAACAGAATATCGAGACCTTGGAAGCAGAGATTGCATCCCTTAGTGAAACCATTGAAGAGCTCAAGGAGGAGAAGGAAGCGGGAGAACAATCCTATGAAATGCTCTCCTACCAAGCAACTGAGCTGGAGAATCTCTATACTGAACAACAGGTGATCAACAACGAGCTCCAGACAATCCTCCATGAGAGCGAACAAGATCATGCATCAGAAATAGCCACTTTGAAAGCTTCTTATGAAGAAAAATTGATCGTGTTGGACAACACCATCGAATCCCTGCAAGCGGACAATGCCATCCTCAAGAACCAATTGGAAGAGAAGACCCAATCGCTTGAGGAACGGCTTCGTCTTGAGCAACAACGTATTGAGGAAGCACAACGACTGGAAGCTGAACAGGCAGAGAGGCAACGAGCCATCCAGGAAGCACAGAGAAAGGCGGAGGCAGAACAGCTGGCACGGCAGGCCGCATTGGATGCTGAATACCAGCAGATTCCTCCCCTCAGCGAATTGACATTTCCCAGGCAGTATACAACCGATGAGAAGACCATTCTTTTTGAAGACAACAGCCAGCTGCAGGTACTCATGATTCCTCTCGATGATACACCTTGGCAGGACAAGAGCATGGCCACGCTTGTCGAGAAGAGCATAAGCGATCTTGCTTCCCCGGTCATTCTGGTAACCGGTCATATGCAGAATGTCATCGACTTGGTTCGAGAACTTCGCAGAAATGCCGTATTGGTGGAAGGAGGAGCCATCATTACCTCACTTGCCATTCTCAACACAAGCACGAGTGGAGCGAGCGCACAGTTCAGCAATACGAAAACCGTGAGGCTCTCTGTGGCAAATCTTCCTGAATATGAGGTGCTGAAAGCGTTCTCCTCAGGCGGGGACTGGCAAACCATCCAGAACCGTGTAACGGAAGCAAGAAAAACTGAACTGAAGCATATCATTGCAGAGGGAAGCAGCACGGAGTCGACCATTATCGGGGCCAGTCTCTTTGAACCGTCCTATCAGGATTGGAATACCTTCAGTCCAGTACCCTACCGACAGATCGACTACCTATGGCCACTTTCAAACTATCTTGAAGAGTCATCCTTCTACGATGTATACCGCAATACCCACTTCTCTGCTGACACTGATGCAGGCAACACCTTCATCACAGCGGATATGAGGGAACGTATCGACTACCTCTACAGTAGAAAAGCACTTCCCTTGCATAGTTCAATGCTTACCATAGGAGGAGAGTCAGTATCTGATGCACAGGGAATTGCACGCTATGGAATTGCTGCAACATTCCTGATTCCCTAGTCTTCAGGATTGAGTATTTCAGCCTCTGATTCAACTACTTGTTCCTTGAACTGCTTGTTGATCTTTCGAATCCGCAGAGCCCAGAGGATCATACTGCTACCGCTGACGATGAACAACACTCCAAAAAGCTTGAGCAGCATACTGCCGATCTGTTGTGGAAAGACGAACAGGAGCACAGCAACCACGAGGGAGAAGACTCCCTCACTGTAGAGCGTGGATAAAGAACCTTCACTCTTTCTCAGGAGGATTGCATCCATGAATGAAATACATGCAGAGAACAGCAACTGTGCACCGATGATATAGAGCAATACGGTCCAGCTGATGGATGCCATTGTAAATGGAGCAAATACGGCAAACAATCCAACTCCAATACTGAGCAAGGCCTTCAGTATTGTTGCAATTCGTGAGCGACGGCCAAGCGAGTAGCCATTGAGCACAAATAGATTGGAAATTCCTGCACCTGCAAGGAACACGCCCAACAATGAGATGAAAATCTTGATGAAGGATTCCTGCTGGAACATTAAGAATATCCCTACCATAACCAACAGCGCACCGATGATGGTTGAAAGAATCAGGTGGCGTTTGAGAAAACTGTCCTGCATAGTTGGCTCCTTGCCTATCGGTCCTGTACAATAGGACCGTTTTTCTTTATCGTACTTGCTACAACCCCCTAAGTAAAGGATGGCAGCACATGTACCGGTATCTTTTCTTTGACGCAGATGGAACACTCTTTGATTTTCACCAAGCCGAGCACCAAGCTTTCTGGAGCATGGCAGAGATACTGGGCCTCGCACTTAAAATCACCCACGAGAAGCTCTATATCAGTTGCAATGCAGAGGTCTGGAAACAGTTTGAGAAGGGAGAGGTAACCATTGATGAGCTGAAAAGTAAGCGATTTGCTTCATTTTCCAGTGCCTCAGGAATTCCCCTCGATCCAGCACAGGCCAGCAAAATCTACCAACAAGAGCTTGCTAAACAAGGAATTCTCTACGATGAAACAATCACGGTCCTGGAGACATTGAAAGAGAGAGGGTACACCATATTTCTCGCTACCAACGGCATAGCGGAGGTACAGCGAGGACGGATTGCAGTGTCACAGACAAGCCACTATTTCGAAGGAATCTTCATCAGTGAGGAGATTGGCTACCAGAAGCCAGACCCACGATTTTTCTCCCATATGCTACAGGCCACAGGACTTACTGAGCAGAAGCATGCTTCGCTCATGATCGGAGACAGTCTCTCCAGCGATATAGCAGGAGGGAATGCCAGTGGAATCGATACATTGTGGCTGAATAAGGAGCGGAGGGAACTTATTTCAGGAATATATCCTACCTACAGCAAGACCAGCTTGCATGAGGTATTGGACTTCCTTACCGGCCCGACCTGACAGACTTGAGCTCTACCTCTATGATCAGAAGTGTATTGGGCTCGATGGTCTCCGTACCCTCCTTTCCATAAGCAAGATCCGGGTGAATCCAGAACCGGTACTTTGCCCCTTCCTGCATGAGCT
Organism: Sphaerochaeta sp.; assembly: GCA_050252715.1. Lineage (GTDB taxonomy): Bacteria > Spirochaetota > Spirochaetia > Sphaerochaetales > Sphaerochaetaceae > Sphaerochaeta. The sequence goes on along the minus strand of JBFWKK010000004.1, from coordinate 55,808 downwards.
TTACCCCTTCAATGAAGCCGGGTACCATTATGGCCTCCAGAAGGAAGGATGAGCTCTGGTTCCGTTCATATGAGCTGTCGATAATCTTTCCATTGAGCAACATGATTTGGTAGTCAACCTCAACCATGCTCTCTTCAGTGGGACGCTCTCCCTCTCCTTCTGCAAGAATCTCGTACTGCAATCCTGAATCGGTTGTTACCACAGAATTACGCTTCTTGTTGGTCTCCAGAAATTCTTCTGCAACCTTCAGATTCGCCTGGCTGATGGCTTCCATCTCCTCCTGGGCTATCTGCAGAAGCTTGGTCTGTACTTCATAGAGGGTTTGTGACATCTCCTCCTGGGTGTAGAAACCTGCTCCCTTATCTGCATCGAGAATTCCCTTGGCAAAATAGGAGGCTTGCAAGTCGCTGAATCCTTTTTGTTGAACCATTGAGGAGTACAGGAGGTACCCATAGGTATAGCTGAAACGATCGTCCAAATTGGTCGGCTCATCCAAATCCCTGATGACATCTGTCTCTTCAACAATTGTTTCTTGTTGTACTACGACGGTCTCTGGATTCTTCTCGGCTGGAGCAGAAGTCTCAATAGGTTGTTTCGAGCAACCAGCAACCAAAAAAAGCAAGAACAAGGGAACGAGGCGTACTGACAAGGTATTCTTCACGGCATATCCTTCCGTTACAGCATTTTTGGGTCTTCGTCCCATGTGTTTATACACAAACACACTACATCCATGTCATACACCCCATTATGACATACGTAAAAAGAAGACCTGTATAAAGGAAACTGTAACCCAGCTATCAGCATACGTCCAGTGAAAATTGTCGTAAAGTAACTTATCGAGCAAAAACACTACCCATAAGCGAATCTATTGCTACAATTACTGGAAATCGTTCTACCGTAAGGCGCAACAGGGCCTCCGGGCCCAACTCTGGAAATGCAACCGTTTGGACCGCACGTACTGTGGAAGCGTAAAGCGCACCACAACCGCCGAATGCCTGCAGGTAGATTGCCTTGTTTCTGCCAATTGCCTCAATTACCTTGGGTGAGCGGTCCCCCTTGCCGATCATGACACTCAGACCATGATCGAGGAGACAGGGACTGAAGGGATCCATTCTTGCACTGGTAGTGGGGCCACAGGAACCGATCAATGAACCTTCTGGCGCAGGACTTGGCCCCATGTAGTAGATACTCTCTCCTGTTAGGCTTATCGGCAGATCCTCTCCTTGCTGAAGCAGATCATAGAGGCGTTTATGCACCTGGTCTCGACCGACATAGAGGGAACCACTCAACTGAATGTGGTCAAACGCCTTCAAGGATGCAATATCCTGCGCACTGAGCGGTAGAGCTAGTTCACGCATCAGGCCCCTCCCAGACAATGGTTGCCTTTCTATCGGCCCAACAATTGATTGAAACTGCCAAGGGAAGTCCCGCGATATGCGTACTCTCATGCTCGATTGCGACCTGCAAAGCGGTTATCCTGCCACCCAGACCACCGCTTCCAATATCGAGCTGTTGGATACGGGTCAGTATTTTTCCTTCGAGATCAGCATACCGTGCATCGGGGTGGGAGATACTCACATCTCGAAGCAGAGCTCTTTTGCTCAGATAGGCAGCACGGTCCATGGAACCACCAAGACCAACCCCTACAAAAATGGGTGGGCAGGGTTTTCCTCCCGCAAGTCGTACAATATCGGCAACAGCTTCTATCACGGCATCTTCCCCACCGGTTGGATTGAGCATCCTTACCGAACTGCAGTTCTCACTACCAAAGCCCTTGAGCAGGATCTGGATTTTCAATCCATCCCCTTCTACCAGATTCCACCAGATGACCGGAGGGAGGTTGGTTTGTGTATTGTTCCTCTCAAATACCGGTTCTTCCACGATAGAACGACGAAAGGAGGCGTCATTGACCGCGTTAGTGCATCCTAAGAGAATTTCCTTCTCTATCTCTGCCAAGGAGAGAGGACATGTTCTTCCCACATCAGCAAAGACCAAGAACATCCCTGTGTCCTGACACATAGGCAAGGAATGCTCCTTTGCCAGCTTCAGGTTTTCAAGAATTGCATCCAAAACAGCAAGACTTGCCTGATTACCCTGCGTAGAGGTATCCCCACAGGACTCAGCCATGCGGGCATCCTGGATTTTTTTCAGTACTTCTGGACTGAGCTCCCGTACCGCGGTACAGAGTGCATCACTTATTTTCTTTGAGAGTTTCATCCGCCTCATCCTTCCAGTTTGGATCATAAAGCCAGGGCCGTGTCGTAAAGTAGCTTCCTACAATCTTCAGGACAAGGAGGGCAATTGCAAGACCAACCACCAGACCCATGAGATCTGCAGCAAGGTCGAACCACTCTCTGCTTCTTCCAAAAACAGGCTGAATCAGCTCAACAAGCAATCCAATACAGGTACCTCCCACCAAGGAAGCTATCACAGCACTGCCCGACCATGAGCTCAGATGGAGCGTAGAGTGGGGCGTCATCTTTTTCTTACGGGGCTTTCCTGAACCAGGTATCCTCAAAAATGCAAAGAACAACGAGAAACCCAAGGCTGCATAAGCTACCATATGGTCTCCCTTGTCGGCGAAGGGTATCCAAGAAATTTCTGGATAGGTCTCCTTCGGCATGAAGGAAAATACCAGAATCAGGCACACCACAATCGTGGAGAGTGCAATACCTGACACACGAACAATCTTTTGCAGAGGGATTCTCTCTCTCATACCAAATCTCCTTGTACCCAGCCTCTCTCTTCCATCGTGCTCCTCAATCGCTGGAGAAATTGATGCTTATCAGGAAAAGCACGAGGAGCAACAAGTCGATATCCGGGAGTTTCACACACCATTCGCTCAATGACAACAGATGGGGATAGATGCCTCAAGAACCAGATGGTACTTGAAACATGCCTCCTCAGGGATGCAGTGCTTACCTCTCCCATCTCATACCAGTTTTGCAACCGTGTGCCATAGCATATATGAAGATTGTGGATTTTCACTGCTTCACTGCCAGACGCATTGAGAGCTGCGGCAGTTTGCGCACTGTCCTGATGACTTTCGCCTGGTAAACCGAGTATCACATGAGTACAAACACCGATACCAGCCAAATGTAACGAATTAACTGCTCGAAAATAGGTAGAAACATCATGATTTCGCCCAATAAACTGCAAAATCCCATCATTTGCACTCTGGAGTCCCAATTCCACCCAGACTCGGGCTACCGTATCCTGATAGCTTTTCAAGAGATCAATGATAGCTGGACTCAAGCAATCAGGTCTTGTCGAGATGATCAATTCAAGGAACGGTCCTTCATCCAAGGCACGGTCATAGAGTGCTCTCAGATGGGCGAGGGTGTCATAGGTATTGGTATAGGCCTGAAAATAGAGGGAGAACGCCTCAGCTCGGTACCTTCTTACAAGAAACCGCTTGCCTTGCTCAATCTGTTTCACAACCTTCTCGATGCGTTGCTCGATGGAGAGAGAAGCAATGATTGACTCTCGATCCTGAGGTCTCTGATAGGCTGCAATGGTTCCAGTACCATCACAGAAGGCACAACCACCACTGCCGTCATTTCTTCTATTTGGACAGGAGAACTGGCCATCCACCCCTACCCGATAGACCCGCTTGTGATACACCTCTTGCAGATAGCTGGCGTAGTTACGGTATACCTCTGCCATCAATAGACCCCCAGGGAGAATGAGATGGCTCCCTGCAAGCTTGCACCCAAGGCAGCAATCACCTCCCCAATCGGGGTATCCAGCCCAACTATGAGAGCCAAGCCCATATCCCAACGCCAATCACTGAAATAACCCTCAGCTGATGGGGCAACGCCACTGTAGGGATCATAACAATCAAAAAGCACCCCATGCAAAGAGAGTTTGCCGAATGCAGGATAGCCAAGCAACTCAGTCAAGCGCCGCTGCCAATCCACTTCCAGATAGGCCACATCCCGTCGTAGGAAGAGTGGCCCGTAACTCACTACATGGTCGATTCCCCCCACATTTGCATAGCTCTTTATGAATGGGTACGGTTCTCGCAGAAGAGAGATCTGCAATGCATAGCTCAAGCTATCCTGGTAGGAGAGTGAGATTGCTTGTTTCCAACCAAAACGCAAAGAATGGATCAACTCTCTCTGGTACCCTAGCCTTGCCAATGCCTCAAAGCGAAAACCAGAGGCAGCAAATCGTGACTCCAGATTCCCGTAGAAGAACGTTGCCTCGCCCATCGGATAGTAGTACCACTGATACTCATAGCTGTCATTATTGAGGGATGCCAATCGGTAGCTACCTTTGAGAGATGCTCTCCCATACCTTCCGAAATGAAACAGAAACCCGGCATCTCCCTCAAATACCCGATCAAGCGGTGCACTTCTCTTTGGATTGATCATCGCGGAGAGTGGGGTCAATCCCCCAGCTCCATAGCTGGCTTGAAGCAATGCATCCGTGGAACCATTGCTCCCACTAAACAGGGGATAGGAGAGACCCAGGGTCATGCCTGATCGCTCCCCGAGCGTTGCACTCACCAGGAAGAGAAAATCCTTTTTCTGCCAGATGCCTCCAATCGAAGCATCCAGATAGGCATCGGCACGATAGTACACCATACCAGAAGGCAGTGCAGTGGAGAAGCCGGCATCGGCTTGGAATCCCATGCTGATGCTCCTATCCTTGCGACCAAAGCCTCTGGCTTTGATGATCAAGGTTCCTTCTTCACCCATCTCATAGCTCAGCGATGTCAAATCATTTGCTTGCTTGAGTTCACGAAGTTTCAAGTTCAATTCAGTAGCCGTCTGTGTATCAAGCACTCTCCCTAGAAAATTGGAGAACAAGGATGCCTCTGGTATCGAGGATCCAGGTTTCAAGGAAATATCAAGAACCTCAATCTGTAGTATTTTTGGAGTGGAAAGTAGTGCATAGTCTCCAACTCTCGCGGGGTCCTTGCTGTTCAAATTCCGGCTCTCGGCCACCCGCTCAGCAAGCGCTGAAAAAGCTGCATCCTGCTGGAGCACAGCCTCCCGTCCAGCTTCAATAATCTCCTGGTGAGAAGAAAAATCCAAGGCAAACGTATTTTTGAGAACCGGCAACACCAATACATCACTGCCGGCATGTTGGGCAGTTGCCTTCTCCTGGGTGAGCAGGACAATCGTCTGCATCGCCATGGCAGAGAGACTCTCCAGATCGGCAGCATCCTGCATACCCAGAGCATTAACATCACTTGCTATAACATACGTTGCACCCAAGCTTCTCGCAAGATCGATCGGGAGGTTGTCCACCACTCCGCCATCGATGGCAAGGGTGCCATCCTTTTGAGGATACGGAGTGAACAAGATGGGTATGGAAATACTGCTCCTGATGGCAGTCACCAGGGAACCGCTATGGTGAACAATACGCCTACCGGTCTCTGCATCCGCAGAAACACAGTAAAACGGAATAGGGAGATCTTGAAAATCGATGGTATTGGGAAACTTTGAGAACAGGAAACCCAACAGTTCCAGAACTCGCTGGTCACCGATCAAGGCAGGTGCATTTCCAAGTCCCTGTTCGCCAAACCCGAGAGAGAACACATGATCATTGGTATAGGAGAAGACTTCTCCTTCCTTCTGTACCTCATCCAAAGGAGGCGTGGAGAAAAGCCCGGAAAGGTCATAGGTCTCCAGAAGGGTCTTGATCTCTTTAGGGGTATAGCCTGCACTGTAAAGCCCTCCCACCAAGGCACCCATGCTGGTTCCTACCACCATATCTATGGGAATTCCTCGCTCTTCAACGGCTTCAAGAACAGCAATATGGGCAAGCCCTCGAGCCCCTCCACCAGAGAGGACCAGGGCAACCTGCTCTGTGGCAGATGACAGGGGAACGCTCACAAGCACCAGGAGAGCAAACACCACGAAGCGTTTCATAGATTACCCCAGTTTAGATCCCAAGAAATCTTGGTTCCCATTCAAGAAAGCCTGCCAATCCATCTCTTTGCGTTTTTCCAGTTGCAAGCGTGTTACCCATAGCAGACCATCACCTGTAGTTATGGCAATTCCTCGTTTCTTTTGTTTGGCAACGACCGTACCCAACGCTACCGAGGGATCACACGCATCACTTCCTGCCTCATCAATGGTACCATGAACCCCTGTAACAAGAAGTGTCTGACCTTTGAAAACTGTTCGTGCTTTTGGCCAGGGAATCATCGCACGGATTTGTGCGTGAAGTTCTTTTGCAGACTTGGAAAAATCGAGTGTCGCCATATCCTGCGTAATCAATTTGGTATAGGTTGCTTCCCCACTTTGTGGAGAAAACACTGCAGTTCCCTGTTGCAATCTCTCAAGCGCCTTGAGGGAGAGAGCGGCTGCCCTCTCAGCGACAAGATGGGTAAGACTCTCAGTCGTCTCGTCCCCCTCCAAAGAGAACTGCTCGGCCAGCAAAAGATCTCCACAATCCATCTCGGATGCAATTCTCTGGATGCTGATCCCGGTTTCACTTGCCTGGGACATAATGGCACCCTGAATTGGACTCGGCCCCCTGAGCAGTGGAAGCAAGGATGGGTGGATGTTCAAACATTCATCGAAGAGGGAGAGGAATTTGGGACCAAAAAGCCGGCCATAGGCAAAACAAACAAGCGTATCAGATGCATAGGCCTTGGCTTGTTCTCTTGCCTCCCGTGCGAGACGATCAAACTGCAATACCGGTAGACCCAGCTCCTCGGCAGCCACTTTCACGGCAGGAGGAACAAGGGCCTTGCCCCGAGCACCCCGCTTGTCGGTATTGGTAAGCACCGCAGCGATCTCAAAGTGCTGAGACAAGGCCCGCAGGGTAGGCACTGCAATCTCAGCAGTACCGGCAAACAGGATCCTCACCGTTTCTTTCTCCTCTGGACCTTGTTTCGTTTCTCATACGCTTTGACCATCTTTTCGTGTTCTTCATCACTGAGTCTGTCGATGAACAGGATTCCATTGAGGTGATCGGTCTCATGCTGTATGGCACGAGCAAGCAATCCTTCAGCCTTTACTTGAAAGACCTTGCCCTCAACATCCTGGGCCTGGACAGTTACCCGAGCCGGACGTTGTACATCATGCCATACCCCGGGGATGGAGAGACACCCTTCCTCTGCAATTTCAGTCTCGATGGAGGTCTCGATGATCTGCGGATTGATATACGCTCGTCTCTCTGTACCACGAATATGAATGACAAAAAGACGCTGGTCCACTCCGACCTGAGGAGCTGCAAGGCCGACTCCATCTGCCTCATCCATGGTGTCGAACATTGCATCGACCAAGATTTTCAACGCGTTATCAAATTTGGTTACCTTTTGGCACTTTTCCTTGAGTACCGGTTCTCCAAGTGTGTATATATCTAACATAGTACAAACTATACCAACACCCGTAGCAATGGTCAACGATGCCACGCATAACACCGGTCTAAATAAATACTTACAGCTATATACCTATACTTAGGGAACTAGGGACTAGAGAAGTTGCAAAGGATCGATGTCCACTTCAAGGTACACACCCGAAGGGGGGGTATATGAGGCGAGGGCCTTTGCCACCAGGTGGTGTGTCTCACTTGCATTGTGCCCCGAGACCAAGAGGTGATACCGCCAGTTGGAGGCAATTTTCTCCAAGGGACACTCACCCCAGGTAAGCACCTGCGATTCACCGGAGGCTGCGATTTGCTCGATACGGTTCTGCAAAGACTCAACTTCCTTGGCAACCTTCTCCTGGTTTCTCCCCCTGAATACTATGTTTATCAAGCGGGAGAAGGGAGGAAATCCTGTTTCTCTGCGAACCTCCAGCTCTTGGGAATAAAACCCATCCACATCGCCCTGAAGAGCGTATTGTATTGCAGGATTCTCAGGGTGGTATGTCTGGATTATGACCTTGCCCTGATCGTTGTACCGTCCGGCTCTCCCTGAGACCTGGACCAGCAAGCTGAAGGTCCTCTCCTGGGCACGAAAGTCAGGAATGTTCAGGCCACTGTCGGCAAGCACAATGCCCACCAGCTCAACCAAGGGGAAATTGAGTCCCTTTGCAACCATTTGCGTTCCCAAGAGAATATCTATCTCTCCGGAGCGAAAGGCCTTGATCACCTTCGCCGACTCCCCTTTCTTCTTTGCTCGATCGGTATCCAGACGGGCAATCATTGCGGAGGGAAACAGACGGTGCATCTCCTCCTCCACCATCTCTGTGCCAAACCCACTGTAGCCTACATCGAGAGAGTTGCACTCTGGACAGATGCGCATTGGCTTGGTTCGGTACCCACAATAGTGACAGATCATCATATCCTGTCCTTTATGATAGGTAAGGGCAACCGCACAGTGGGGACAACGAAGTTCATAGCCACAGCTGTTGCAGTGAAAGAAATAGGAGAAGCCTCGACGGTTCAAGAAGAGAATGGTCTGCTTCTTCTTTTGCAAGGTCTGCCTGATAGCCTCCTGTAAGCGTTTGCTGATCAGACCTTTCTCGTAGGAGAGATTCACCACCTCGATGGAAGGCATGCTTCCCCCACTGACACGCTTTCTGAGATGAATGGAGCCAACCTGAGAGTTCTCTTGCATCAAGGCCCATGCTTCCAAGGAAGGGGTGGCACTTCCCATTACAAGAGTAGAGGTCTCACTCTGACATCTTCTCTGGGCAACCTGACGAGCATGATAGCGTGGGGTATTCCCACTCTTATAGCTATTCTCATGCTCCTCGTCCAGGATGATCAGCCCCAAGTTGGAAAGAGGAGCAAAGACAGCACTACGGGCACCGATTACCAGGTCCACCTCCCCTGTGATGATCCGCTTCCACTCCTTCAGCCGCTGGCTTGGAGTCAGAGACGAGTGCAAGAGTGCCACCCTGTTGGAAAACCGATTGGCAACCAGACGGGCAAGCTGATGGGTAAGCGTTATTTCCGGAACCAGATAGATGACACTTTTTCCCTCTGCTATGATCGCCTCAGCGACACGGAGGAACACTTCGCTCTTTCCACTGCCGGTCACACCATAGAGGTAGTACATCGGCTTTTCCCGCTTCAAGATGGTTTCAATGGCATACTGCTGTTCATCACTGAGCTGCTCAACACGGCCAAAGAGCAGATCTTCTTCGCTCTCCATTGCAGGGATGCTGCTATCCCTTCTTCCCCCCGGGATCATCATGCTCAACGCTTCTCCCTGGCTGCAGAGATAGAACCGACTCATCCATGTTGCCAAGGCAACGGTCTTCTCATTGAACAGGGGGGTCTCATCAATGACTCGTTTGATCTCCTTGATCGTATAGGTTGCCTCAAAGGCTTCCATCGCATCTATCACATAGGCTGTCATCTCTCGCCGTGCAAAAGGAACAACAACACGACGACCTATCAGAGAGGTCTCTTGCATTGATTCAGGAATCTGGTAGGTGAATGACTGGTCGAGAGGGAGGTCGAGCAACACCTCTACATACCTGGACATCACGACCTCCTGGGAAGTGGAATGTTCAAATATGCAGCCACTTTCTTCAGGTCTTCCCAGACCGGTCTGCGATACTCTGGATTACGCAACACTCCAGCAGGGTGATAGGTGACCAGGACGGGGATGCCTTCATAGCGATGGAATTTCCCTCGCATTTTCCCCACCCCATCAGATGTCTGCAACAGGGAGCGTGCCGCTACAGCACCCATGAGCAAAATGATCTCAGGCTTGACCAGTTGGATCTGCCTCTTGAGATAGCCTATACAGGCATCCACCTCATCTGGATGAGGATTGCGATTCCCCGGTGGGCGGCATTTCACAATATTGGCAATATATACATTGGTCGTACGGTCCATGGAAATGGATTGAAGCCAGCTATCCAGATACTTGCCTGCCCTCCCGACAAATGCACGGCCACTTGCATCCTCCTCGGCACCGGGCCCTTCCCCGATCACCATCAATCGTGCTGGGACAACTCCTTCCCCAAATACGGTATGGCTTCTTCCTTCTGAGAGCCTGCACTTGGTGCACTGCCTAACCATGGCCTCCAGTTGCTTAAGGTTGGTTCCCTGGATGGAGTCCTTGTCGATCGGGCGGGGGAGGATGGTATCAACCACCATTGTGAGGTCCACCTCTTCATGGTAGGTGATGTCCTTATCCGCAATGACAGCTTCAGCTTCATCACAAAGCCAAATGAATTCCATCAGTGAGGAAGCCAGCTGTTCTCGTCTCTCGTCTTGTTCACTCATGTTGCTGCTCCTCGAACCATGCATACTCCCGTTCATCGTAGCTGATGCGGTACAGATACAATCCACACCCTTGGGCTGTTCTTCCGGCCCTGCTTCGATCCTTGCCTGCAAGGATGGCAGCAAACTCTTGTACCGGTAGGGAGTCCTGGGCAAACTCCATCATCGACCCAACCAGGGAGCGGACCATCTTGTAGAGAAAGGCATTCCCACAGATGGTATAAGTAAGCAGTTGGTTCCCCCACCTATCATGTTCCACCTGCCAGTAGGACTCATAGATATCTCTCCACTTGCTGGCACACATGTCGGCACTTGCGGTAAAGGTTGTAAAGTCATGGGTTCCCTGGATACAGGCAGCATAGCCATCAAGAAGCTCCTGAGAGGGAAACTGCTTCACCTTTGCCACCAGCTGTTCGTCGAATGCCGTCATGTCACACTCTCTCTTGAAATAGTAGCGGTACATACGGGCCATGGCTGTATAACGGGCATGAAATGACCCATCGGTCTCGGTACTTTCCAGAATCCTGATATCTGGAGGGAGCAGACGATTCAAGGCAGGGGCAAATCTTTCAGCTTTTACCCGTTGATTCCTGATGTCCATATGACAGACCTGGCCTAGGGCATGCACCCCGCTATCGGTCCTACCACTGCCAACAATCTCAACATCCTCATCGATCATGGCCTTGACGGTCTTTTCCAACACCTGGGAAACAGCGGTAGCGTTGATCTGTTTCTGCCAGCCACTGTAGTGTGCACCATGGTAGGAGACCGTCATGCGAATCCGTCTCATGGAAGGATCAAGGGGATACAATGCGGGGCGCCTCCAGTCAGAACGTGGCATCATCCGCTCCTTCCAAAACCACCATCGCAACAGCGACCGGCTCATCGTGGCTGATAGAGAGCAGAGCGCTCCTTGTACCAAGCAATGCTTCAGCCTTTCCACTGAGATGGAGCTCTGGTTTTCCTGAGGGTGAACGCTCCACCCAGATATCCTGCAGCGAAAGTTGGGAGAGCCCGGTTCCAAGAGCCTTTCCAAAAGCCTCCTTGGCCGCAAACCGACCAGCAAAGTATTCAGCCTGGACTGCTTCAGCCATCAGCTCAGCTTCAGCGAGCTCACGAGGGTGGAAGAGCCTTTCCTTCACATGCTTCGAGAGTTTTCGCATCCGCTGGATATGAACGACATCAACACCGATACCAGTAACCATCAGAGCCCACTCCCTTGCGCAAAGAGAATCCTATAGAACTGAGGATCTGCCTGCAACGCAATCCCTGCGCTTTCAAACACCTCCTCCTCGTACCGAAGCACTACCGATCTGGTTGCGATACCGGCTTCCTCCACCGTGGAAAAGTCGAGACTAGCTTCTATTGAATCCGGGTTAATGAGATATATGATGTCCTCATTTCCCTGTATGGTGACTTCAATGGAAGAGGGAACCAGACTTTCTGCCACCAATGTTTGGGGAAGATCAACAGAGATGGGAATGGAAACCACACGGCTACCCATGGTTGAAAACTGGATGAATGCATAGACCAATATTGCAAAGACCAGGGACAATACCTTTGCCGGCCAATTATAGAGCAATCCCTGCAGATACTTATTCAACTTCATCACTACCGGTCTCCTGTACCAGTTCCTCTGGTGTTATGTCGTGGTAACTGAAGAGGGCCAGCAACATTCTCTTGATCGTCCCCGGATCAAGATCGTAATAGAGGTTGGCATTGTAGGTCATACTAATCGAACCAGTCTCCTCGCTGACAATCAAGACCACTGCATCGGACTCCTCTGCCAATCCAAGCGCTGCGCGGTGGCGGGTACCAAAACTTTTCTTGATGTCAGTCTGCTCGCTCAGCGGGAGATAACACCCTGCGGCGAGGATTCTCCCTCCTTGGATGACCATGGCCCCATCATGAAGCGGTGTGTCATGGTCAAAGACAGTGAGGATCAAGCTGGTGGACAAATCTGCACTCATTCTTGTTCCGCTGTCAATAATGTTCTTGATGCCCAAGCGGCGGGGAAATACAATCAAGGCACCCCGCCTCTTGTTCACCAAGACATTACAGGCATTGAGAATGGAATCGATCTGGTCACTGCTGGTGGTCTGCGTTCCAATACGGAACAATCTGCTTCGCCCACTCCAGAGCTGGGTAAAAGAACGCCTGAGCTCCGGCTGGTAGACAATACAGATGAAGATGGTAGCGGGTATGGAGATGTATCGGAAGAACCAGAGCAATACGTCCAACTTGAGAATGAAGCTTACTGCATACAAGCTGAACATGATAATCAAGACCTTCACCAATTGCTGGGCCTTGGTCTGTGCTATGGTTTCATAGAACCGATAGAACAACCACGCAAGGAAGCCGACCTGCAAGGCAGGACGGAGCAACGAAATCACGGATTGCAATACATCTCCAGCTACAAACAACGATTACTCCTTCTCCTCACACTCCCAATTGAGAGTGCGATTTACCGCCTTCTTCCAGAGCTGCACCTTCTGCTGCCGCTCTTCCTCTTTCATTCTGACTTCCCACCGGTTCTCTTCCTTCCAGTAGGATGAGAGCTCCTCAAAATCCTTCCAGACCCCTACCGAGAGTCCTGCAGCATAAGCTGCACCCAAGGCAGTCGTCTCCACAATCAAGGGTCTGATGACCGGAACCCCAAGCAGGTCAGCCTGGAACTCCATCAGCGGATTGCTGTTGGTCATGCCTCCATCAACCTTCAGAGAAGGCATCTGGATATTGCTGTCCTTCTCCATCGCCTTGAAGATGTCATGGACCTGGAATGCGGTTGCCTCCAGGATTGCCCTGCAAAGATGAGCACGGGTTACATACCCGGTCAGTCCAGCAATGACACCTCGTGCATCAGAACGCCAATAGGGAGCGAACAGTCCACTGAATGCGGGAACAATATATACTCCGCCGCAGTCTGACACACTGCAGGCTAGCTTGTCCAGCTCCTGTGGACTCTCAACCAGCTTCAGGTTGTCCCGTGCCCACTGCACCAGGGACCCTGCAACAGCGATGGATCCCTCAAGCGCGTAGAGAGGTTTTTCCTCTCCTATCTGGTAGGCAACAGTGGTAAGGAGTCCTTGGGTACTCTTGATGAGTTTCTCACCGGTATTCACCAAGAGGAAACCACCTGTTCCATAGGTGCTCTTTCCCATGCCTTCACTAAAGCAGGCTTGTCCGAAGAGTGCTGCCTGTTGATCACCAAGGATACCACAGACAGGAACCTCTGCACGCATCGGGCCACTGGGGGTGGTTGTCCCGTAAATCATGCCTGAAGATGGCACGATGGTAGGCAAAGCTTGTTTCGGTACATCGAACATGGCAAGCAGTTCATCATCCCAAGTACAACTCTCAATATTCATCAAGAGGTATCTGCTTGCGTTGGTGACATCCGTGACAATCGCCTTTCCCCCGGTAAGGTTCCAGGTCAACCAGGTATCGATGGTTCCAAATACCGCCTCTCCTTTCTCTGCTGCATCCCTGAGCCCTTCCACATGCTCCAGCAACCACGCAATCTTTGAGCCTGCAAAGTAGGGACTGAAAATAAGACCGCTGCGTTCCTGGAGGAAGGATGCCTCCACCTCTTGCTTCAGCTTATCGATCAGTTGAGAACCTCTGAGATCCTGCCAGACAATGGCATTATGCCAGACCTTGCCGGTCTTGGGATTCCAGGCAATGACGGTCTCCCTCTGGTTGGTGATCCCGATCCCTTCTATGTCACTTCCTTTGATCTGTGCCTTCTTAAGTGCCCTGCTTATGCATTCGCAGCTGTTGTCCCAAATCTCCCATGGGTCGTGTTCCACCCAACCGGGTTTTACGAAAATCTGTTCATGCTCCATTTGCTGTGAGGAGACAATACTCCCGTTCTGATCAAAAATAATAAAGCGGGTACTCGTAGTTCCCTGGTCCAATGCTCCAATGTAGCGCACATCGCACCTCCTTACCCAAGCAGTATAGCTGTTCCCACTGCTTTTTTAAAGCATTGTTTGTACGCTGGGAGTGAACTTGCAACACATGAGGCACTACCTAACATATTCCCTCTTCTACCGCGAAATTGAGAATGAGGAACTACTGGCACTGGGGTACAAGGGGGAACCAATATGTGTTTAAAGGTTCCATAGTTTGCAGGCAATCTCTTTGCATCGTTTGGCCAGCTCGCATACGCCATGGCAGCAACATCCCCTTTTTTCCAATTTGCAGGATACCGTATCCTCATACCTTCAGTATGCGTTCTGTTCTGCCCTAGGGTTAGACTATTTGATTCTGAGGAAACAGGTATTTCCATCAGTCTTTTTCAGTATTGGTTCTGCTACGTATCTGTGCAAGAGCTGCATGCTCCTTGTAATTTTCATCTTTATGGCTGGATAGCCAATTTCAATCTTGACTTCCAAAACGTTTTGGAATAATAATAAACCATACCCAAAACGTTTTGGTTTAATACATTTAGGGTAGCATACAAATACAAAAGGAGTTGTGTATGAAAAAAGGACTTACGATCATGCTTGTTCTGGTCTTGGTAAGCACCTCGTTTCTGTTCGCCCAAGGGCAACAGGAGGCAGTGAAAGCGGAACCAGTTGAGATTGAATTCTGGACCACCGAAACACAGTCAGACCGAATGGCAACCATACAGGTGTTGATCGACACCTTCATGGCACTGAATCCAAACATCAGTATCAACCTGATTCCTGTCGATGAGAATAATTTGGTGACACAGGCGCAAACAGCCAAGGCCACCAACTCACTGCCGGCCATCTTTGAAGGACCCGCTGAGACTGCAGTCTCCTTTGGTGCACAGAACATGCTGGACATTACAAGTGCTACCGAAGTCATCAAGGATATCGGTGTTGACAAATTCTACAGCGGACCTCTGAAAGTTCTGGAGACCAGCGGAAAGGGTGAGTACTATGCACTGCCCTACCATGGATGGATCCAAGGCATCTGGTACCGAAACGACTGGTTTGAAAAAGAGGGACTCGAACCACCAAAAACCTGGGACGCAGTACTTGCTGCGGCAAAACGGTTCTACAAACCTGAGATCAACCAGTATGGAATTCTGGTTGGGACCCTCCCCGAAGCCTATAGTGAGCAGTGTTTCACACCCATAGCCATGTCCAACGGAGCATCGCTTTTCAATGGAGATGGAGAGTTGATCTTCAACTCACCTGAGATGCGTGAGGCAGTCGAGTTCTACGCTGAACTGGCTCAATACAATCCGCCAGGACCGCAGACATGGAGAGCAAGGGATTACTACCTGCAGGGCAAGATGGCCATGTTCTTCTACTCAACCTACATCATGGACGATCTCGCTGTTCAGGAAGCTGCTGCAGGGTCCTTGACCAGTGAATACTTCACGGAACTGAAAGGCTCCAGTTTTGATCCGGATCTCGTAAACAAGACTGAAGTTGCTTCCATGATAGAGAATAAGGAGCCAGCCGGCTATGGCACGGTTGTTGCCTTCGGACTTTTCAACCAGAGCACCACTGCGGAGCAGGAAGCTGCAAAGAAGTTCCTGCGTTACCTCTATACCCCCAATGCCTATATCACCTTCCTCCATATGGCTCCCGGCGGCATGAACCCCATGCTCAAGGATATTGCCACCAATGAGCGATTCCAGAACGATCCCCAGGGACTGTTCAAGCGCTATGGAGCTCAAAAGATGGCTGATATCATTGATGGGCTCGAGAATGTGCAAACGTTCAGCATCGTAGAAGGAAAGAGAATCGAGGCAGCAAGTGAGATCACAGCAAAAATGATTATTCCTCAAATGCTGTATAAGATCACCCAAGAGAACATGAGCATAGACAGCGCAATGGACTGGGCTGAGAAGGAGATGAGAAAAATCATCGAACAATGATTTTGAGAGGAGGGGGGAGCAACAGCTCCCCTCCCCTGAACACCCAAAACGTTTTTAGGGGTATGCTATGCAAGTACATCCAAAAGTATCGCTACAGAGGAGAGTTCACGGTACCCGTGCGGAACAAGAGCAACGCCTCGGCTGGCTGTTGGTACTTCCTTCGGTTGCAATTATTCTTCTCCTGATTCTCTATCCGGTCATTTACAACATATTTCTCAGTTTGTTTACCTATGACTATGCAGGAGAGCGCTCGTTTGTTGGACTATCCAATTATGCAACAACACTGGGAGACAAGGCATTCAGGTCGGCTCTGGGCACCACCATCCTGTATGTAGTACTTACCACGATGGGGACCACACTCCTGGGAGTTGTCGTCGCACTGACACTGAACAAGGAGTTTCCGTTACGTACCCTGGTACGAAGCATTGTACTGCTGCCGTATGTGGCTCCTGTCATCTCAGTGGTGTTTGCGTGGCAGTTTGTCTTTGATCCGGTAAACGGCATTTTCATGGACATCTTCCATGCCAGGCTTGGTTGGTTCTCCCAGCGAATCAATATTGTAGGGGATCCCAATACCGCTGTATGGGCAGCAATTCTCTTCAGCATCTGGAAGAATTTCCCGTTCACCTATTTGATGGTCCTTGCCCGCCTGCAGGCTATCGACAGGACCCTCTATGAGGCAGCAGAAGTTGACGGAGCTTCCAGTTATCAGCAGTTCAAGGCAATTACGCTACCGGAAATCTACTATGTGGTGAATGCCTTGATCCTCCTGAGGGTCATCTGGAACTTCAATAAATTTGACGAGGTTTACCTTCTCTCCAGCAATGTGAGGGTCCTCTCTGTCTATACCTACCTCAAGGCTTTTACCGGAAGCATGGATTTCGGACAAGGTGCTACGCTTGCAGTAATCCAATTTGTAATCCTCATCGGTTTCATCCTGTTCTATGTCAAGAAGGTACTCAAATGGTAAAAAAAAGAAATAGTGTCAAAAGTATGCTCTTCCTGCTTCTTATTCTCGCCATCCTCTTCTTCTGCCTCTTCCCCTTTGGGCAGATGCTCTCCCTATCACTGAAACACTCATGGGATTGGGGAAATCCTTCCTGGATACCATCAAAGGTCAATCTGGAAGCCTATAAGGAGTTGCTGAACATAGGTGGATCGCTCAAGGAGGTACCTGAGTCAGTGCAACAGTTGCTCAATGAATCCCCAGATCTTACCGCTGCTCAGAGAAAAGCCATAATCACAAAATACCAGAGCACAGGGGATGTTTTTCCATTCCTCAGGTATTTTGCCAACTCACTGTTGGTTGCATTCCTCGCCTCATTCACTTCTGTTATTCTGGCCATCCTCGGTGCATACTCTTTCAGCAGGTTGGTATTCCGTGGAAGGGCCATCGTACAACGAGGAGTTCTATTCGTATATATGTTCGGAGGGATTCTCCTCCTGATTCCACTCTACCGGATCTTCGCTTCTTCAGGGTTGCTCGCAACTCCCACCGGCACGATCATAAGTTTAATCATCATCTATGTGGTACAGACCCTTCCTGTCTCTCTCTATATGCTTGGCAACTACTTCAGGACCATTCCCTACTCCATCGAGGAAGCTGCCATGATCGAAGGCCTCAGCAGGTTTGGGACCATTATCCGCATCATTATTCCCCTCTCCATCTCAGCTATCATTACAGTATTCATTTACTGTTTCATGATTGCCTGGAATGAGTACATGTTCGCCTCCATCTTCCTCAAGAGCTACAAGGGCCTGTACACCCTTCCCATTGGATTGAAAACGCTCTTTGTATCGAAGAATGCCATTTGGGATCGAATTATGGCTGCCTCAATGCTTACCGCAGTACCGGTTATGATTCTCTTCATGTCCATCCAGAAGAATCTTACTGGAGGACTGGCTGCCGGGGGTGTCAAAGAATGAGTACATACACCGGGAGACAACTCTGTATCGGTATGATTCACTTCAAGGCCGGGGACACTGATGGAGTATCCCTGGAGATGGATAAGTGGCAAAAGGTGTTTCGCCATGAGGGACATAGGGTGTATTACTGTTGTGGGCAACCTCCCATGAACCATGAGAACTGTACCGTCATTCCCTCGCTGTCCTATTTTTCAGAGGCTGTACGCGCATTGGATGCAGGCACCTTCAGTACACTCGAGTACTATGGAAGTGAAGAGACGTATGAACAAGCTCTCTGTGAACAGGTGCAGACCCTTACCGAGGATATCGGTGCATGGATCAAATCCACAAACCTAGACGTCCTGATTGTGGAGAACATCTGGTCGGTGGGTCTTCACCCTGCCTGTGCAATAGCATTGGAACAGCTTGTCCGAGAGCACAACATCTCAGTACTTGCCCATCACCATGACTTCTACTGGGAGCGGGTGAAACCAATGCAGCTCACCTGCAAAGCAGCTATGCAGTTTGTTGACCGCTACCTACCTCCCCACCTTCCCCATATCACGCATGTGGTAATAAACACAAAGGCACAGCAAGATCTGCAAGAACGCAAGGGTATCACAGCAACCATCATCCCCAATGTCTTTGATTTCAGCCAAGGTCCATGGCAGAAGGACGAGTACAACGCTGATCTCAGGCAGGTATGCGGCATAGAGGATAATGACATTCTCCTCTTGCAGGCAACAAGGGTGGTGAGGAGAAAGGGAATCGAGCTTGCCATTGACTTTGCACAAAGTCTGCAAACCCATCTCGAGCCATTTCGGGGCAAAATGCTTTACAATGGAACACGCTATGGAGAGAACAGCAAGGTTGTTTTAGCCCTTGCAGGAAGCACAGAACATGATGGGCCCGGCTATCTTGCCCAGTTGCAAGAGAAGGCACGCGAGAGGCAGGTCATCCTGACTTATATCGGAGAAAAGATCGGCCACACAAGAGCGACCATCCATGGAAAGAAGCAGTATAGTCTGTGGGATAGTTATGTGCATGCAGACTTGGTTACCTATCCCTCCTACTGGGAAGGATGGGGAAACCAGTTGCTTGAAGCGGTACGTGCAAAACTTCCCGTTGTGCTGTTTCCCTATGAGATCTACCGCAGAGACATACGGCAAGCAGGATTCAAGATGATTGAACTCGGCAACGAAGAGGACCTCGCTTGGGATGCTCGCACACTTGCAATGCTTCCTCAAGCACAGATCGAAAGGGCGGCAAAGGAAGCCATCACCGTTCTTTTCGACAGACAGGCACGAAACGATATGGTAGAATCGAACTTCAAGATAGGGCAAGAAGCATTCTCTTTGGAAACCCTTGGCACACTCCTTGCCCCCTATACTACAGCCTGGAGCAATACCGTATGGTGACATTGAAAGATATAGGATCACGCGTCAACAAATCTGTAACCACGGTCTCCCGTGCACTGGCAGGGTGTTCTGATGTGAGCCCCGAGACAATCCGCCTCGTAAAGGAGGTTGCCAAGGAGATGGGCTACGTGCCCAATACCCTCGCCCAACGCCTGCAGAAGAGTGTGACCGATACAATTGGCATCGTTGTCCCCTACTCGGCGAAGGGGTATGCAGATCCGTTCTTCAGCGAATTGCTGGCAGGCATAGGAAGGGAGGCCTCAGAACAGGGGTTGGACCTCTTGGTTGCCTATGCAAGACAAGAGAACGAGCTCTCCCTCTACAAGAAGCTGATAGAGGGGAAACGGGTTGATGGATTTGTCATCAGTAGAACGCTCTGTCAGGATGAGCGCATACGCTACCTCTCCTCCATCAAGTTCCCTTTTGCAACCTTTGGAATGGTAGAGAGCTCGGAAAAATTTCCTTTTGTGGAAGAGGATAGTGAGTATGCGATGGCTCGCGTGGTCGACCATCTATCAGGAAGGGGGCATACCAGAATTGCTTGCATCTGCCCTCCCATGACGGTCAACTTCTCCTCAATTCGGCTGCGTGCTGTCAAGAAACACATGCAACATGTAGGGCTCTCCCTCCCTGATGAGCTGATTGCCATGGGAAGCTTTGACCAGAAGGATGGATACGAGCAGACCCAAAGATTACTCGATCTGCCCAATCCTCCCACAGCCATTATCTGTTTCAACGACAGCATTGCCTTCGGAGCCATCAATGCGGGCAAAGAGAGGGGCCTGAGAATCGGTAGGGATCTCGCCATCACCGGGTTTGACGATGTTCCCATGGCAGAACTGTACCGTCCACCGTTGACCACCGTACGACAACCTATTGCAGATATTGGATCTCTGGTGACCAAACTTTTGATCAAGGCCATACAGGAGAAGCATCCAAATTACAAGGCACAAGCGGAGGGGATAGAGAACATGCAAATCATCCTCTGCCCGACATTGATTATCAGAGAGTCGTCATGAACAAGAAACAGATAGAATATGTGGTTTCGACCCACCTTGCAATCATCTATGGAGAAACAACTGCAAAGAGGTATGTTGGTGCATTTACCTCACTGCTGGAAACCTATTGGCGGATCCTTGCCCAGAGGCCACAGAAGGCAGGCTTGCCGCTGGAAGATCACTCATCCATCCTGATCACTTATGCCGATTCAATCATCAACGATGGCCAAGAGGCTACGCTGTGCACCTTGCAGGCTTTCCTGCACGAGTATGTAGGTCCCACTATATCCACAGTACATCTTCTCCCATTTTTCCCTGCCAGTTCAGATGATGGGTTCTCCGTGATAGACCCCACCATGGTCGATCCGTCCTTTGGAAATTGGGACGATATCCACAGCCTTCAGAGCGAATACTCCCTGATGTTCGATTTTGTGGTGAACCATCTCTCGCAGGAAAACAAGTGGATCCAGGCAGCACTGAACGATGATGAACGCTATAAGGATTTCATCATCACCATGACTGGGAAAGAAGATCTTCATCAGGTATTCAGACCCCGAGCGCTGCCACTGCTGACCAGATTTGGACAGAAACTGGTTTGGACCACCTTCAGCAGTGACCAGGTTGATGTCAACTACCAGAACCCAGAGGTACTGTTGAAAATGAGTGAGGTACTGTTGCAATACTTGGCACATGGCGCATCGGTGATTCGCCTCGATGCAGTGGCATTCCTTTGGAAGGAATTGGGTACCCGCTGTATCCACCACAGCAAGACTCACGCCATCATCCAGTTCTTCTCGCACATCATCTCCCTGCTTTCTCCCTCCAGCATTCTGATAACCGAGACCAATGTCCCCCACCAGGATAACATCTCCTACTTTGGAGATGGACATAACGAGGCGACCATGGTCTACAACTTTTCATTACCTCCACTGGTGTACCATACGTTTCTCAGCCAAGATGCAACAGCACTGAGAACATGGGCAGGGACCCTTAGCCTTCCCTCCACTGAGGTCACATTCTTCAATTTCCTTGCATCCCATGATGGCATTGGATTGATGCCGGTCAAGGATATCCTGAGAGCGGACGAAATTGAGGCAATGGCAAAGCATGCTGAGGCTGAAGGTGGCTTTGTATCGAGCAAGAGCGAGAGCGATGGATCAACCAGTCCCTATGAGCTGAACATCAACTATTTCTCAGCACTTTCCCATATTGTTCCAGGAGAGTCAGAAGAGCTTGCCGTTGAACGATTCATTGCAGCCTCTGCCATCATGATCTTTTTCAAGGGCATTCCCGGAATCTACATCCATAGCCTTATAGGATCAAAGAACTACTGCGATGCTCCCTCACTGGCAACCCATCCCAGAAAGATCAATCGGGAGAAAATCCAAATTGCAACACTGAGGAAGGAACTCTCCAATCCTAAAAGCAGAAGGGCTCGCATTCTCAATCAGATGCTTGCACTTCTGGATATCCGAAAGAGAGAGCAGGCACTCTCACCATTGGCTGAGCAACTGATGCTTGCTACAGGCAACCCTCACTGTTTTGCATTCTCTCGCAGCATGCAAGGTAGTGACACAGAGAGCGAAGAGCTCCTGATCGTAGTGAATATCAGTGCTTCACAGCAGGAAGTGTTCTTGGACGGAAGAGGAGGGATGTACAGGGACTTGGTGGGGCAATCCTCGTTTCTTTTCACTACTTCCCTGCCTCTACGCCCATACCAGGTGCTGGTGATGAAATCAATGTGATAGAGAGCTCAGATTCCCCTATCGTGACCACTCCAGTCCATGGTATACTAGCCGCTATGAAACTGAAAGATATTATTACATGTGTGAATGGGAAACTCATCTGTGGGGAGTCCCATTTAGATGATGAAATTGCGCGCGGCTTTGCCAGTGATCTTATGAGTGATGTTCTTACCATCCTTGAGGACGATATTCTCCTGATAACCGGTCTCTCGAACAACCAAGCGATCAGAACGGCTGAGATGAGTGATATCAGAAACATCCTCTTGGTGAGAAACAAACAACCCAGCCAGAGCATGATCGACATGGCGAATGAGTTGAATATCTCACTCTCCTATACCTCGTACTCACTGTTTAAAACCAGCGCCCTGCTCTACGAAAAAGGATTGAAACCGGTATATTGAGATGCATCAAGAGTATACCGTACCAGCCCAGGACTTCTCTGTAGCCGGAGTGGCATCAAGCAACTTCAAGCGGTTGCTCAAGCAGTTGAACCTGCCTCCAAAGCTCATCAAACGAATTATTGTTGCAGTCTTTGAGGCGGAGATCAATGTAATCGCACACTCCTATGGGGGAAGGATTGTCTGTGAGCTGAGCGAAGACAGCATCACCGTCGAGGTTATCGATACGGGTCCGGGAATTGCAAATCTTGACTTGGCAATGAGCGAAGGCTGGTCAACCGCTACCCAGGAGATCCAAGAGCTGGGATATGGGGCTGGCATGGGTTTGCCGAACATCAAGAAGAGCTGCGATCGTCTCGAGATCGACACCAAGGAAGGGGATCATACCCATATCACCATGGGTTTTGACTTGGAGGAGGAGCCATGAGCGAGCAGGGTTTCCATCACGCCATCAGGGTAGTGACTTCAGCCTGCAAGGGGTGCACCCACTGCATGAAACGCTGTCCGACCCAGGCAATCCGCATCATTCATGGGAAGGCAGAGATCTCTGCAGAGCTCTGCATAGACTGTGGTCAGTGCATGGCAGTCTGTCCGAACGATGCAATCAAGGTGGAGCAAGATCCTTTTGGACAGTTGGAGCAGTACAGGACCCGTGTGGCCATCATACCAGCAGTCTTCTTTGGCCAATTCCCCGATACCATCACACTTGGGGAGGTATTGGGTGCAGTGTACGCCATTGGATTCACACACATCTACCTCGCTGAGACTGGCGTGGATATTCTTCACACTCTGAGAGCAGAGGAAGAACCGGGGGAACTCCCCCTGATCAGCAACTTCTGTCCGGCAGTCCAACGCTTGATCCAAATCCGTTTCCCGCTTCTTGTCGACAACCTTAGCAGAATTCGTCCTCCGGCTCAGGTCACTGCCATCTTTGCAAGACAGGAATGCATCGATTCCCCTACCCCACTTGGCATCTTCTACTTTACCCCTTGTGCTGCAAAGATTGCGCAGTTCAAGACAGAGGGGTCGGAAGAGAACCGTCTCTTTGACGGCATCATCAACTTTGATACCGCCTACAACCTGGTAAGCACCTATCTCGCAAAACACGAACAGGGAGAGGAAGCATATTTCAGCTTTCCTCTCTGCTCAAAGGAAGCTCTGCTCTGGTCGCTGGTAAAAGGACAAATTCCTTCACATAGTGGCCGTACCCTTGCTGTGGACGAAATACACAATGTCATCGAATTCCTTGAGATATTGGAGGAAGAAGAGCAGACCAATCTCCAGTTTCTGGAGCTGGATGCTTGCGCAGAGGGGTGTGTGGGGGGAATTCTGACGGTTCGAAATCGCTTTCTTGCATCTGAATGGATGAAACACTACAGCGAGCAGCTTCCCCAAAAGTTGGATGAATCACTGACAGAGAGAATCCTTCGCCAAAAGAATGCATTCAAGGACAATCTTCGCTTGCCTCCCTTTGAGGCAAAGATGGCAATGAGCTTGGACCATGACAGATCAAGGGCACTGTACAAGCTGCAGAAGGTGCGTGACATTCTTAGCATGCTCCCCGGCATCGACTGCGGGCTCTGCGGGAGTCCCACCTGCAAGAGTCTTGCTGAGGATATCGCACGCAACCAAGCAAGCTTGCGGCAGTGCGTAGTGCTCAAACTCAGAAAGAGCAACCCCTCAGCATCGCTCTCAAGAATCTGGGGAGACCAAGCTAGAGCGGAAGACGAAGGGAAGGACGATCGAGAATAGGATGCTTCTCCTTCTCAGTTTCCAGCAGCTGTGCCCCACTGAGAACAACGTAGGAATCCTCTTCCTTTGCTGAACGGATCAGCGCCTTTGCTCCCTCATTCAGTTGCTTGCTATCCAGCTGCAACAGATGATGGCGTCGCATCTCCCTGAATTCATCGGTAATCTTGTAGAGCAATCTCCTGAAGGAAAGAATGGAGTCCTGGCTTGGGGAGAGTGGTTTGAGTTCTCCTCCAATGATGGCTATCAGTGCATTCTCGATGTGCTTGTCATCAATGGGTATCTGGGCATACTTGTTGAGTATCTGGATGAAGTCACGATAGGTACCAGCAATCCTTGGATCACGATAGGTGGCAAATACACAGATCTCTTCCATGACATCTGCATTGGCAGACACCCCGTATGCCCCTCCCTGTCCTCTAATCACTTCCCATAGATCATTTCCCGTAAGGATATGGGCAAGCAGGATCTGAGCAGCCTGCATCACCGTTCCCCGTTTCTCCGTGCGCATTGCCCACGCAGCATAGCTGACGGTGGAAGGCAATCGATAGAGTTGTACCTCATGGATGGCTCCGGTACTTACTCCGTCGTAGGAACGAATAGCCGTCTCAATACGACCATTATCAGGAAAGGCCTCTGTAAAGGCCTGGTAGACAGGAACCAATTCAGGGACCAACTCCTCGTCACAACTCAAGTGGAGAATGAGCCTATTACGGTTTGCAAGCTTCTTCTGCAGTTGCTTGAGCTCTTGTGCAAGGGAAGGAATCTGCTCATCCGTAATTGACTCCAGGAAAAACCATTGATGGAGCCCTGAGAGTTGCTCCCCTTCCCATTGGATTGGAGAGAAAACACTCGCTGCGCAAAGACTGGCAAAACTATGCGCGCTGTAGGTCACACTGTCTGAGAAATCGGTGCGGAAGTTATTCAACACCAGTTTCACTTGAGCCAGATCATCGACATTTGCACCACTAAGCAACTGCTGGACAAACTCCATGGCAGGAGCAAAATCCTCTCTGAGGGTCTTCACCCTACACAGCAGCATAAGAGCATCCTGGTCTCCACATGAGCTTCCCAACTCTGGATAGAAGGCAAAGTCACCGGTCAGATGCTTCAGCCTGGTAGCAACCTGGGAGTAGGTAAGCTTTCCCAATCCTGTAGTCTGAACCAGGCGCGCATACAGGGGGAGCAACATCAGCTCACGTTCATTGCAATCTTCTACTTGAATCGCAAAATCAGCATAGACGATCTGGTTGCAGAATTGGGGGCGGATGGAGAGAGGCCGAGAAGCAATCGTAGTCTCGTCATGGGTATTGGGACGAATGGTGGTAGGAAGATCTTCCAGATGAAGATGGGGGATGGAAGCTAAGGCCTCTGGGGTATCACCCTCCATCTCAAACTGGAGGAACCTCTGGGTTTGCGCCTGCAACTGCTTGAGATCCTTCTTGTCCAGAGAGCTTGTAATCTCTGATGCATACTTCATAATGGCGTCAGTCTGGCGCTTCTGGTGCTCTGCATCTGGCTTGACCGTGACCAGACATCGGTGTTGGTTGTCCAGCAGGTGATGTTTGATCCAATTCTCAAAATAGCGAGGATCTTTCTGCAGCGCTTTCTCCAAAGCCTCAAGAGGCTTTCCTGTCTCAATCGTGGCACTGGGAGAGAGATCATAGAGCCAGCCTCGCAGGCTACGGTTAAGAGCTCTCAGTCCATTGGGGATCCCCCCAGGTATCTCCAGCTGTTTGAAACGGATCCGCTTCAGAGAGGATGCCACCATCTCTGGTTCCAAACCATCCTTCACGATGGTCTCAAGCGCCTTTAAGATACAATTCTTCGCTTGCTCAGCATGCTCTGCCTGTATACCCTTGAATCCGACCAGAAACGGCATCTGCCTGAAGTCAGCACTCATGCCGCTCTCTGGGGAGATATCGGTTCCCAATCCACTGTCAAGCAAGGCCTTGTACAAGGGAGCTGCCTGATTTCCCAGCAAGAGATCAACCAGGGTGGAGAGCGTGATCACTTCCAACGGGTCACTCACCTCACTAGTTGCCCAAGAGAGTACCACCGAGGCATTCTCCTTTGTCTGGCCCTCTTCCATAGGACTGGTGAGGGTGACACTTCGCTCCCGATTCCATGGTTTTGAAAGCGGACACATGCTGTTTACCCGGAGCGAGCCACGGGTTTTCAAATATTCCTCATCGAGGAACGAGAGATATTCGCCTACCTCCATATCACCATAGAGAAAGAGTTTTGCATTGGAAGGATGGTAGAACTGACTGTAGAACGAGAGAAACTGCTGATAGTCGAGGCGGACAATCTGCTCTGGATTGCCCCCTGATTCAAAGGAGTACGGGGTATCGGGGAAGAGGGATCGGATACTCCCCTTACCTACAATTGAGTCGTGGTCTGCACTGTCTCCGAGCATCTCATTGTAGACAACACCCTCAAAGTGGCACTGATCTTCTTCGCAGACCAAGCGTACCCCTTCCTGCCAGAAAGTCTCCTCCCTGAGAAGGGGAGCAAAAACGGCATCAGTATAGACATGCAAGAGATTCTCAAAGTCTTTCTGTAGGGGACTTGCCCCTGGATAGAGAGTCTTGTCCGGATACGTCATGGCGTTCATGAAGGTATTGGTACTGCCCTTGAGCAATGTCATGAAGGGGTCTCTCACCTGATAGCGTTGACTACCTGCAAGCACACTATGCTCCAGAATATGGGCAATACCACAGTCGTTGTTTGGCAACGTTCTGAAAACATAGCTGAAAAAACGCTCTCTGTCGGAATTGATGAGTTGAAAGACTTCCATGTTGGTCTCGATATGGCGGAACAGATAGCCGGTTCCTTCATACTCATCAAGTTCAGTCATCTCTACCAGTTTGAAGCCCGCGAGCTCATCTCCCAAGGCCATTTGCCGTTGCATCATGCTCATATGCTCCTATGTACAGTGGACACTACCACGAGTTCTGATGATTGACAACCCTCGCTTCAAGCTCTACGGTTCACCTATGCATACCATAGGACCACATACCAGCATTGCCGGAGGCATACATAATGCAGTCATCCAGGCAAGTGAATTGAAAGCAAATGCATTCGGCATGTTCACTAAAAACCAACGCCAGTGGAAAGCAAAAGCGCTCGACGAGCAGGCCATCACCGTATTCAAGGCAACCATGGCTGAAAAAGGGTTCACTGCCGAGCAGGTGCTGGTGCATGACAGCTACCTGATAAATCTGGGTAATCCTGACACAGAAAAACGGAACAAGAGCCTTGAAGCATTCATTGACGAATTGAGACGAGTCGATGAGCTGGGATTGCGTCTGCTCAACTTTCACCCAGGTTCACATCTGGGGCAGATAGAGGCAAAGGAGAGTCTGATTCTTGTCGCCCAGTGTCTCGATACGGCTCTCAGTGAGACCGAACAGGTAGTTGCAGTCATCGAGAATACCGCAGGACAGGGAACCAACCTGGGCTCATCCTTTGAGGAACTAGCTTTCTTGTATGAACAATGCTCCCATAGGGAAA
The DNA here is from genome assembly GCA_050252715.1 of Sphaerochaeta sp. Lineage (GTDB taxonomy): Bacteria > Spirochaetota > Spirochaetia > Sphaerochaetales > Sphaerochaetaceae > Sphaerochaeta. The sequence continues at coordinate 28,073 of JBFWKK010000004.1, read as the reverse complement.
GGATTGGTTTCTGCATCGACACCTGTCACGCACATGCTGCAGGATACGATATGTCCAGTATTGAGAAGGCAGAGATTGTCTTTCAGAAATTTGACTCCCTGATCGGGCTCTCCCATCTCAAGGGAATGCATCTCAATGACGCAAAAAGCGGCTCTGGCAGTCATTTAGACCGTCATGCAAGCCTGGGGGAAGGAAGCATTGGCTGGGCAACCTTCGACTACATTGCCCATGATGATCGATTCGCCAACATGCCATTGATCCTGGAGACAGTTGACAGTACAAAATGGAAGCATGAGGTTTCTCGACTACGCTTCGGGGCAACTGTATGAAGCAAGTCTTTACACGACCATTGCTTTTTGGGCATCGAGGGTCCTCCATCGACCATGCGGAGAACACCCTTTCCAGTTTTGCCGAGTGTTTACAGCATGGTATAGATGGGATTGAACTGGATGTACAGCGGTGCAAAAGTGGGGAGTTGGTGGTAATCCACGACTATGACCTCCAGCGGGTTGCATCGCTTCCTCTCAAGGTTGCAGAATGCTCCTATGGTGAACTGAGACAGATTGATGTGGGCGGGGGAGAGTCCATTCCTCTGCTTGAAGATGTCTTTGCCCTGGGAGGGGAGAATCTTTTCTACGATATTGAGATCAAGTCACCCGGTATACAGGATATAGGAGTTGAGGCACTACTCTTCAGTGCTATCACCTCATCCAGCCTCAAGGCAAAGTGCTTTGTCAGTTCCTTCAATCCAGTCAGTCTGCTTCGCTTCAAGCATATTGCAAAAGACTCCATTCCAACTGGCTTGATCTACGCACAGAATGCAAGTGTTCCCAAAATCCTGCACCATGGGTTTGGACGGCACCTAGCCCATCCAACCTATTTGAAACCTGTGAAGGAACAGGTAGAAAAGGCACTTTCGCTTGGCTACCAACTCTGTCCGTGGACGGTTGACGACAGAGGGGAGGCAAAAAAGCTCCTTTCCTTGGGCGTGAAGGGAATCATCAGCAACAACCCAAAAGCACTGCAAGACCTGTTCAACGTTTGAACAACCAGGCACTTTGCAGGTAGGCAGCAAGGGATCCAAAGCGAGAGAAAGCACTATTCTGTGCCTGTTCTCTGCTATCCCCTGAACCTACAGCTTCCACCGAGAGGGTGTCAAAGAGCAAGGTTCCTTTCTTCAGGTCAAAAAGTCCGACAGTACCGCTGGCCACCACCACATATCGGTCCTGAATCTTCTGTTGACTTGCAATCCCCACACTTCCCAAGAATGCAAAATCCAGAGTATTGTCCAGCTGGCTGCGTTGTTCATCCAGATCGGATTGTGGAAGATCCGTCTTTTCTACCTCAATATCATCAAGAGAGAGTTCTTGGACGAAGACATCCAATGCTGAAGATCCTTTCAACAAAGACCCTTCCAAGGAGAATTCCTGGATCTCAGCTACAATCCTGCTTCCACTCACACTGGATACCTGCGAGTATGGAAAGGAGATGAAAACAGCAGAGACAGCTTCCTTGATGGGCTCTACTTGTTCCTGTAACAGTGCATTCTCAAGCTTTTCAATGGATGAAGAGAGATCCAAGGAGAAGTTGATCTCCCCTTCCTTCAAGAGACCTTGGTTGTATGGGATGAAGAGAAAGAATCCATCACTGGCTGTATTGAACTGCAAGAAATCCTGATATGTTTCCCCAAGACTATTACGGGCCATGAAAGTCGCATTGACCGGTGCATTCAGCACCTTAGGGCTGAGCAATCTGCTCTTCCTGCGGAGGTAGACGGTAACACGAGCTTCACTACTGTCAGGATTTCGAAGGCTGAATCTGAGAGATTCTATGAACGCTCTTGCGCTCTGCAGCAGTGTATCGACCTCATACTTTCTGTCGCTCACCGGTCCCTGGGAAGCAATGATTGCGGCGTCCAGATAGCGGGTAATCGCTCTCACATCATCATTTGAACGATATGCTTCGTCTGCACGCTCCAGCAGATCGTCAATCGCCTGTTCCCGCTCGATCATCTCGTTGTAGACACTGGTCCGTTTACTGCTGAGCAGTTCCTCATCCATACGAGCAAGCAGATAAATCTCCACTCCAGATCTTCCTTCCCCCACCATATGTTCACTTGAGATGGTAAGATTGAAATCTACGATTGCATTGGTTGTGGTCAGCTCTCGATAGTAGGCAGCCGATACATCCTCACCCACATAGGAGGAAATCTGGTCCAAGATGGAGCTGTAGGCCAAGAGTCGTGCATTGTAGGCGACCGGGTTGGTCCCCTTTCCTACAAAGACCACCTCTCCGCTTCGCTCCTGGGGGGAGTAGACCCAGGAAGGGAGTCCCTCTACCTGCGCACGCACCAAGGAGGAGAGAGAGGAACAGGAGATGAGCAGCATGCTCAGAAAAAGGGAGAGCAGTATAAGGGACGCGCGTCGTTTCATGGTTAATAAGTGTACGCTGTTCCCAGCTTGAGGAAAAGCCCTTGTTCAAGAAGAAGTGATTCCGTTGCTGTTATACGGTTTCCCACTGCCAGGGAAAATGCCCATTGGAACACGCGACAGGTCAGGGCAACTTCTCCCGATGCTTGGAATATCGCTTCCCTCAGAGTTGTATCGTACCCTGCTGAGAGCAGGCTGGTTCCCTCCAATGAGAGATTCCTCACAGCCCAGTTTTTCCCATGCAAGAGATTGCTCAACGGAACCATGGCAGAAATCCCCATACTCCCATAGTGTTGGTTCATGAGATTCGAGGAAAATCCAAGATGGAAAGAGAAGGGGTACCAGGGAAGGGGCTTTGCAACAAGCAGGTCCAACTGAGAGGTCAACGCTTTATCGAATGAGAGGGAGAGGGAAACTCCTGTATTCCCTGTCTCCTGGATACCCATACCAAGGAACAATGGCTTCCCTGAGATCTGTGAGAAGAAAAGCAACCCCTCCTGGTCAGCTACCTCGTTGGTAATTACCATGCCGCGACGCACTCCTGTGCTGTCCAGGACATTGAACAAAGCACTTTCCCCCACCTTCAGGTCGCCACGCTCCACACCATAACCACGTCCCGATACAAAGGTCAACGCAGGGGATGGAATCTCATTCAACAGAGTAGTCCCATCATGGTTGAGTGCGGAGTACAACCGTTTTTCAAAAGTCTCTGGATCACCAAGCAGGTGATACTCCAAGGTTTTCTCTTGAAAGGCAAGAGAGAGGTGGTATCCTTCTTGCTGCTCATCGGCCATAAGTTCTGCAAAAAGCGTCCCCTTCTCCCCCAAGCGGGAGAGCAAGGCCTCTTGTATCGTACCAAAAACAGTATCGATCACAGACTGGGGCACATCCTCACCATAGGTGAAATCAAATTGTGCGGCAGCCAGCGGGGCAAGGAGAACCAGGAGAAGGAGCACCAGGAAGAGGTTTTTCCTCATGCCCGCGCTCCTACCTCGATAATCTTGACGATCAAGGATGCAGCATCCACCATCGCCGGCAGCGCAGCCCACTCATATTGTGAGTGAAGATTGTGTCCGCCAGTGAAGATGTTCGGGCAAGGAATATTTCGCTCATTTGCCATTCTTGCACCGTCGGTTCCTCCCCTGATCAAAGCCTGCTCAAGTTTGAAGTCAAGCTCTTCCCCGGCTTTGAGGAGGTTGTCCATGGCAAACGGTTTATTCTTTGCAACCATCGCCATGTTGTAGTAGATGTGCTTCGCATCGACAGTAACGCTACCATTTGGATAGAGTGCCATGGTGGTGGCAGCAAGCTGCTTGATGGCATCTATCCTTCTATCCAGAATTTCCAGATCGAAATCACGCAAGTAAAGGGTCAGGTCAACCTCGGTGTTCGTACCACTCATGCTCTGCGCACAGTAGTACCCATAGCGCTCATCAGTCGCCTCGGGGCTCTCAGCCTGGGGGAGTGCATTGACGAAGAAGGATGCCATGGTCAAGGCATTCACCAATCGACCGCGGGCTGCACCAAAGTGATAGCTTACCCCACTGAAATGCACCTTGACGGTTGCTGCATTGAAACACTCGCTCTCTATCTCATAGCGTTTCCCACCATCGATGGTATAACAGTAGTCACAGCTGATCTTCTCATAGGGGAAGGTGTCCATTCCGGCACCGGTCTCTTCATCGCTGGTGAAGATGAACTCAACCACTCCGTGCTTGATCTCTGGATGGGAGAGCAGATACTCACCTGCGCTCATGATCTCAGCTACTCCTGCCTTGTCATCGCTGCCGAGCAGGGTATTGCCATCGGTTACGATGAGCGTCTCTCCCTGGTAGCTCAACAGCTCTGGGTTGTCATCGACTTTGAGGGTATGCTCTGCATTCAAGGGAATATCTTTTCCATCATAGGTTGTGATAACCCTCGGTTTCACACCATTACCGGGAACATCGTCGGCGGTATCCACGTGAGCCATAAAGGCAACAGTGGGTACCTCTTTTTCAATGTTTGAGGGTATTCGTGCGATTACCACCCCATGCTCATCAACCTGGATGTCATCGATTCCAAGTTCACGCAACTCCTGCTCCAGCATCCTGAGCAGATCCCACTGGCCATCGGTGGAGGGGTGCTTCTCCCCTACCTTTGCATCATCACTCATGGTGTCAACTGCTGCATAGCGCAGGAACCGTTGTAAAAGTGTATCCTTGAATGTACTGGGCATTGGCCTCTCCTTATATTCAGATTATTCCAATGCCCAGTATTCCACAAAGTAAGAGCTCAAGCAACCGAATAGCTTGTATTAGATGGTGAAGTCATAGGTCTTCAACATGGGCTTGACCATATCGATTACATTATAGAGGGCAAAGACACAGATAATAATACCTGTTACCACAGGACCGCGCTTGAGTGTCTTTCCAACAGATATGACACTGGCCGTCAGGGCGCTGGAAAGCTCTGGTTCTGTGGTCACCGTCTTCAGCCAATCACCAAAGGCCTCATCAGGGCTTCCCCCAAACTGGTAGTAGCGCCAGATGGACATCACCGTGGTGGCGACCACCCCACTGGCGATGGCGATTGCCGTAGCAGCGGAGATTTTTCCCCAGAAGACAGTTGTAGGAATGCATGCATAGACCACTCCGGCGGTAAAGAGAACCAGGGTCCTGGTAACCAGTTTCTGCATATCCTTCCAGAATGCTGCTCGCTGTGAAGGCGCCAAGCCACGTGACAGGACCTCTCCCTTCTCCTCAAGCAGACTCCTTGTCTGCTGTAATTTCTGATCGAGTTCCTCACGCTCTTCCTCACTCAAGAGCGTATGGGCAAAGGAGACCACCGCTTCTACATCCTCTTCTCCTTGTGGATCGCCTACGGAATAACAGAATTCCAAGTACTCCCTTCCCTTCTGCTCGCTAAGGGTATTGCTTACAATCGTCTCACCACTGGGCCCATCAAGGTCCAACGCCCTCGCCATCTCCTCTTCCATATACGGCCAGACAACCTCTTTCTGCTGCTCTATCATCTGGGATACTGCCGGCAACAGCTGTTCGTCAGAGATCTTCTGTTTCTCAATCGCTTGCATACCCATTGAGCAACCTGAGAGTTGCAGGATGAGCAGCCCCACTACAAAATAGGTGCCAGTTCGTCTTAGTACCATGCTTCTTCCTCCTCTTGATCGTCATTGTTTAGTTTCTGCCCGAGGGAAAATCTCCATCCCACAAGCAATGAGAATCGAGTCATCGGGAAACGGGAAAATCGGAGGGAGAGCACGTTGTATGCATCCTGAAACATACCGTTTGGGTCACGGAATAGTATCCTTGGCTCAATGCATAGCCCCCTCCAGGGCGTAATACTCCATCCCACTGCCAATTCATTCAAGAACTTTTTCGCATCTTCCTCATCCCCATACCAGTCGTTGAAAAGAAACCCAACCTCAACCAATGAGAGGGAGAGATGCAGGCCGCAGGACAGTGGGTAGTAGTCGAGCATCAGACCGGTTTCCAGTAAACGGGGATTCCCTCTCCCTTTCTCACACGTCAAGGAGACCGGGAGGCTCAAGGAGAACTGGTTATCAAGCGATACACGAACTACCATCTGGGCCTGCAGCGTATCTTCCCACACTCCGTCCATCACACAGATGTCCGTAAGAGCGGAGAGGGAATGCGATACCGCATGCAAGGGCAAACAGGCGATCAAGATGCAAATGACAAACGTTGATGTACGCAATTGTTCCCTCCGTATGGAGAACCTACCACGCTCCTGTTGGGCCGAACATTCTCCAGATGGGGAAGATCTCAGGATCGACTCTTCATGAGAAAAACAGGAATTCTTCTCATTAAAGGGGATAACTCGTGTTAAACTTGTACACAAACTACTGCCTTTGTTGTTATAGTTGTGAGTAAGGAGTCTCTTGTGAACAAGATTTGGTCTGTAGTATTGATTGTCATTGCCGTCCTGACTGTAGCTGCAGGTACCTATTGGTATGTGGAGTTCAGGCCTCTTGCTGGGCAGACTGATGCAGAGCAGACATCACTTGTAGAACAGATGCCTCAAAAAAATCCTGAATCCATTCAGGATCCATCCCCTGTATTCGCCCAGAACGAAGAACCCAGAGAGATGGCCCCTATCCCAGAGGAACCCCTGCAATCTGTTGCGACCCCACAACAGGAAACTCCTCCACCTCCAGCAATACAGGCTGAAGGAAAGCAGGTAGCCTATCAAGAAGTAAGAGAGATGCCGCTTCCGGTAGATCCCCTCATCACTTCCGGTGTATTCAAGCTTCCCCGCCCCAGAGGCCCTGCTGTCAAAATTCCGTTTGCTCCCCCAAGAGCAGAGGAGCTTGATCGGGTGCAAGAGGGCTTAGTGAAACAGGCAACCCCTGACTTGACGGTACAAGAGGAACCCAAGAAAAAAGAAGACCCCGTTGAGGTTCCCCTCCCGGAGCCTGAGAGCCAGAAGGTGATACTCACTCCAAGCAAGCCAAAGGTTGCCAGCAGTGAAGTCGCCTTTGACGATACGGCCTTCCAATGGTCGATCAACTCATCGGTCTCATTCCTTGACTTCCAGTTCCCTGACGCAGAGAGAGGGTTTGATCTGCAGGTGGATGTACTCAGACACGGAAAGAACGGCTTCAAGTTTGGAGGCACCCTTGAGTATGGGAAGGTCGGCACAACCAGTGAAATCAGTGTGCTGGCAAAGGCGCAGTGGAACTTGCAGAGTGACAAGCAACTCTCATTCCCGCTCTCTGTCTCGCTCGGCCCCACGGTTTTCCTTGATCCGGAAGGAAACGACTTTGGAGTGACGGGAAAAATTCAGGGAGGACTCTCCTATGCAATTACTGAGTGGATGCGTTTCTTCTATGAGGCAGGCGTACAGGCACAATGGAATATCTCTGGAGAGGATTTCTCCATCCAGCTGGAGCCCATGCGCGTAGGATTTGGATTCAGTTTCTAGAGGTCTTTGAAGGAGGGGGCGTTTCCCGCCTCTTGACCCACCTCTACCTCTTCAGGAGGCCTGCTCCAGCCCAAGGCTGCAGTAAGGGCCTCTTTCTTTGCATGCGCCCTCGATACCACAAATTTAGATTCCATGTCTTTTGCCTTGAAGGTAATACCACTACGTACCGACAACACCTTGCCGATGGTAAATCCCTCTATCTCCTGAATCGGAAGCCGATAGGCTTCCTTGATAGACCTATGTCCTTCCCTGCGGAAAAGAATAAGATCGTTCTCACTCACGACCAGACGGCCACGGGTAAGATCGCCATCACCAAGAGGTGGAACCATGGCACAGAAGAGTGAGTAGCGGGGGACCATACCTGCACGCTTCACCACCTCTTTTTCAGAGACATAGTAGGTAATCCGGTAGAACACCCACACAAGGAGGAAGAGGACAGGAAACAGGGAGTAGTAGAGCCACGTTCCAATATACGTTGGATTGATAAAAACAAGAAAGAACGTGAGTCCCAGTAGAATAAGTTTGATCAAAGCTTGCATGAGCACAATGTACTTGTTCGGGGAAAAAAAGAAAAGTCATGAAGCGAAGGTTCAGTATCTTCACCTTCTTTGGTGGAGGCTATAATGAACAGAGTATGTGAATGTTCTCGTTGGCTTTGGATCCCCCTACTTTGCATCTGTATCTGTTTTTCCCTTGGGGGATGCAAAGAAGAGAGCGCTGGACGCTCCTCCCTGCACGTAAGCATGGAGAGAAGGCCAGACTCAGAGAAGACCTTGCTGCCAAATGACACTCCCCTGGAAGTGTCTCGCTATGTCGTCGAAGGTGAAGGACCCCAGGACACCACCTTCAGTGTCATGTCCAATACCAATACCGTGGATGTTGATGGGCTGCTCATTGGAGCGTGGAACATTACGGCAGTGGGAAGGAATGACCAAGGGGTGGACCTGGTCAATGGATCTACTTCCATCAACCTAACCAAGGAACCTGGAGAGACAGTAATTGAGCTTAATGCACTCACTGGCAATGGTATGATGAGTATCAGCATTGACTGGGAGGCAACAAAGATCAACGACCCCAGCCTTGAGGCGTGGTTAACCGACCCAGAGGGGACCACCGTTTCCCTTACCCCGACAGTCAACAACATGAGCAGTGGTGCGGTTACCTACCAGGGCTCCTACCCTGCCGGCTCCTATCTGCTCAGGACAAAGCTTTACAGTGGAGCAACTGCTGTAGCGGGTTGTGCAGAGGTAATTAGGGTGGTGGGAAACAAGACCACCGAGGGCGTTGTGAAATTGACCTTGGACAAGTATGCAGATATCCCCTCAAGCATCACCTTGGTAGACAATCTTGGGATTCCCGTTGAGTGCGGCATAGAAGGTATTAGTGAATCCATGCCTGCACAGGTTCCGGCAAATGCATCCCTGGTAGCCGAGGATACCACCAATTTGGAAGTAAGTTGGTATCTTGACGGGGAGCTGATCAGCAATGCCCTCTCCTGCAGTTTCACTCCGGAAAGTGGTCAACACCGCCTCGATGTCATCGCTGAAGGAGCAAAACTCGCTAGTGCTGGATCGGCCAGCATCAATTTCAAAGCCGCAGTGGAAGGAACAAAGGGAGTCCCTCAATATGTTTCTTTGGTAGAAGATGCTACTGATGGCTTGTATGTCGGAAAGAATGCACATGTTGCCTTCCTTCCCGATGGAAAGTTGGTGCTGGCCAGTAATCTACATCAGACAATCCAAATCTGTAGGATTGTCCGTGACTCCCTCGAGGTAGTACACACCTACACCACCTCTGATGGTTTCAATGCAGCCCAGGTAACTGATGTGTTTGTCGACGCTCCAACAAAGCTGGTTGCCATTGCTGATGAAAATCTCCCAAGCATCTGTGTCTACCAGTATGATTCTACAACTGCAACGTTGAGCAAGGTCTACACCAGAAGCAACTGTTACAGCAAGACAAGCAGTTCGAGCAAGACATTCACCAGATCCAACAACCTCACACTCGAACCAGGCTCTGGAATCCTGTATTCACTCATCCCGGACGCTTCGCATGTAGTGAAAACAAACCTTTATGCGGAGACTGATGAGAGTGCCAACACCAACTCTTACATCTGGTGGTATTCAAATCCTCCGATCTTCGATGTTTTAGCAATTTCAGAGGGGGGAAAGAGTGCCGCTCTTGCAGATACCGGCTCCAGTATGCTGAAAATTTGTCACAGTGATCAACTCAACACCCTCTTCGCCAATGACCAGGAATTCACAGGATCGGATACCCCATATCTGAGTGACATTGCGAATCTGGAATTCCTTGAGGATGATGAGCTTATCTATGGGACGGACAACGACATCGGAAGGTTCTCCTTCAATGGTGTTAGTTGGACCCAGTTGGAGGTATTCAGTTCAATGGATAATGGTATTGGACAGATGGAAGGCATAACCCAATTGCTCAGCAATGCCAAGGATACCATCCTCTATGCACTCTGTCAGCAGAGCAAGAACATCACAAGCTTCTCTGTCGATGGATTCAAAAAGCTTGCATTCCTCGAACGTAGTGAGCTCGGTGACTATGCTCCTTCGAGAATGACACTCTCTCCTACAGAAGAGCACATGGCTATCGTATCGGATACCAATAATGCACTCCTGCTCTGTGCCATTCCCCAGAACTAGAAAGGGCATCTATTGAGAGAGACCCGGATTGCTCCGGGTCTCTCTTGTGCCATCTACTTGAAGATGCCCGGCCTGTCGGGGGCCGGGCAAATTGGATACTGGCCATCTATCAGGCCTTGTAAACAGGAATCTCCTGATAGGTGGTATGTAATAGATGATGTGACTTCTTGCTCAGAGGCTTCTCCAAGAACTCATCGTACAACTGCTTGATCGATTCGTTCTGGTGGGAACATCTGACCTTGCTCTGCTTGTCGTCAAAGTAGAGTCCTTCGGTCCGCATCTTGCGAAGTTCATCATTAGCGCCATAAGGCTGACCACCACCGGCGATACAACCGCCACGGCAGGCCATAACCTCAATGAACTCATAGGGAGCCTGCTTGCCTTCAGCTTTTGCAGCCCTGATCTCATCAAGAACCTCAGCGACATGAGAGAGGCCATGGACAACTGCTACGCGAACCGGAGTTCCGTCAAAGTCGACCGTTCCCTTCTTGATCTCACTCAGTCCCCGTACCGCTTCAACCTCGACATTCTCCAGTTCCTTGCCGGTCACGACATGGTAGGCAGTACGAACTGCTGCTTCCATGACTCCACCGGTAGCACCGAAAATGGTACCTGCACCTGAGTACTCCCCAGCCGGATTGTCAGCAGGCTCATCCTCCAGATGGAGGAAGTCAATACCGGATACCTTGATCAGACGTGCAAACTCGCGGGTCGTGAGCACCAGATCAACATCCTGATAGCCACTTGAGCGCATGCTCTCATCACGGTATGCCTCATACTTCTTTGCAGTACAGGGCATGATGGCAACGGTATACATTTTTGCAGGGTTAATGCCCAGCTTCTCTGCAGTATAGGTCTTTTCAATTGCCCCAACCATCTGCATTGGACTCTTTGCACTGGAGACCATATCCAGAAGATCCGGATAGTACTTCTCCACATAGTCTACCCATGCAGGGCAGCAGGAGGTGAACTGGGGAAGAGCTCCCCCCTTGGTCAATCTGTGGACCAACTCACTTCCTTCTTCCATGATGGTCAGGTCTGCACCAAAGTTGGTGTCATGGACTGCAGATGCACCGAGCCTGCGCAGTGCAGCATAAATCTTGCCGGTAGTGACAGTGCCAGCAGGAAGACCGAAGGACTCAGACAACCCTACACGGATTGAGGGAGCAATCTGGACAACCACCTGCTTCTCAGGATCGGCAACCGCTTCCTGGAAGGTGGCAATCTCATCCTTCTCGTAGATGGCCCCCACAGGACAGTGGGCAGCACACTGACCACAGCGAACACAAGGACTGTCCTCAAGTGTCAGCATAGCGGCAGGTGCCATATAGGTTCCATCGCCACGACCAATAAACTCAAGGGCGAAGACTCCCTGCAGGTCCTGACAGACCTGAACACAACGTCCGCACTTGATACACTTCTCTGGATCCAGAACGATGGATGCAGAGGAGGTATCCTTGGGACGGTCACTTATGCGAACCTCGAAGGGTTGCTCACGAATTCCAAACTCAGCTGCCAAGTCCTGCAGCTCACACTCACCGTTACGAATACAGGTAAGACAGCTGGAAGGATGGGTACTGAGAATCATCTCAAGGATGGTCTTGCGAACCTGGAACAACTCCTGGTCATGGGTGATGATGCTCATGTTCTCTGCAACCGGGGCTGCACAGGCTCTGAGGATCTTTGCACTGCCTTCCTGCTTCACGATGCATAGACCACAGGAGCCAAACGGCTTGAGGTCATCGTGGTAGCAGAGGGTCGGGATTTTCACCCCGGCCTTCCGGGCTGCAAGCAATATAGTGGTCCCCGCTTCAACCTCTACGGGAATGCCATTTATCTTCAAATGTACGTTACTCAATTGATTCCTCCTAACCAGATCCTAGTGGATTTCAACGGCGCCGAACTTACAAGTCTCCATACATACACCACACTTGATACAGATGGACTGGTCAATGATATGGACTTGCTTTCTTTCGCCAGAGATTGCTGCGACCGGACACTTTCGTGCACAAGCCGTACAACCGATACATTTCTCAGGATTGATCGAGTACCTGACCAACTTCTTACAGGTGCCACTGGGACAGCTCTTGTCCACAATGTGAGCCATGTACTCGTCCTTGAAATGCTTGATCGTCGATAGGACTGGATTGGGAGCAGTCTGCCCCAAAGCACACAAGGAACCTTTCTTCATTGCCTCGCCGATGGTCTCGAGCGTATCAAGGTCCTGCAGTGTTCCATTACCGCTGGTGATCTTCTCCAGGATATTGGTCAGGGACCGACCGCCGATTCTACACGGTGCGCACTTTCCACACGATTCATCAACGGTGAAGTTCAGGTAGAACTTTGCAACGTCAACGATACAATCGTCCTCATCCATGACGATCATACCACCGCTTCCCATCATGGAACCGATACGGACCAAGGATCCGAAATCAATCGGGGTATCCAAGTCGTCCTCGGTGATAACACCACCGGAAGGACCACCTGTCTGCACGGCCTTGAACTTCTTGTCGTTTGCAATACCACCACCGATGTCATAGACAATCTCACGGAGGGTGGTACCCATGGGTACTTCCACCAAGCCGGAGTTGCGAATTTTACCGGTAAGGGCAAAGACCTTGGTTCCTCTACTGTCGGGAGTACCAATCTTGCTGAACCAGTTGCCACCCTTGGTGATGATGACCGGGATATTCGCCCAAGTCTCTACATTGTTGATGACCGTCGGTTTGCCCCAGAGTCCCTTCACCGCTGGGAAGGGAGGACGAGGCTGCGGCATGCCGCGCTTGCCTTCGATGGACTGCAGCAAAGCAGTCTCCTCACCACAAACAAATGCACCTGCACCGAGGCGAATCTCAATATCGAAGTCAAAACCGCTACTCAGGATATTCTCTCCAAGCAAGCCATACTCACGAGCCTGGGCCATGGCGATCTCAAGACGGTGGATGGCCAAGGGGTACTCTGCACGGATGTAGATGAATCCTCTGGTGGCTCCAATAGCCTTGCCACAGATGGTCATTGCCTCGAGCACGCTATGCGGGTCACCTTCCAAGGTTGAGCGGTCCATGTAGGCACCGGGATCACCCTCGTCTGCATTACAGACGACGTACTTTACTTCCCCTTCTGCCTGACGCGAGAAATTCCATTTCATCCAGGTTGGGAATCCAGCACCACCACGGCCACGGAGACCTGCGGTCTTGAGCTCTTCGATGATGTCCTCGCTGGTCATCTCAAAGAGTGCCTTTTCCAATCCCTGGTACCCTTCACGGGCAATATATTCATCAATGTTCTCGGGATCAATGAAGCCACAGTTACGCAGAACAATCCTGAACTGCTTCTGGTAGAACTTGATATCCTCTACCTTTGCATTCTTGCGGCTTGCTTCCTTGTCATAGAGCAGGCGGGTAACCTCACGGCCCTTGATCACGTGCTCACTGATCAGTTCCTTTGCATCCTCGGGCTTGACCTTTACGTAGAAGGAGTCCTCAGGAAGGATCTTAACAATCGGTCCCTGTTCACAGAATCCGAAACAACCGGTCTTTACGATTTGTACCTCATCGGCAACACCCTGAGCCTTGCACTCCTCTAAGAGGTTCTGGTAAATCTGGTCCGCGCGGCTCGACTCACAAGCAGTTCCTCCACAGACCAAAATGTAGTTTCTAAACGCCATTATTTACCCCCATCCTTCTTGATGATGTCAGCTGCAGGACGATCGAACATGTGGTCGGTTACCAATTCATTACCGATGATATGCTGTTCAACAATCTTGCGTGCAGTCTCTGGATCTACCTTCCCATAGATGACATCGGGCATGCCGGGAACGATGACCTCGATGGTCGGCTCCACATAGCATAGTCCCATGCATCCGGTCTGGGTGACCGAGACATTCTCAATCTTTTTCTCTTCAAGTACTTCCAGGAACGTATCAAGCACAGGTTTTGCACCGGCGGCAATTCCGCAGGTTCCCATACCAACGATGATGCGGACATCCTTGCCCTCAATATCGCGCTTCTGGATTTCGTTCTGTTTCTTTTCCCTAAGCTTTCTCAGCTCTTCAAGTGTCATTTTAGCCATGTTCACATCTCCTGTTGTCTGGAAGGTGACGTATTTCCTCTTTGCACATCCAGTGTTGTCTCTTCGCGGTACTGATCCAGCTCCTCCTCCTGGGAGGCAAGATACTGCCTAAGCAGACTCAAGATCCCGCTGGTCTCAAATGGTCCAAGAACCGCTTCAAGCTCACGCTTTCTCAGCGTATAGGCTTCTTTTCCCGTTCCTGTCTCCAAACTCCGATGAATCACCATCTCTTTGCAGAGAGGATGGCTCAGCAGTGCCAGAAAGGTGGATGCCACATCCCCCATGGGAGGGGTATCGATATGGTCCAAGGGAAAGGAGAATGAGACCGTGGTCCCGACTCCTACTTCCGACTGCAGGGCAAAACTCCCGTTAGAGGCCTCACAGGCCTGACTGAGAAACGGTAAGCCCAACCCAACCTTACGCTTTTCGTGTTTTATTCCATCCGAGTAGAACGGATCCAACACCTTTTTTTGGATCTCTGCATGCATCCCCTTACCATTGTCCCGCACCAGACAGGAAAGTTTATTTCCTGTCTCCCTGAAGGTGAGTTCCACCAAGGAACTGTCCGCTTCAAACGAGTTCTGTACTATGTCCAATAGAAAGTCCGTGATGCAGATATGCATTGAGAGACGCTTCTCCCTTAGCTGAACTTCGCGATTATTCCGGCAACCTGGTCTTTTGTGACCTTGCCGAAAACCTCTCCACCAACGGTCATGACTGGGGCAAGCCCACAGCAACCGACACAACGCACGGCTTCCAAGGAGAAGATCCCGTCATCGGTAACCTCGCCTACCGCTAGATTCAGTTGCTTATCCAACTCGTCAATGATCGCCTGACCACCCTTGAGATAGCAGGCCGTACCCATGCACACCTGAATGTTGTGCTTACCGGGCTTGGTCAGCTTGAAGAAGTGGTAGAATGTTACGACACCCCAGATGGTTGCCAAAGGAACATCAAGCAACTCTGCTACCTTATCTGCCGCTTCGCGGGAGATGTAGCCATGCTCTTGCTGTACCTTGTGGAGCACCATGATGAGATTACCCTGCTTGGTTTTCCATTCCTTGATGAACGCAACCAATTCGGGTGAGAACGTGACTTCGTTAATGTCCGACATGTAACCTCCAGTACCCAATTTACGTTTTGGCATATCCTAACACTTTTTTGGCAAGCATGTACATATCCAATTCCTATAAAAATCATTTTTTACGGTACTTGCAGGATTTTATCTGTAATATATTGACCAATAATCCAAGTTAATGTACATTTATTCACATAAATAGGAGATATTGCCATGAACAATGACCAGCTGATACGAATCACCAGATACTATCGCTCGCTTAATCGTCTCAAGACCATCGGACTTGAGAAAGTGTTTGCCCACAACCTTGCTGATGCGGCGGGTGTTTCAGCTGCCATTGTACGTAAAGATTTCTCCCAGCTGGGTATCCATGGACAGAAAAGGGGTGGGTATGAAATCCACGAACTACTCAAGGGACTTGGAGAGATTCTGGGCAAGGGAGATAGCCAGAACTGCATTATCGTAGGATGCGGAAGGATCGGGAAGGCATTGATGCACTACAACGGCTTCGAGCCCGATGGCATCAGGATTGTTGCCGGATTTGACAGTGACCCTCTGGTGTACAGCGACGCATCTCATCCAGTCCCCATTTACCCCATCAGCAGAATCGACGAGGTCGTCGAGGCACTCGAGGTTACCGCAGGCATTATCACCGTCCCTGAACAGGCAGCCCAGGACAGCTTTGAGCGCTTGCTCTCCGCAGGGGTTATGGGAATCCTGAACTTCAGCCCCATCACCCTCAAGGCACAGTTGCAAGAGGATGGAAGAACTCCGGTGGTCCATAACATCAACATCGCTCTTGAGCTAGAGCAGATATTCTATGAATTGAAGTTCCCTAAAAACAGTTGATTCATTCAACGACGTGTGAGGGTCAGCAGTACCGGAAGGTGGTCGCTGACCCCATTTTTTATGTGCAAATCCCAATCATGGGGTGTCCCATCGCTTTTTAGGAGAGAGGGAATGGCACAAATGGAAAAATCGGCATATTCCCATCCCATACCGTCAAACAAGTGTCCATTTCCCAGAATCTGGTCATAGCGTTGCCAGATTCCTGTCCAACAGCAACTGCCTGGGGGTGAGATGTACTGGCTCTCGTCATCCAGATAGGGAGAGTACCACCAAGAGGGACCTACCGATGCACGATCTCCGGTAAGGGCGAGTGATCCTGTCTGGATAAACCCATTGCTGTCAGGGTGAGAAGTATCTACCAATGCAGTCTGCCTTCCCCCTGCCTCCCACACTGCATCAGGATTCTCATTGAAATCCCCACAGAGCAAGGTGAGAAATCCTTCCCTCTCCTTTGCCGCGAGTGAAAGGGCATGAGAGAGGGCTATCCTCTGCTTTTCTGTCTCCTCTCCACCCCCGATTCTGCTTTTTGCATGCAGGGCAAAGAGCACCACCATCCCTCTGTCGGTTTCAATACCGGCCTCGAGGATTGGACGGCATCCACTGGCTGCATGCACGAAGGAGTTGGAGATCGGATGTCGACTGATTACAGCTACGGCGATAGGGCTCTGTGGACCCTTGCTGACCGCATACCACCGATAGCCTTTTCGGGAGAGATGATAGTGCAAAAGATCGCGTACAACCTCAGGGCCTTCCACCTCTTGCAGGACAATACTGTCCGGCAAGGCAAGTTCTGGGTCCAAAAGTACATTTGAAAGCGTTTTGAGGCGAAGCCGGTAGGAGCCTTCATCCCAAGTTTCTGCATCTTGGTACTCGGCGTACTCCGAACCTTCATAGCTGGCATCAAACAGATTCTGTACATTGTAGGAAAGCACAGAAAATGTCTTCTCGTCAGTTGCAATCGTAGCATCGCAACCACAACAGAGAAAACTTAGCATACAGAGCAATAGGATTATCATACCCCCTAAGGGAAGGAAATGGTGCTCGTGCTTCAGTTCTGTCCGTTTTTACCCAGTGAGTAGCTGAAATACAGCATGGCAACAGCATCTTGGACATCAAATGTAGAGATATCCATCTCCTTGGCCTTCAACAGCCCCTGCTTGAGATTCTCGAAGCAGGGATCGAAGGAGACATCACTCTTTTCCAGGATATCCATGCAGAAGGTTCTCAGAGACTCCCAATCCTGCTTCTCAAAGTAGGATAGTACAAGCTTGTAGGCTTGGTCGATCTGGTCCAAATCCCTTGCCTCAGAGAGGAACGGGGAGAGGAAATCCTTGGGGTATCCCAGGTTCATCTGCTCATAGAGATGGGAAAGACGGGGAGAGCCGAACTTGAGGAAGGTCGCGATGACTGCATAGCGTGTCTGACGGAAGGTGGCGCTACGTCCTTGCTCGATGGAGATGAGGAACTCCTGGTAGAACTCTCCTTTCTTGTCCATGAATCGTTTTGCAATAAGGTAGTCAATGATCTCATCAATATGCTTTGCAGAGTGGCTCAACTCATTGACCAGGGGTAGATAGTCTGTCCCTTCGGTGATATGCGCAAGTGACTTGCTTGCCATGGATCGAACCGAGGACCACCGTCCATGCAGCATGAGGTTCACCAAGGTGTTTTTTGCCTTCTCCTCCTTGCGATAGGCCCCAAGGGAGGCAATGGCATCCAGCTGTACGTAGGAGTCATCGTCTTGTGCAACGACAATGAGGTCATCCAGAAGGGCCTTCCTTGGGCGATCCCCAAGGGCTCTGACCGCATCACGCTTATCAGGAGAGAAAGGGCTGCGAAGAATCAAACGCAACTCACTTGTTGCGAGGTTGTTCAAGTTCCCCCCCAAGGAGAGCATGAGAAACCTGCGTTTTGCGGGGTCGCGTGTCCTCTCAAGCTTTTCGATCATCGAGACAGCACGAAGTCCATGCATGCTGAATATTACTTGGGCTGCCTGTTGGGAGGTATAGGCTCCATACTCTTGAAGCCTCGATGCAACCAAAATCTCAATTGCAGTAAGCAGAATTGCAAAGAGAAATACCATGGTATAGCCATTTCCTGCCGCATGGCCGTTCACAACAAACAAATCACGTGCAACATGCCCCAGATCTCCCAAAAGTCCACTGACAAGACCGACAAAGAAGGCCACGATGGCAATGAAGAAATTGACCATGGAGTTGAAGGCAACGGTCTCATCATCCGGCATTACCTGGGTAATGAGGCGGTAGACAAGCATGCTGACAAGCGAGACAAAGAAGTTGGTGAAGAATCCCAGGACAAAGAACCAGATAGGATCTGCTTCAGGGGTGATGAGCGCCCAGGCCATGAAAAAGAAGAGGGAGAATATTGTTGAGAAGAGGACCAATGGCCGGCTTCCCAAACGATCGGAGAACTGCTTGCTGATAAAGCTTGCGGCCATGACAGAGAGACCCAGTACCACTGAATAGACGAGTACAAGGGAGTTTGAGAGGCCAAGTTCAACCCTAAGAAACGGAGTGGTAAGGGCGAATACTACAGCAACTGCAGTTGAGAGCCAACGCAGGTAGAGTCTTCTGCTGAAGGCAGCCTGCTTCATCGCCTCCTTGAGTAATACCAATACACCTCTGCCCTTCTTGTAGTCAACAGTACTGCGACTGGGTATCAGGGCCATTTCACGGCTTGCCATGAAGTTCACCAATACACCAAGGATCTGCATACTGATTAGTCCCACAAGTCCGCTGAAACGCTGGATGCCAAGCACCAAGGCAGAGATACAGCGTACCACCAGGGAGGAACTCTGGTAGGCGGCATTCACATTGGCCACCACCTTACCCCGGTTCGAGATGCTGCTGATACTCTTGAGCGTGGAGTCAATGAGTGCGATGCCGATCATCCTGAACACATTGAAGAGGGTGTAGACTGCCAACAAAAGGAGCACCGCCCAGTCCCCGCTCAGGAAGAAGAGTCCCAAGTATCCCAGAGAGACCAAACCGCGAAGAATCCAGACCAAGGACTGTACCTTTACCTGATTTCTCCCTTTGAATATCTGAGGAACGAAGGGGAGCACAATACCGGCGATATAGCTAGCTGAGGCAATGTATCCCAAGGCGATATTGCTTGCACCAAAGTAGATGGCAAGCAAATAGACAATCGTATCGCCGAGGAGGCTGTAGGCAACACCGTTGTACAGCTCCTGACGATACATATGCTTTCTTCCCAGTGTTTTTTCCTTCTCACTGAGGAATCTTGTCTTGGGCATGAGTACTTACAATTCACTCCGTTGGGTAATAATTTTGCTTACCAGTCCATAGTTCCTTGCTTCATCTGCACTGAGCCAATGATCCCGCTCTGTATCACTACGTACGTCCTGAAGACTTTTCCCAGTCTCCTGTGCAATGAGTGCGTCCAGTTTCTCCCTGAGTTTCTCAAGATGCTGTGCGTGAATCTCAATATCAGTGGCAACGCCCCGCATCCCGCTCATCGGCTGATGGATCAGATAGGTGGAGTTGGGAAGCGCAATACGCCTCTCAGCTGGTACTGCAAGCAAAACAAGGGCAGCAGCACTTGCCACCAAGCCCATCCCTACCATGGTGACAGGAACACTGATGAAGCGGGCCATGTCAAAGATGGCATATCCTGCATCGACATCTCCTCCAGGGCTGTTGATGAAGATCTTGATCGGTTCATCACTCTCCCCTTCCAGAATCAACATCTGCTTGATGACCGACTCTGCGCTCTCTTTGTTGATCTCTCCCGAAAGGAGGATGGAGCGGGTCTTTAATAGTTTTTCCTGTATCTGTGGATCCTGGGTTGCAGGCTTTTTTTCTTCTTCTTGTGGCATGTGCCCCTCTCTCAAACTGGTTTTGATGTAAAACATCAAGGCAAGTATACACACATACTCTCATTCTTGCAAAGGCATAGCAGGTAAGAAAGAGGGGATGTAGGCAGAAAGGATATGAAACAGTATACTGAGGCCATTAATTAGGAGAACAGTGTATGAAATGTGCTACGGTTGCCATTATCGGCAGACCATCAGCTGGAAAGAGCACCCTGCTCAATACGATTTGTGAGATGAAGGTCTCCATTACCGCCAGTACCCCGCAGACCACCAGGAATGCAATCAGGGGTATCTATACCGATGAGAGGGGCCAGTTGATCTTCACCGACACACCTGGTTTCCACCTCAGTGAAAAAACGTTGAACAAACGCCTGCAAGAGACTGCGTTGAAGACCCTCGAGGAGAACGATGCAGTACTCTATATCCTCGATGCCAAGCGCAGTGCAGGAGAAGAGGAGAAAGCCCTGGCCAGCCATATTGCAAAACTGAAGACCCCGGTCATCTGTGTCATCAACAAGAGTGACATCCTCAAGGAAGAGGAACTTCAGGAAGCCCAAGCATTCCTTGAAGAGATGTTGCCAGGGAAAACAGTGCTGGGGGCCTCGGCAAAACTGGATGAAGGGGTCGATGAGATTCTCATTGAACTGTTCAAGCATGCTCCTGAGGGAGAGCTCCTCTACCCTGCTGACGCATATACCGACCAGAATCTCGAGTTCCGCATCAGTGAGATCATCAGGGAGAAGGCAATCAACCTGGTTACCGATGAGATCCCCCATGCCATCTATGTTGAGATAGCAGACATAGAGTATACAGAGGAGAACAACACCGTCTGGATCAGGGCATTTGTCGTAGTTGAGCGCGAGACCCAAAAGGGGATTGTGGTCGGCAAGCGGGGTGCAGGCATCGCGAAGATTCGCAAAGGTGCCGAACCTGAAATTCGCGACATCTTCCCCGGCAAGAAACTCAGGCTGGACCTCAGAGTGAAAGCCCAGGACAAGTGGAGAAACAACTCCATTATCCTGGACAGGGTTCTCCGCTAGCGAATAAAGTTGGTTGCAATACGCTTTTCAGGAATGGGCTTCTTCACGGAGTCCTTTCCTTTTTCGATGCATGAGAGCAGCCATGCTAGATTGGCACCAAGATAACGCATGACCTGCAGTCCTTCTTCGTCTTGCTCCACTTCCTCAGGGGTGTTGCCATGGACGCTGTTCCAATAGGTGGAGGAAACCACCGGCATCTGACTGATAGTGAAGTACTTGTTCAACTGGTCGAAGGTGGCGCTTGCCCCACCCC
Organism: Sphaerochaeta sp.; assembly: GCA_050252715.1. GTDB lineage: Bacteria > Spirochaetota > Spirochaetia > Sphaerochaetales > Sphaerochaetaceae > Sphaerochaeta. The sequence continues at coordinate 6,884 of JBFWKK010000004.1, read as the reverse complement.
GCCTGCAGGAGACCACCGCTGCCCCTGGTTTGAGTGCCATCTGCTTGGAGGCAACACGGAACAATCTGTCGAGGAATGCACTACCAGCACCAGATGCCGATGCATAGTGCACCGCTGAACCTAACACTAGGGCGTCAGCCCCAATTGCCTTCTGGGCAGCTTCATTGACCAAGTCATCAGTAAAAACACATGAGCCAAACTCGAAACAGTACCCGCAGTCGGTACAGCCATGGAGAGAGCCTTTCCCAATCCATAGGATTTCGCTGTCTATATTCCACTGCCTCAGTACTGAGGCCACCTCTTCCAGAGCCCTATTGGTGCAGCCCTTCTCATGGGGACTGGTGTTGATCATTAAAACGTTCATTGAAAAACTCCTTGTTCTCTCCAGAAAACAACAGGGAGCTGAACTAGCTCCCTGTCATGCAAAAAAGCAACTCTCTTAGTATCGTTCAAGAATTGAGAGCACCTTCTCCTTGCCGCAGGTTTGGAGGAAGGGTCCAAGTTTTGGCCCCTTGTCCTTGCCAATCATAATGCGATAGATCAGCTTGAAGAACGCGCCTGTATCCAGACCGTTGTCCTTTGCCGAGTCGTAAAGACGGGTGGTGTATTCCTTGCTCTCAAGCTGGTCCATGACCTTCACTACCTCACGGAGTGCGTGCACGGCTGCTCTTTCCTGGTCAGTGAGCTCTATCAAGGGATCTCCCTCGTGGGAGAGGCGATACTTGAAATCCTCTGGTGCAAAGGTGGTAATCCAATTCCAGGCACATTTACAGCGAACCTTGAGTCGGTCCCTCTGGCTGTCGGTCATTTCGCCCAAAGTCCCTATTGCACGCTCAATATCCCCTTCGTGAAGCTGTAAGAGATTACAAAGGTGGCGGAAGGGAATCTGGAAGCAAGGCTCAGAGGGAACTCCATGAACCTGGCTGAGTTCATAGATTCGTTTTTCCTTAGCCTTTCGCTTCTCGTTCACTTCCTGTAAGCCAAAATAGATTCTCTCACAAGTATCATAGTCCTCGTAGATTTTGAGTACATCGAGGTCGAAGGAGATGGCAAACTCAGTGTTCGGCCGTGTTCCGGCGAACATGTAACGGGTTACCTCAGGAGTATATACATCCAAGACATCGTAGAGGGAGACAACTTCTCCACTGGAGGATGAAATCTTGCCTCCACGTCCCTTGATGCTGATAAAGTCATACTGGAAGGAGACAGGAGCTTCCCCTCCAAAGACCTGTACCATCTTGCGGGAGGTATCGAATGAACCACCCTCGCTGTGATGATCCTTGCCGGCAGGCTCAAAGTCTACCTGCTCATGAGCCCAACGCATCGGCCAGTCAAGACGCCACGGCAGTTTTGCACAACTGGTTGTACGTAGGTCGACTGTCTCTGTTTGACCGGTCTCATCATCACGGTATGTGATGTTCCAATCCCCGTCCCAGTCTAATACGGTAGTGGTATCCTTGTCGGTAAAGTTGGAGAAGACAGAGATCGGCCACCAATCCTTTTCCAACGGTTCAGTTCTGAACTCATCAAGGATACTGCGAATCTCATCACGCTTCTCAAGGGCAAGACGCATACCTTCAGCATACTCACTTGCGCGGTACCGCTTTGCCTGATAGATGTACTCAGGTTCCACACCAACAACGGGAAGAATACGCTCCACATCCTGTTCGTTGCCACGTGCATAGTTTTCAGCCCTTCCCAGGGTATCGGGAACAAGGGTGATGGGTTTGCGGAGATAGGTAGCAAGCATCTCGGGCTCTGGCATGTTCTTGGGAACTTTTCTGAATACATCATAGTCATCCCAACTGTAGATGAAACGGACCTTCTTTCCTTTCTCCCGGAGTGCTTTCACCACCAGGTCAACCGAGATGATTTCCCGGAAGTTCCCTATATGTACAGTGCCAGAAGGAGTGATACCGGAGGCACAGGTATAGTGCTCCTTTTCCCCTTTCTCACGAATAATCTTGTCGGCGTATATATCCGCCCAATGTGTAGATACGTTCTTTTCGCTCATAACCGTCGATTATAATGGAAAGATAGCCATGAGTTCAACTGCTGGTTGCCAAAACAAAGAGCGAGAGCGTATACTCTTGGGTATGAAACGATTGATGGCTTTGCTAATGGTACTGCTTCTTTGCACAGGTTTCCTCTTCGCCGAAGAGGAAGCAAGGTTGGAACCTGGTACGGTTATAGAGAAAGGGATTGCTTCTTGGTACACCAGTGACAAAAGCGAGAGCCTTACGGCCAATGGGGAGGTGTTCGACCCCACCAGTCTCTCGGCTGCCCACAAGAGTCTGAAGTTCGGCACCATTGTCAGGGTGACAAACAAGGACAATGGACGGAGTGTCGATGTCAGGATCAATGACAGGGGACCGTATGTGGATGGAAGGATCATCGACTTGACTCCAGCCTCAGCTGAGCAGATCGATATGCTCGACTCCGGTATTGCCAATGTCGATTTGACCCTGATCTTCGAGCCAGAGATTCCCGAGTCAAAGTACAAGCGTGCCGGGGATACCGGTTGGTACCAGATCCAGGTTGGCGCATACTCGTCCCTGCTCACTGCTTATGCACAGTATGACCGTATACTCAATGCAGGTTTGAAACCCTATGCAGAACAACTTCCTGACAGCAAGGCTGTTCGCCTTACCGTCCGTTGGATTCCCGCCTACCAACTGCAGCGTACCATGCAAGCTCTCTCGGCACTGGGATTCTCCGAGAGCAATGTATTAAAGAAGAGTGAGGATAATCCCTACCGATAATACAGAAAAACAAACATAACAACTTTAGAACGGCGCCCTGAAAAGGACGCCGTTTCTTGTCTTTAGGATAGTTTTGAGGTAAAGGGCTTTCCATGCTCTTTGCAAAGTCGCTTGGCTATGTCCAGGCCATCCTTTGCGGCGGTAGGAAGACCACCTCCGGGGGTTGTCCACTGTCCGATCATTGCGAAGTTCTTCAATGCTGGAAGTGTTTTGGGTAGGTTCTTGGAGAGAGTTGCTTTTGTAGGAGCAAATCCTTCAAAGCTTCCCTGCCAGTTTCCTGTGTAGCGTATGACCGAGTGAGGGGTGGAAACGTCGACCATCTCGACATTGTCTTCCAATAGCCCGATAATCGGAGAGAGCCGATCAATCACCTGTTCAGAAAGCCGTTTCTTCTCCTCTTCGTACTGCTTTGGATGCTCCGTTGCAAGCTGCTGCCACTTCTCCCCTTCCCAAGTATTGAACATAACAGTAACGAGGGCACTTCCCTCTGGGGCGAGAGTCGGATCATAGTGGTAGACATTGAGATTGAATCGATTATGGCTGCTGCCATCGAACAAGGTAATCGGTTCCTTGAAATAGGGTGAACTGTTGTGAGGCAAGTTTGAGTAATCACCCTTGAGGCCTAGGGCTACCATGATGCTGGAGGGAAAGAGTGGATAGCTTTCATAGGCCTTCTGGTAAGGCTTGGAAAGGTATTTCCCTTCAAGCATGCCAAAGAGCGTGGTATGGCCATCTGCTGCGCTGATCACATAATCAGCTACAACTTGTTCTCCTCCGCGAAGTGTCACACCTTTGGCAACGCCATCCTCCACTACTATGCGCTCCACCGTACTGTTATATCTGAATGTGGCTCCAAGCCGCTTTGCTTCTCTCTCGATGTTCTTTGCGAGGTTCAGGGAACCTCCAACTGGATAACCGGCGCATTGGTACGGTTGTTGGGAGAGCCCCAGTGTAAGTGCTATCAAGGACCAATCTTCTGGAATCTCAGTGGAAAAGAGCTCCTGCAGGATTTGGCTCTTGAATCGTTTTGAGTACTCCTTCATTGGTTGGAGGTGCTTGAACAGGGTGAGAAATTGGGAGATGGAACGAAGAATGTTCAGTTTTTCATCTGAGAATCTATTACCCAGTTTCTTCAAACTGGCTACGAATGCATGTACTTCCTTCCGGTCTTCATCTCCATAGCGAAGCAGTTCCTTTTCCAAGGCTTCAAGGTCACTGTAAAGGGTAATGGAATCTCCCTTGGAGAGCCCCATCGTGGAAAACTGATCAAAGTTGACAATCGGCACCGTAGAGCCATCATCATTGGTAAAAGCCCCAAGGTCCTTCCAGAGTTGGTTGAACTCAGAACCTTCCTTGGTTCCCATGAGCCAGTGTACACAGTAGTCGATGGTGTACTGACCTCGTTTCCAGGAGGTACAGAGACCACCTGGCAGGGCATGGCTCTCCAGCACGGTTACGTTATAGCCACTGCGCGCGAGATAGGAGGCTGCAGAGAGTCCTGCTATACCTGCCCCGATAATTACCACATGGTCAGTACTCATGATATGCTCCCTTTCCAAATTTGATCAGGTTATTGTTGCATATCAAATACATATTAGATAGGGAATCACACAATATCCCAGAGCGACCTGAGCAATATTACCATTCGTGTCGATGCTCAAAATTGTATATGTGCTACCAACTCCCCAACCATGGTCTTTCCTGGTTGCATGGGGTTTGACTCTTCCATAAGATATGCCATTTGGTAGCCTATGTCCATGTAGGAAAGAAGTGAATAGGTAACCGATACCCCAGTACTGGCAAGAAAGGCCGAGGACGAAACAGAAGCATTAACCAGCTGGCCAAAGCCATAGCCAACATCAAAGAATAGGATAAGACGGGGATAGAAGCCTTTGGTAAAGGGTTCTGGCCCGTTGAAGCAGAGGGAAAATCGGTTTGCCAGTGCTCCATCCAAGGGGTACTGGCCACTACCGTATCCTCTGACCATACTTCCTAGAGAGGTTTCCTGTAAAACCAACACAGGAATATGACTTCCTAGAGTATAGGTAAACTGAAGGTTGTCACGGAGGATGATGGAATAAAGATTGTGTTGTTTCTCATCAAGTTCTTGATAGATCATCAAAGCCCCTGCCCCTTCAGCAGTAAATGCTAGATAGGAGGCGTTGGTATTCAGGAGTTTCGGTCCTATGAAGAGGGAACTTTCAAAGGCCAATCCATCAAGAAGTTCTTCTTCAAGGTTGTAATAATAGCTGAGCAATACGTTTGTACCGATTCCTGAGAGTTTTCCATAGAGGGTATTTCCGCCATAGGAGGAAAACCAGGGGGCAATGCCAAGGACTGTTCCACTATCCAATGCATCTCCTTCGACCATGGAGTCGAGGGCTTGTTCATAGGAGCCTCGGTAGCCAAGAAAGATGTTTTGCTTATACCCAAGGCTTTGTTTGATTCCAATGGTCCAATCGAACTGTAGCAGGTCATATATGAGAGGGGAACTAGAGAGAAGAGAGCCATTTACTGGGTGTTGCCAGAGCACTCGTTCGTGAAAGCCTGCTTTTGCCAGGAGGACTAGGTCTGTTTCCCAATCTGAGAAGATTGGTTTGAGATCAGAGGCAACACCGGATCTGATACCGGTAGGAACCAAGGAAGAACCTATTCTTGGGTGGCCTTCCCAACTGTCATAGGAAAAATGCCAGGCAGCAGAAATTCCTTGATAGCAAAGTACGAACAAGAGCAAACATAGCATTGCTGTATTTCTCTTACGCATGTTCTGTTTCTCCCAAGTAGGGAAATAGTAGCATGACTGTTATACATTTCCAAGAAAAAGCATGGCTTTCAGCGTATTTATAAAGACTATTCCATACCAACGAAAAGATTCTTTACATTCTTGCCAAAATCCTTTAGATTACTTACAGCTTTTAGGGCCTATAGCTCAGTTGGTTAGAGCATCGGACTCATAATCCGTGGGTCGTAGGTTCAAGTCCTACTGGGCCCAAAGAATTAATCCTTACGTTGTAAGGAGATCGCGCCGCTCACCGGAAAAACCGGCAGCATGTCACATCGCAACTGTACCAAAAGGTGTACCAAAAACACCTTTTGGGAGCAGTTTCAGGAGTGGAACATGAGCCGGAAACCTTTTTATCTTTCCCGTCACGGAAACGTTTGGTACGCAAGAATTGTTGATCCAACAACAGGAAATCAGCTCTCGGCAATAAGCACCGGTCAAACCGATCGGGATATTGCTGTCATGACTGTGTCACGTTGGCTTGCCGAAGGAATTCCCCAAAAACATATAAAGACAAAGAGAGATGTCTCTGAAGCTATTACCGTTAATCGGTTGTTCAATGTTCTTCAAGATATCAATCTCACCAACAAAGAAGCTGAGAAGATCATGACCATTCTAAAGCAACGAGGATTTCTTAAGAAGATCAAGGATGCAGAGGAACGAGATCTCATCACCTATCTGCTCGACTTCTACAACTATGACACGAGCCCCTATGTACAGGAGAAGCTTGCACATGGACAGTCTATCGGAAGAACACACTGTAAGGACTCAATAAATCGCGTCAATATTTACTGGAAGAAGTATTTTAAAGGCAGAACCCTTGCAAGCATCACAAGGGAAGAACTAAGAGAATTTTCGCTCTCTCTCAAGAAGAAAGGCCTTGCTGCAGCAACTATCAACAAGGTTATGCTTGCCGGCAAGGTTGCTTTTTCCTGGGCGTACCAAGAGGGTTACATTCATACAAACCCAAGCGAAGGGCTCAAGAATTTTGTGGGAAAAGCGAAAGAGAAAGTTCAGCGGTGGCCCCCTACCACTTGACCTGAACAAAGCCTGCCACTGAATTATGCAATCCCTGCCAGTGAGACCTACTGCCAAGGAAATTAGGAAGCCTCAAAGGCTAGCTGAATGCATAGAACGCGTGCCTGTTCTTTAAAATCACTATATTTCAAATTTTCAAGCTATTAAAATCGGTCTCAAACAGATTCTCCGTTCTCCTAGACAATATGAAGTGACCTCCCAGTTTGCAAACCGCGGATTCACCGTGCATACTGGGATAAACAAATAACCTGTATGCGGCTACCGCATACAAATGGAGGCCACTTCAATGACAAATGTAATAC
>JBFWKK010000003.1:0-70045 GCA_050252715.1 Sphaerochaeta sp. | reverse complement strand
TTTAAGGGAGATAATTGTTTTCTAGTAGCAAATGTACAAAGAGAAAATTATGTCATGCGTTCTACCAGTATTCATTGACTGGAGGGGTGAACTAAGGGTAGGATAAAGACAGAGAGAGATGTTGTTTTTGTGTTTCCTTCCGAACAAGCATCTTTCTCCCAGAGTTCTGAGACGATTTCTTCGGACCGTTCCCTTTGCGTGGGGGGAATCGAAAAGTTGGCGGCTGCCTGGGGAGGTGGCCGCCAGTCTTGAGGGACTATGGAACGGTCGGGCATGAGGCTTCGCTGTGGGGTGCGAGGTCTCATTGCTTTTTTATAGGATCAGCTTAATTCTCAAAGAAACGATTCCCAATGTCCTGACGATACCAAGCCCCTTCGAAATGTACCTGCTTTACCCCTTTGTAAGCATTCTTGTTGGCATTCATGATATTGTATCCAATACCGACTACCGTGACACAGCGACCACCGGTGGTTACCAGTTTGCCTTCATACTCCTGTACTCCACCAAAGAAATAACGGGGAGCTCCCTCAAAACTGTTGTGGAGGAGCGCTACCGGCATAGGATCGAGTGGTTTCCCGATGATTGGCTTCTCTGGATATCCTGCAGATGCTACAACCAAGGCAACTGCCGATTTATTGGATACCTCAAGGGTAAGCTTTCCAAGGGTGTCATGCTTCATGGCATTAAGAATATCTACAATATCGGTATTGATGAGCGGGACGAAAGCCTGGGCTGCAGGGTCGTTGAAACGGACGTGATAATCGACCAAAATTGGTCCCTGCTTCGTAATGATGACGCTGATGGTCAACACACCCTTATAAGCCATTTTCTCTGCTTTCAGGCCAAAGAGCACCGGTTCGATGATAGAATCGACCAACGCTTGGCTTAGTTCCTGTTGAAGAGGAACCGGACAGATTGAGCCCATGCCACCGGTGGGTAGACCTCCCTCCTCGACCTTCATATAGTCGCTTGAGGTGGGAAGCATCAGATACCCCTTGTTGTCCAAGAAGAGTGTAATGGTGATGGGAAGACCATTCAAATGTTCTTCTAGAATAATCGGACCGGTAGCAAGGAGACCCTTGGAGAACTCCATAAGTGTGGTGTAGTCATACGAGTCTACCATGACCCTGCTTGGGGCAATGGCGTTGCTCTTTACGACAAAGCGTTCTCCTTCATGACGCTTGAGGTATTCGGAAAGTTTCGCTTCATCGTCGAAAAGCACATGGGAGGAGGTTGGAATATTGTGTCTGTCTGAGAACATACGGGCAAAGTTACGGTCACCTTCCAGCTTCAATGCCCTGTTTGGGGCACCGAATGTATCGATACCACGCTCATTGAGGTAATCAATGACACCAGTGAAAAGAGGTGCCTCAGTCCCGACAAATACAAAGTCAATTCCATGGGTCTGACAAGTCTCATAGACTTGCTCAGGATCTGATGGGTCAATAGCCAGATTCACGGCAATTGTTTTGGTCCCCACATTACCTGGGGCTACGAATAAACCATCTATCAAACGACTTTGGGAGAACCACCATGCAATGGCATGATCTTTTGCTCCGGACCCTAACACTAATACTCTCATTGCATTTCCTTCCCGATGTGATTGCTCAAATAAACGTACCATTTTACCGCTTTACAGGTCAACAAGTGGGCTGAGAGCCTCCAGGTAGTCTTCCTTCCTTGACGCCTTCACCACAGCCTGCTTAATCGTTGAGGTGTTGGGAATTCCCTTGAGATACGAGCAGGTATGTTTTCGCATCAGCGTGCAGGCGGTCTTCTCCGAGAAGAACTCGATCATGAGATCGAGATGGGCAAGAATGGCTTGCCTCCTCATAGCTATGCTGATGGGTTCAGGTTCCTTTCCTTCGAGAATCGCTTTTGCCTGGGAGAAGATGAACGGATTGCCGATTGCACCACGTGCAAACATGACTCCATCGATTCCTGTTTCCACAAGCATCCGCTTTGCATCCTCTGCCTTGAAGAGGTCTCCTGAGCCAAAGACAGGAATATCGTAGTGATGGTCTTGCACATACTGTTTCAATGTTGTGAGTTTGCTCCAGTCTGCAAACGGAGCATACCCTTGACTGCGGGTTCTTGCATGCAGTGTTAGTGCACTGGCACCCGCGTCGAGTGCCTCTTGTGCAAACTCCAGGAAATTTTCGTTTTGTGCATCCCACCCGGTCCTGAACTTAACCGAGACAGGAATGTTGGTCTCGTCGATGATGATACGAAGAACCTCCGCAATGAGTTTTGGGTTCTTCATCATTGCTGAACCGGCTCCTGTCTTTGTTACCTTGGGAACAGGACAACCACAATTGATGTCAATTACCTCAGGGTGGTAGGGCTGTAGTTGTTCCAGTGCTTGCTTGAGGGAGTCTGTATTTCCCATGAAGAGCTGTACGGCGTACTGCTTTTCATTATGTGAGCGATCCATCAGGGCAAGAGTCTTCTCTCCCTCTCGTGCAAGACCTTCTGCACTGACCATCTCGGTGTAGGTGAAGTCAGCACCTGCGTCAATGCAGAGTGTTCTAAAAGGAATGTCGGTATAGCCGGCAAGAGGAGCAAGGAATACGTTTCCTTGCAATGTGGTAGAGCCAATGGTTACGGGGTGGTACAGTCTCTGTTCGTTCATATGTCCTTCGAGAGGGCAAAAGCCCTGAGACTGTTAGCATAAAGTGTTTGAGAAAGTGCTTCAAGAGAGGTTTGTCTCAGCTCAGAAAGGACAGCCACTGTTTCGTGGATGTAGTGGATCTTGTTTCGCTCTCCCTTGTGGGAGTAGGGGGTCATGAAGGGCGCTTCGCTCTCAACGACGATACGATCCTCAGGAAGGCGCATAGCGACCTCCTGGAGGTATCTACTGTTCTTGAACGTGAGGTTTCCAGCAAAGGAGAAGGTAAGATTCATATCCAAGGCTCTTCTTGCAAAGGTCCAATCCTCTCCAAAGCAGTGCAGTATGCCTCCTTTTGGGGGGAGTTTTTCTGCAAGGATGGGTAACAGATCCTCTCCTGCATTACGGTTGTGGATGATGATCGGAAGGTCAAGGTGTTTTGCAATTTCCAGATGTTTGAGCATCAGTTCTATCTGGGCGGTCTTGTCGCCTCCAAACATGTGGTAATAATCCAAGCCGGTCTCTCCGATGGCAACGACTCGTTTCTTCTTTGCATGGGCAATGACCCGCTCTTCCCAATCATGGCCGGGATGGGCAACTTCGGTGGGAGAGACTCCCACAGCATGGAACACATCGTCTGCACTCTCTAGATTGGCGTAGGTTTTCTCAAAGTCCCCCAGGCTGTTGCAGATGCTCACAACATGTTTGACCGACTTGACTTTCGCAAGTTGGACAGCAAGTAGTTGCTCCATTTTGTCATCCTGTATCAAACCTATGTGGGTGTGCGTATCAAACAGTTGCATACCGACTCCTTGAGAAGCTGACAAGCCTGTGTGGAGGATGGGTCCACTATAGCATGCGAGTTGGGAGTCGTCAATGTTGTAACTCATATGCTGTAAAATAGTTATATACCTGTATAGAGAGTTTGACAATTTATTATCGACGTGGTAGTTTTACTGCAGTGCCGCTTTTTGACGGTAAAGGATATAGATGAAACGAGAAAGAATGCATGCCGATAGCCGTTCTCAAAAGAATAGGCCATCACGAGGCTATATATATTTGGTTAAAAACCCTTCTTCAAATGAGATGAGCATCTGTGCCTGGGATTCTGTATTGTACCCGGGAACATCGGTAGTTGCTCCTACCCGCTATGGGCTTGACCTTGGACTCATTGTCTCCTCGGCTGACCGTTTAGGCTCTTCCTATGAGCCAGGTTGCGGCGAGGTGCGTCCTGCCTGCTTCCACGCGGAGTCTTGTCTCCCCAAAGAAGAGCGAGAGGAGGCATATGAAGCTGAGGAGCAAGAACAAGAGGAAGAGGAAAGACTCCCAGTCTACTCTAACGAGAAAGACGAAAACCCTTGTGAATCTTGCCCGGGATGCAATCCCAGGCCAGAGCCACAGGAAGTTGATCTTTCGGGAGATGTAGTTTGGATTGACCGGCTGGCAACACCCAGTGACTTGAACCGATACCAGGAGCAGAGTGAGAAAGAGGATGAGGCAATGCGTATCTGTCGAGAGAAGATAGCCCATCATAAGCTCGATATGAAACTGGTTACGGCACATTTTCTCTTGGGAGAGCCGAAGATTATCTTTTTCTTCACTGCAGATGTGCGTGTCGATTTTCGTGAGTTGGTGAAAGATCTTGTCTCCGTCTTCCGTATTCGCATTGAACTCAGGCAGATTGGAGTACGTGATGAAAGTAGGGTTCTTGGTGGGCTGGCCGTCTGTGGCAGAGACTTCTGCTGTCACAGTGTGACAGACAAACTCAACCCTGTTTCCATCAAGATGGCAAAGGAGCAAAATCTTTCATTGAATTCCATGAAAATTTCCGGTCCCTGTGGACGTTTGCTCTGCTGTCTTTCCTATGAGTATGACTTCTATGTCGAAGAAAAGCGTAACTATCCACCAGAAGGAAGCAAATTGAAGGTTGGCTATGACTTGATGAAAGTCAACGAAGTCAACATACTGTCAAAGCGGATTATGCTGAGTGGAAGTGAGGGAAGAACGCTTACCATCCCCCAGGAGGCTGTATTTTTCAATGCTGAGACCAAGCGTTGGGAGATTGATAAGGACTATGCAAGCGAATATTTGTCAAATTGAAATAAAGCATTGTATTGACCCATTTTATAGACTGTGATATGTTTTTAGACCGTCGGCACTTTGTTGCCGGCCTCAACTTTAATAAATGAAATACGTATTCAAGGTAATATGTTTGGAGGTATTACGTGATTAACAGGTCTGCTGAGAAACGAGAGCGACAGAACCAGGTTCGAAAAATGAGAAACCGCGCAACCAAAAGCACCATGCGCACCGCAATTAAGAAATTTGACGCTGCTGTAGTTGCCGGAGACAAGGAAACTGCCGCTGAAGCATTGGCTTTGAGTCTCAAGCTGCTTGATTCAACAGCGAGTAAGGGAGTCATTCATCACAACACAGCCAACCGCAAGAAATCCAGATTGCAGAGCCGTTTCAATAAGATGAGTGACCAGGCTGCTGTATAATCAGCCAGTCAAAACAATGAATGTACCGATTGCGTATCGGTGTATACATATGCGTATAGAACGTGTTTAAGGAGTAACCATGGCAGGACCAAAGTTGACAAAAGCAGCCATAATCGAGAGTCTCCATGAAAAGCATGGACTGAATAGAGCCGATATTCACACAATCATTGATGAATTCTTTGAAGAAGTGAAAACCGGACTTAGGAATGATCAGGTCATTGAGCTTCGTGGATTTGGGACATTTGAGGTTCGCACTCGTAAGGGCCGTGAAAGAGCACGCAATCCAAAGACTGGCGCCATTGTTGCCGTCGAAACACATGGAGTTGCCATTTTCCGTCCAGGCAAAGAGCTCAAGGACTATGTGTGGGATTTGCGGGATAACAAACCGGTAAAAGAATAACCTTTTACTTTTTCGATAATTAGGAGAAGATCTCTTGGTTGACTTGCATGCAAGACGGAACCTCAGGACGGTTTGTTCTGAGGTTCTTGTGTTATTGGTATCGGCATTTGTCTACTCAATCGCCTTTCCCGGTCTCCTTTCGACCAATGGCCTTGGGTTTGTCGCACTGTTTGCCTTGATTCCTGTCTTTTCGGTTATTAGGAATACAAGTTGGAAGTTGATCCCTGTCTATGGATTCTTTTATGGATTCATGTTCTATCTCTTCTTCAACTATTGGCTTAAAACCTTTCACCCCCTGGCCATACTGATCGTTCCGATCATCAAGGGTGGGGAGATGGTCCTACTGTTCCCGGCCTTGAAAGCGGCACAGAAGCTGTTCAAGAAGTACGGGTATCTGGTGGAAGGAATCATCTGGGTTGCCTACTCCTACCTCAGCCAGGACTGGTTTGCAGGATACCCCTACGGAACGTTGGGTTCTGCGCTCTACCGCTATCTTCCTCTTATTCAAATATCAGAAATTTTTGGTATATGGGGTGTTACCTTCCTGATGGTGTTGCCCCAGACATTCCTGGGAGCATTTCTCCACCGCTGGTACCATGATAGGGAATATTCATTGGTGGGGTATGTGAAGAGGCATATCCCCTTCATCGTCTCCTATGGGGTAGCTTTGCTTGCAACCCTGGTCTTTGGCTTTGCCTCAATGGCTTACTGGAATGCGCAGGAGCCGGACAAGATATGGAGGGTCGCCACCATTCAGCATAGCGCGGATACCTGGGAAGGCGGGTATGCTACCTACAAGAGAAATTTCAATACGTTGCGAAAGATGAGTTTGGAAGCACTGCAGGAGGACCCGGATATCATTCTATGGTCTGAGACTGCGTTCGTGCCTTCGGTTGCCTGGCATGAGAACTATCCCTCTGACCCGGCTACCTCAGCCTTGGTTGAGGAATTTGTGGAGTTTGGGAAGTCTCTTCCAATTCCCCTGGTTACCGGGAATCCTGAGGGAGTCATAGAGGATACAAGCAAGCCGGCACTCGATGAGCATGGTGCTTGGAACAGGACTGACTACAATACCGTTATCTTCTTTGAGGATGGCAGGATCAAGAATACCTATAGAAAACAGCATCTTGTACCGTTCACCGAGCATTTCCCCTATGAGGAGCAGTTGCCTTGGCTCTACAACCTACTGCTTGCCAATGACTACAACTGGTGGGAGACTGGTTATGACCCGGTGGTGTTCGAGACAGAGGAGGGGGTAAAATTTTCCACCCCGATCTGCTTTGAGGATGTCTTTGGGTACCTAAACGCGGGCTTTGTTGCCAATGGGGCTGATGTTATCGTCAATATGACCAACGACGGATGGTCCAAGGCCGTTTCGGCAGAGATGCAGCACCTTGGCCTCGCGGTATTCCGTTCCATTGAAAACCGAAGAACCACAGTTCGAGGAACGAACAGTGGCATGACCTGTGTAATCGATGTGAATGGAAGGATTGTGGATCCGATGGAGCCCTTTGAGGTTGGCTACCATATCTACGACGTACCGGTATTCAGTGGAGAAGCCTATGGAACCACCTTCTATACCCGGCATGTCAATTGGTTCGCATATCTGACAATATACTTGTCAGCTATCTTGCTCGGCGGTGGTATGCTGTATGCCCTCTACCGGCACATGAAAAACAGGCAGAAGACACAATGACCTATACAAGTGCAGCGCTCTTTATTATCGGAACTGAATTGACCCGGGGGGTCATTCAGGACCGTCATACCCAGCTCATTTCGAGCCAGCTGACCCAGCTAGGATACCGGGTCGACCGTATGGTTCTTGTCCCTGATGATGGGACCATTGGGGATGTGCTTCGCGATTGCATCGACAACTGTGATCTGGTCGTGATGACCGGAGGTCTTGGTCCAACCAGCGATGACATGACCAGAAATATTGTTGCCCATCTTGCAAAAGTTCCCTTGGTCCGCAACCAGGAGGCTTTTGACACTCTCTATGAGAGAATAGGGGAGCGAATTTGGGGAGCGAACGAACAGCAGACCATGATTCCCGAGGGATTCGAGCTTATTCCCAACCCACTGGGAACCGCCCCTGGTTTCCGTGGATTCATTCCTGATGGAGAGCGTCAGATTGCCTGTGTGGCAATGCCTGGCCCCCCGCGGGAGATGAATCCCATGTTCTTTGATCAGGTAATTCCCTGGCTTGCCCAGTTGATAGGCCACGATGATTTTTCAAGAAGTGAGTATTCCACCTTCCTGATTCCCGAATCGAAGCTTGAGGAGCTGTGTAAGTCGGTCAGTTTCAACGGAATGCAGTGGGGCACCCGGTTCCAGGACTTGAAGATCAGCCTCTACATTACCGATGGTAGTGAGGAAGAGCGAAATGAAATGGCTGAACGTCTTAGATCCCTGGTTGGTGAGTGCCTGGTTGTTGATGGTGATGTACAACCCTCATCGTTGCTTACCTCACTGCTCCTGCAGCGGAAGGAGACCATCAGTACAGCTGAGAGTTGTACTAGCGGATATATTGCGAAACTTCTCACTGATCACAGTGGAAGCTCTGCATGGTTCTGGGGAGGGGTTGCTAGTTATGCAAATGAAGCAAAGCAGCAACTTCTTGGTGTCTCCAGAGAAACCCTAGAGAGAGATGGAGCTGTCAGTAAAGCTTGTGTAATTGAGATGGCTGAGGGAATACGATCAGTTTCCGGCAGTGACTGGGCTGTTTCTGTTAGTGGAATTGCAGGACCGGATGGAGGTACACCGGAGAAACCGGTGGGCACCGTTTGGCTTGGGTTTGCATCCAAGACTCGCCCCTCTGCTGCGGTACAGGTGCATATTGCCTCCTTTGGGAGGGATTCTGTGAGGAGAAGGGCTTCTGTGATGGCGCTGATTCTTGCAACTCAGTATATCAAAGGGGCCTGCTTGCTTGACACTGTCAAGAAGTGGCAATATATTTAAAGAACCAAATCGCGGAAAGAATTATCGATACGTACGTTCCGATTCCGCATATTCTTACATTCTGTATAATAAAATTAGGAAGTGGGCGCTTGGTGCATCCTTGTATCTGAAAAGGTGTAACGCATTCCCCCTTTTCCGCTGGAGTTAATCCTATGTCATCCGAAGAATTAGAGTTACAAACAGCTGACGTGGCAAGTGCGTCTGAGCAGGAACCTGCGAAGAAGCCGGTACGTCGTGTTACGCGAAAAAAGAGCCCTGTTGCCGCGAAAACGTCTGAGAACGCAAGCGAGGTGGAGGAGATGAAAGCGGAGACACAGGAAGCTCCCGAACCCAAAAAGCGCAGAGGTCGCCCCAAGAAGAGCGAAACAGAGAAGAGTGCACCAAAGAAAGAGTCCTCCTCATCCTCTGATGAGAGTGAACAACCCCAGCTTGAGCTGGAAGAAAGGCCACAGACTTCTCCCAGAGAACAAAGACAACAGTCTGAGCCTTCTGGCCCTCCAGCCCCTCAGAGACAGGAGCCAAAAAACCAGAACCACCGAAAATCTTACAACAATCGAAACAACCGAAATAATCAGAATAGAAACCACCCAAAGGGGTCCTATCCAAAAAGTCAGAGCTTTGGTTCAAACAGGGGTGGTGGAAGGCAGAACCATCAGGATGAACCTTCAAATGATCTGAACATAGAAGAACATCCAGAAGCACCTGTCTTGGTATTGGAAGATTTCACCACACTCTCTATCGATGAACTACGCAAGGTAGGCTTGGAGCGTGGGGTGAAGGAAGACAACATTCTCGATCTGCGCAAGCAGGAGATTGTTGCCGAGATTCTTCGAATCCATACATCTAGCGGTGGAGTGATTGTTGGTTCCGGTACCTTGGAGATACTTCCCGATGGATTCGGTTTCCTCCGTTCTCCCTCCAACAGCTATCTATCAGGTCTGGAGGATGTCTATGTCTCCCCAGCCCAGATAAAAAGTCTCTACCTGAAGACCGGCGATGTGGTGTTTGGCCAAGTCCGTACCCCACGAGAGAATGAACGGTTCTTTGCCATTTTGAAGATCTTGAAAGTCAATGGTGATGAGCCAATTGCCGCAAAGATGCGTGTACCGTTTGACAGCCTTACACCCTTGTTTCCTGACGAGCGTCTCAAGCTTGAGACTGTCGACGAGGATATGTCGACAAGAATCATTGATATGTTCTCTCCAATTGGAAAAGGCCAACGTTCCTTGATCGTGGCTCCTCCCCGTACCGGTAAGACGGTGCTTCTTCAGAAGATTGCAAACTCTATCAGTACCAATCACCCAGAGGTGGTGTTGATGGTGCTTCTGGTGGATGAACGCCCTGAGGAAGTCACTGATATGCGCAGGCATGTCAATGGCGAGGTCATTGCCTCAACCTTTGATGAACAAGCAAGCAGGCACGTACAAGTCGCTGAAATGGTCATTGAGAAAGCAAAGCGTCTGGTTGAGCACAAGAAGGATGTAGTCATTCTCCTTGACTCTATCACCAGACTTGCAAGAGCCTACAACCAGACCGTACCGGCAAGTGGAAAAATCCTCAGTGGTGGTGTAGATTCCAATGCACTGCACAAACCCAAGCGTTTCTTCGGCGCTGCAAGAAATATTGAACACGGAGGAAGCTTGACCATTATTGCCACCGGCTTGATCGAGACCGGCTCAAGAATGGATGAGGTTATCTTTGAGGAGTTCAAGGGAACCGGTAACAACGAAATTATCCTTGACCGAAGGCTTGCAGACAAGCGGCTCTTCCCCGCCATCAATATCAAGAAGAGCGGTACCCGTCGTGAAGATCTCTTGTTGCCTTCTGATGAGGCTGCGAGAATCTGGCTTACCCGTAATGCAGTCAATGATATGGACGACCAGGAGATGACTCCGTTCCTCATTGACAAAATTCGGAAGACAAAGGATAATGAGGCGTTCTTGCGTTCTATCAACACCGGAATTCCCTCGAATTCGGCAGCATATTAGAGGTAAGAGATTATAGTATCGAAATTTGTCTGCTGCCTACAGCCAGCAGAACACATATCCTTGGAGGACTTGAAATGAAAGATGGAATTCATCCACGTTATGAACTGAAAGAAATTCGTTGCTCCTGTGGCAACGTAATTCAGACAAAGACCACTGCAAAGAATCTCGAAGTTGAAATTTGCTCTGCATGTCACCCCTTCTTCACCGGAACCCAGAAGATGGTTGACACCGCCGGGCGTATCGAACGCTTCAAGAAGCGCTATGGCCTGAACAACTAGTAGTTTGTACTAGTAAGAAAGACCCTCTTTTTTGGAGTATCCAGAGAAGAGGGTTTTTTAAGACTTCGCTATGCGTATGCTTGCATTTGTAGGTCTTATGGGGAGATGCAGGAACCGACAATTATACAAAAGTAGGTTTTTTGTTGCATTATCCTGACAAGTATCCTAAAATTGACCCATAAAAATTAGGTTGGGGCATGGACAACATTAGAAAACAACACATCAAGGAATACGGCGACTCTCCGCTGGTGATTACGCAGGTACCTGGAACATGTACCCTGCTTGGTAGCTATGCGGATGCATGCAGAGGCTGGTCCTTGGTGGGGACTGACCACTCTTCGCTCTATGTTGCCATCTCCTACCGTGACGACCAGATGGTTCGGCTCTTCAATCCTACACTCAATGACCGAAAACGATTTTCCTTGAACAATATCAAGTACCGCAAAGAGGACCGCTGGGGTAACTTTCTCAAGGCAGTTTTCTACGTGCTTGCGAATGAGGGAACGGATTTTACGGGGATGAATATCACCGTCGAGGGAAGTCTGCTCCACGCTGACACCCAGATGGTAAGTACTGCATGCTCTCTGGGGACCTGTCTTGCCCTCGATGCCTTGCTGAATTTACAGTTGAGTTTCTCGTCTCAGATCAGAATAGCATACCAGGCTTGTACCACTTTCAATAGCGAGATCTGTGGGATCAGTGATCTGCTTACCATGCTCAATGGCAAGAAGGCGACTGTGCTTTTCTATGACTTGCAGCATGTAACCTATAAGGAACTCCCGTTTCCTTTCACCAATGAGAGCGAGGAGTATGTTGCTATTATTGTGGATAGCAAGATATCTCCCAATGCCATGCGTGAAGAGATTAAAAGCAAGAGAAAGGCGATCAAGCAGGCGTTTGGTAAACTGGAAGAGTATAAGAGTGGTGGTTTTATGCGGGACTTTCCAGAGAGTGATCTCTCCAGCCGTGTGGTTCCCTTGGACGAGGAGGACCGCCACATTTGTGAGTACATTCTCATGGAATCCAGACTTGCAAATGATGCTGCTTCCCTCTTGAATGAGAAAGATGCCATTCCTTATGGAAAAGTAATGAACCGTGTGCAGGCAGGTCTCAGGGACCTGTTGGAGGTTACCTGTCCAGAGGTTGACTGGTTGACCAAACGTGCAGGTGAACTCTCTGGTTGCATCGGTTCGGTGCAGGTGTCCAATGGCTTTAGTGGCAATATAATGGTCCTCTTGAGTAAACAAGCACTTCCAAGTTATATTGGTCGTCTGGAGGACTATGAACACATCTTTGGATTCCACCCCCGCTGGTATGTGTACGAGGGGAGTGATGCTGCAAAGGTTGTGTTCCAAGCGCATTGATGAAGATACTGCTGACAAATGATGATGGATATACCAGTGAAGGATTGAACACCCTCTCTGACGCCTTGTTGCGCGCCGGACATGAGGTGTGGGTTTGTGCGCCCGATGCTGAACGGAGTGCAAGCAGCCATTCAATGACCCTTCGTGAAGATATTGTTATCACCGAATACGGGAAGAACCAGTTTCATTGCAGTGGTACTCCAGCTGATTGCATTCTCTACGCCTCAAAGGGAAACATCTTTCCTGAGACTCCAGACTTGGTCATCAGCGGCATCAACCATGGATTCAATATTTCTACCGATATCCTCTATTCGGGAACTGTTGGTGCAGCCAGAGAAGCCGCATTGACGGGATTGCGTTCCATGGCCGTCAGTTGTGCCCGCAGCAAAGATGGCTCATTTCCGTTCCAGAGGACTGCTGACTTTGTAGTGGAACACCTACAGGAGTTCTATCCCCTTACAAGCAGTGAGTGCATCATCAACATCAACGCCCCTGGCGATGGCAACGGGAAGTGGAAGAGTGGAGTGCTCAGCTATCTCGACTATCATGATGCGGTCCAGACCAAGCAACAGGAGAAAAGTCGTTACTACGATACTTCAACTGTCCGTTTCGGTACGTCTGTAGTACTCTCCATGAAGGGAGGCGTACAGCCTATCCAACGTTGTGATACCCAGAACAGTGACTTCCAGGTTGTCCAGGAAGGCTATATCAGCGTAACTGCCATTGCCATTCTTCCTCCAGTACATAGCGCATCACAAGCCATGCTTGAGCAGATGAGCAGGGGGGTGAGCTGTGGGTAGGAAATGGGAGAACAAATGCCACAAGTGTGGCCTCTGCTGCCACGAGAAAGCAGTCTATGGTCGTGAGTTGGTGATCGACTTGGACAGCTGGTGTGAGTATTTTGATCCTACGACCAAACAGTGTACCATCTACGCCGAGCGATTCACACAATCACACCGATGCAAAAAGATGACACCGCTAAGAGCGATGTTTGCATCCTATCTCCATGAAAATTGTGCCTATGTACAGTGGGCACGGCGATACCATATTCGTTTTGCGAAGAAACGGATTCTCCGATTCATTCATAGTAAGACATGTCCTGATGAGGACTCAGACGAAAACGATCTCTACGAAGCATTTAATGCGTAACTATTGTGTGGCTTGACCCTAGGGGTACTCTGTCACTATCGTTTTCTATGAGGTTTAACTATGGAACAAGAAACCATTTATTTGGATTATAACGCGACGACTCCCATGCATGAGGATGTTATTGAGGCTGTTCACCAGGCCAATCTCCTCTATGGGAATGCGTCAAGCATGCATAGTTTTGGTCGTGAAGCTGCCATGGCAATTGAACAGAGCAGGGCAAGGATTGCATCCTTGATCGATTGTGAGTCTTCCTCTGTCATTTTTACCAGTGGTGCAAGCGAGTCAAACAATACTGTATTCAATATCTTTCGGGAGCGGATCGACCTTGGGTCGAAAAGAAACCGGATTGTAACCACCACAATTGAGCATCCCTCAATCAACGAGCTGGTGAAATATCTGAGAAACTTGGGCTACCGGGTAGATGAATGTCCGGTGGATGCGACAGGCCGTGTCGACCTTGAGGTTATGAAAACGTATCTCTCTGAGGATGTAGCCATGGTCTCTGTCATGGCCGGTAACAATGAGATCGGTACCATTCAGCCTGTAAAGGAAATAACTCAGTTGGCACATGCCGTTGGGGCCTATATGCATACGGATGCGACCCAGGCAATCGGCAAGATACCGGTTTCAATGCGGGATTGGGATGTCGACTATCTCAGCCTATCTGGCCATAAGTTCTATGGTCCGAAGGGTATCGGAGTATTGGCAATCAAGGGGAAAGCTCCCCACACCCCTCTGGTGCATGGTGGCCATCAGGAGTCCGGCATGCGTGCAGGAACGTATAACACTGCTTCCATTGTTGGGATTGGTGTTGCGGCCCAGATTGCTGAACGAGATTTGCAAGAGGAGCAGGAGAAGCTCTGGCACCTGAGAGAGATGCTTCGTAAGGGAATTGAGGAAAAGATTCCCAATGTAGTGGTAAACGGGAATCAGGAGCACTGTCTTCCTGGTACCTTGGATGTCTCCTTTCCTCATGCAGAAGGAGAATCTATTCTGCTCTATCTCGATATGGAAGGAATCATGGTTTCCACAGGAAGTGCCTGTGCGAGTGGGTCGCTTGAGCCCAGCTACGTACTCTTGGCTTCCGGTGTGGATATTGAGCTGGCCCACGGCTCCATACGGTTCAGTTTTGGACGATACAATACAGAGGATGATGTATCCTACGTTCTGGAAAAGCTGCCGCCGATTATCAAGCGATTAAGGGAGATGTCAACACGATGACCAATTTTATGAGTCAATGGGTCTACACCCCAGTGGTAAAAGACCATTTTATGAATCCCAGGAATACCTGGCAGGAAGACGAGAATTTTCAGGCTGACGGAATTGGAGAAGTCGGTTCCTTGGCCTGTGGCGACCAGATGCAGGTTATGATCAAGGTAGAGAATGATACCATTAGAGACCTTCGTTGGCTTACCTATGGATGTGCTTCTGCGATTGCAAGTACCTCCATGATGAGTGAGTTGGCGATTGGGATGACCTTGGATCAGGCATACCACCTATCTCCTGATATGATCACAGAGGCCCTTGGGGGCTTGCCCGAACACAAGTTCCATTGCTCTGTATTGGGTGATAAGGCCCTTAGGGCAGCTATCGATGATTATCTTGAGAAAGAGGGCAGAGAGAACCCCTTTAAGAACAGTGTTGCGAAAACCATTTGCGAGTGCAAGGGAGTCACTGACGTACAGATTGAGGATCTTGTAAAGCGTGGAGAGGCGAAGACGCTGGAGCAGCTGCAGGAGATTACTGAGTTTGGTACAGTGTGTGGAAAATGCAAACAACAAGTAAGTGATCTTTTTGATGAGTTCAAGCATATCTATAACGTGTAAGGAGTTCTCCTGTTTGCATGAAAAAGGCGGCCATTGGCCGCCTTCTTGCTCATTTCTTGAACCCCAGATAGGTGAGGTGCTTGCTGATGTGCTTGTCAAGCAACTGTCCATAGCGTGCTTCCTCTCGAGTAAGCAAGTCGAAAAATGCATCCTTGAACAACTTCTTCCCTGATGCATCCTCATCTTCCAGCAGGTAGCCGTAGGTGATATGCAGTAGCTGACGGGCATTGTTGTCGTCAAGATAGGCAGGCAGTTCTTCGTCTTTTACGCTGTCCAGTTTCTTGATTTTCCCAATATCGGTAGTAACATGGTAAAACGCTTTCGCATCGGAAAATCGCTTCAATGCATGGGTGTGCATTGCTCGATAGAGATCGGGATCAGTCATGGCTACCAGTCGCAGTGCCTCCAGCCAGTTTGTTCCTGCAGTCTTTACATGGAAGCTTCCCTTGATGGTTGAAGATAGGATGGGAAAGATTGAAAACTTGTCACTTCCAGAGTGAATGCTCAGCCGATACCTGAACTGTTTGGCAATATCCACATGCAGAGCAAGTTGGCGCTCGAATTCTTCCTTGTCCCCGATATAGTCAATGCCTTTCTGAAACTCTCCGACGAACCGAGGGGCCAACGTAGAGATTGTCACATGCCGACGTTTTAGTTCGAGTGCGATGAAGAGATGGCTCTTTGGGTCGGTTGGTGTGTCTGTCTCATCGATGGATATTTCAAAGTCGATGGGGCGTTCGCTGTTCAGAATATGTTGTTCATAAATGATTTGCATGAAGTCAAGCGCCTTGTGATAGGTTAGTATATCGCGTTTCAAGGTAGCCATATCTAGCTTCAAGGTAGCTGTCCCAACACTGAACTCCTTCTCCCCATAGAGTGTTTCATAGAAGCTTCTGATCTCACTTTCCAGGGTTATATAACGATCTTCCAAGGTATCTGCATCCAATTCCTGGATGGTAGGATCTATCAGGTCAGATGAGTCAAGGGTAATCATGGTTGCCCCGTCCTCCAGGGCTTGGCGAATCTCTTCGCTCTGTTTGAGGTGGTCTCCATCAGCTCCAAAGCCAAAGGTGTAGCCTTCCTGGAATACTGCCCAGGATGCGGCATCGATCACATCCTTGAATGTTCTGTGGGTAAAGTTGAGTTCCCTGATGCTCTGTTGGGCAAAAATGGGGAAGGTGGTGGTTCCCTCCAACGCCTTGATATGCCCAGGTGTTGCCATGCCCAATCGGTCTCCCAATCCAATGGATGGCCGCTTCCCCGTATTGGCCACAGGTCGGGTATAGGGAAGGTACTTGTTGAGCACCAGACGACCTGCATGGGTAAGTGGACAGATTTTGCAGTGATCTACCGTTTCTCCTTCCAATTCATCAAAAACTGGACCCGATCCTGATGCTACCAAGTAACGATTCAATCCTGTCCTTACCAGGGCAATCGTACAGCTCCCCAAACTGGTAATTGACTGTTCATAGATAGAGACCTTTGTCTTCAGCAGCCTCTCCAGTTTTTGAATATTCAGTGATCGTTCCTCATAGATTTCCATCTGGATTCTCCTCTTCTCTACACGACATCAAACTCACTTCCTCCGATGAACTCCCTGAGTAGGGAATCTTCAGGTACCAGGGTATCGGGGATGGGGTTGACATGTTCCAAGAACCTCAGCAGCCTGCGAGCAGTCTCGTAAGCTGCCCCTTCAGAAGGTTTTACCATATTCAGCAGTGGTTGTGCGTAGGTGGTTAAGACGCCCAGTTCGTAGTCCAGGGCGCTGTTGATCATAACATCGGCATTGTTCTGGTAGGGGAAAATATAGCGATTCTCTCCACGCTCAACTGATGGCCACATATTCAGTGTTGCTGTGGCATTGGACCCACGTGTTCTGTTGTCACGGATCATGCGTCGGATAATCCGGTTGTCTGTGGTACTGATACGGTTGTGATCGTCAAGATTCAACTGCGTGAGCGCAGAAATATAGACCCTGAAAATCATTTCCTTGTCCAGTGATTCCGTCAATTTTGGATTCATCCCATGGATTCCTTCAATGATCAAGATGGTGCGCTTATCCAAATGTACCGGGTATTCCTCGTAGGTTCGGGTCAACGTTTTGAAATCATAGCTGGGAAGATGTACTTCCTTCTTGGCAAACAGGTCTGTCAAGTCTTTCTGGAATTGAGCAACATCCAGTGCTTCCAGTGCCTCCAAATCTGGGTTCCCCTGTTCATCCTTCGGAGCATGATGTGGTGGCAGGTAGTAGTTGTCCAGGGATATCTTGATTGTCTTCTTGCCCAGCACCTGGAGTTGGATTGACAGCTTATGGGCAAAGGTAGTTTTTCCTGAGGAGGAGGGGCCTGCAACAAAAACAGCTTTGACACTGCTGTGCAGGTTGATCTGGTCTGCGATGCTTGCAATTTTCTTCTGCTGCAGGGCCTCTGCGAGTCGGATGAAGGACTCTACGGTATTCTGGTTTCCCATCTGGTTGAGCTGGCCCAGTGATTGCACATTGAGTATGGACCCCCAAGCCTTGTACTCCCGGTAGATGGAGAAGAGCAATGGGTTGTCCGTGAAGGGGTCAAGGCCAATGATATTGTGTGAGCGCGGGTAGCGCAGCAACATTCCTCGTTCTTGGTATGGTTTGAGCTCCCATACCTGCATCAGACCAGTCTTGCTTAACAGTGGTTCATAGGAGATGTCCATATAGCCTTCAAGTCGATAGAGATTGACCTTTGGGTCATTTCTTGTGGAAAGCAAGGCTGCAGTCTGCTCATGGTGGTTCCTCTCAAAGTAGGAGAGTGCGGTATCGTAGGGAAGGGTCACCTCTTCAATCGGGAGATTCCTTTCAATCAAGGCATGCATCGCTTTTTCGATTGCCTCAATGTCATCAGTGTTGAGTGTGAGGTCATCGTCAAAGCTGAAGTAGTACCCATCTCCGAGGGAGTGGCCGATAACCAATCTCCGGTTCACATAGAGCATCGATGTTGCAGCACAGAGTAAATAGCATAGTGTGTGGCGATACATTCGTTTGCCCATATCCCCGAACAATCTTACCGGTTCAAGTGTGCAGTCGGCGACAAGACTGCGGGAGCAGGAGTGCAGCTCATGATTCACCAAGGCCCCAATAAAAGGGTTGTCCTTGTAGTTCTGCTGTTTACATGATGCAACCACCTTTGCCTCGATCAAGGCCTCTTCAACGGTGGATCCAATGGCAAGGGAAAGATGCTGGTTGTTGATGCTTACGGTAATACGCTTCATGTAGCTATCATACAAGGTGGCCTGCTCGTTAACAAGAGTGAAGCACTTTTGTCTTGGATATGCTATACTGCTGTTTTAGTCAAAGCGATCCATGCTGGATTGACAGCTGACAGGGAGGTAGGTACCTTGTGTACATGAGGAAAAAGCTTCGTTTGGCGTTTCCCTATCGACAACGCACCATTTTAACTATAGATCTAGAGAATGAAACCTATACCGAGATTCCCTTGTCTGAAGAAGAAGCAAAGCGCTATCTTGGAGGGCGATTGCTTGCTTTGATGCTCTGGGACCGATATGCCGACTATGAACAGCTTGGCGAGTCCTTCTATGAGCGGGGTAATCCTGTGGTTTTCGCTTCTGGTGCAGCAGTGGATACACCGCTGGGATATTGCAACTCCTACACAGTAGTAACGAAGAGTCCGGTTAGTGGAGCTCTCTCCGTATCCAGTGCAAATGCTCCTTTGGCATCAGCCATTGTGGGTTGTGGCTATGCTGCCCTGGTGGTTACCGGTCGTAGCAGAAGGCTCTGTAGTTTTGCCATTTCTGAAGGACAGGTGACCTTCCAGGATGCAGAATCCTTCCATGATCTAACCACCACTGAAGTGGCTAGGCAGGTAAACGCAGAACATCTGGTGGCGATTGGCCCTGCTGGGGAGCACTTTGTCCCGTTTGCCTCCCTCTATGCTGATAACCAGAATGTAACCCAGGGAGGTGTGGGGTGCGTCCTTGGAATGAAGAATGTCAAGTTCTTTACCTTGAAAGCGCTCAATACCGGAAGAGAGTCCTATGATCCCCATAGGATGGGATTGCTCAGTCAAGCGTACATGAAAGACCTTGGAAAGACTCGCATGGGAAAAACGATAGCCCGTGAAGGAACAATTGCTCTTCTTTCCAAGGCAAATCACCATGGTTGGGCAGCTATTGATAACTACTCCATGCGAGTTGATGGAAGACTTTGGGGGCTCTGCCCTCGCAGCAATCCTGAGAGGGTGCCCCTGGATGATCCCTTCTTTCCCGTATGCCAAGAGGCCAATCAACTTGATCTTGAAAGTGCGATGGCCTTGGGATCAAACTTGGAACTCTTCGATAGCAGAAGTGTTCAGCAGCTTGCCCAGAGGTGTTTGGAAGATGGGCTTGAGAGTACCAGTGCCGGGGCAATCCTGGCTTGGGCAAGGGCCTGCAGAAAAGAGGGAAAACTGAGCTTTCTCCCAGATATGCAACGTTCCACAGCAGTGCTCTATCTTCGTATGCTTGATGCAATGGCATACAGAAGAGGAACGGGTGAACAGTTGGGTATGGGATTGCGTGCCTTGGTAGCACAGTATGGGGGAGAGGAGCATGCCTTCATGGTTGCAGGTATGCCGCTACCCCCTTATGATTATCGCGCACTGCCGGTACAAGCCCTCCTTGCTTCCATGGGAAAGCCCTGCGTGGTTGTCGGGGAGCTGCTGTGGGGAAACCACTATCACCGGGGTAGAGAGCGTCGTTTGGTGTCCTGGGCACTTTATATCCAAAGGCTTTCCTATGCATGTGAAACGCTTGGTATCTGCTTTTGGATGCTGTTGCCTTCGTTCAATCATCCACTGTTTCATTTTCCATATTTCTCTTTTGCTCGCAAGAATTTCTCACGCTTGGCCTTGCTTGCTTCCCTTTCGGAGGGATATGAAATATCGGCTCAGAACATGAAATCCTATGGAGAGGAAGCCTTGCGTATGCAAATTCGCTTGGATGATCAGTTGTTGAATCGTGAAGGCCGCTATGGGTCCTTGCCTGACCAACTGCTGGTCAACGGAAAAAGCAATTTCCGTTCTGCTCAAGTAGTGCCCCTGGCTCGGTTGCTTGACTCGTACTGGTCTGTGCTCGGAAGAAAGTAGTACTGGAGTGTGGCAATCGGCTTGTCCTCTTGGAGAGTGCGAATACTGATGCCACGCTCATCGAGCAACCCATAGGTTTGCCCCAAGGCAGTGCGTGGGTAGGTTGGGGAGCCTGGGTTTACCCAGATAACCCCATCCTCACGTCTCTCTAGCTTGGGTACATGGGTATGTCCACTGAGAAAGATATCCCCGGGCTTCAGGTGCATTCCCTGGACACTGGTGATTCGATCACCATGTGTGATCAGTATGGTTTTCTCCCCCCACGATAGGGTCCTGCTCAATGGGGGAAGAGCGGTTCCTGCATTACTAAAATCATAGCTGGTATCACAATTGCCTCTCACCAATACCAAGGGGGGCAAATTCTGCAACAATTCCTGAAATTGAGGACCTCCCGATGGACAAAAGTCTCCTGACAACAAGATAGTTCCCACATCATGGTCCTTTGCCCTCTGTGCTATCATTCGCAATGCAGAGAGAGACCCATGTAAATCGCTGGTAAGTAAGAGGGTGTCACTCATGGAAATCTCCTGAATTTTGCTTGCCCAACACAAATGCTTCTTGTGATGTGTGTATATTGTTGGTACTATAATACGAGAATTATATAAAAATAAATAGGGGAGGAGGCGTCTATGGCTACCATCAGAGAGCTCGTATGTAGCGATGGGAAGCGATTGGCATATCGCGTTTGGGTTCCGGATGGAATACAAGTTGAGGCGGTACTTCTCATTTTGCATGGGATGGCTGAGCATAGCCTTCGCTATGATGGGTTTGCCACATTCCTCAACTCCAAGGGAATTGCCGTCTACGCTCCCGACCATCGTGGTCATGGGGAAACAGCACAGCGTTCGGGCGACCCTCTTGGCTGGTTTGCTGAGCGCGAAGGATGGCAGCGTGTCATCAGCGACGCCTATGAACTTACCAATACCATCCTTGCTGACTATCCTCGTAGCAGCCTCTTCCTCCTTGGCCATAGCATGGGCTCTTTCCTTGCCAGAGGTTTGATGGTGCAACACTCTGATCTCTACGATGGGGTCATTCTCATGGGAACCGGTGCCTCCCAGGGGCTCTTGGGAAAGATTGGAAAAATGATTGCCCAAAACCACATCAATAAGCATGGTTCCACGTATCCTGATGCAATGCTGGATAAGATGAGTTTCGGCTCCTACAACAAGAAAATCCGGGATGCAAAAACCTCCTTTGACTGGTTGAGCAGGGATGATGAACAGGTGGCTAAGTACATTGAAGATCCCTTGTGTGGATTTGTTTGCAGTGCTGGATTCTTCAAGGATCTCCTGGATGGAGTTGAACTTGCAAATGATGCACAGAAGGCTAGGAGACTTCCCAAGGACCTTTCTCTCTTGATCATCAGCGGTAGTGAGGATCCTGTGGGTGGATTTTCGAAAGGAGTGCGCAAGGTATGGGAACTCTATCGCAGTTGTGATCTTTCTGATATCACCCTTGACCTTGTTGAAGGTGCGCGTCATGAACTCCTGCAGGAGACCAACCGGAACCAGACAGCAGGCTATCTCTACTCCTGGATCAATCAGAGGGTGTAGGTATGTCCTTCAAGCGGATCGTCCAAGATAACTTCAGAAAGCTGGGGGCCTTCTTCCTAGCTGTTTCCAAACAGGCGATGAAAGACAATTTTCTCAATTCTGCCTCGGGGTTGGTATACTCAACACTGCTTGCAATTGTGCCGGCAGCGACGTTTTTGTTTACCTTCTTCAACGCTTTTGGCGTGATGGAACCCCTTGTATCCTTTCTCTCTGATTGGTTTACTGATCTTGCAGGAGCTCAAGCCGGCAGCCAGTTGATGATTCTCTTAAGTCAGTATACCCGTAATGCTACCAGTTTGGGTGTGGTGGGCCTGATTTCCTTTTTGATTACAATGGTATTGTTGATCAACAAGGTATGGATTGTAATAAACAGGATCTACCGCTCCAGCAGGAGTAGGAATGCCTTGAAGCGATTTGCAGGCTATATCACCTTTCTCATCGTTGCAACTTTGCTGCTCGCTGCCTATGTCAGTGCCCAGTCCATACTAACCTCTTGGTATTTGGATTTGATCGGAATCACGCTTGGCCGATGGTCGGTAGCTGTCGAAGCTATCGCACCAAGCTTCATCGTTGCCTTGGTCATCTTCCTTTTGATCTATCTTGTTCCCAATACAAAGGTTCGTCTCGACTCAGCCATTTTGGGAAGTTTGGCAGGCCTGCTGGTAATTACTATCTTCAGCAAGCTGACAGCCATCCTTACTGCAATGGCGAGCAATTTTTCCGTTATCTATGGCTCTTTTGCTGCAATCTTTCTCTTTCTGTTCTTCTGTTATGTGTTTTGGGCAACGGTGTTCTTCAGCGTTGAGATTGCCTATGTGCATCAGTTTCGTCCCGATCCATCCAGCTTTCGTGGGCTGCCACAAAGTCCCGCACTGCAGCTCTCTGAAGGTACGAACATCATGATGCTCATTGGAAGCAACTTCCGGGATGGCCTGGGAGCCACCTCCACCAGGGAGATGCTCGACCGACTTGCCATACCCTACAACCGCCTGCAAGGCTTTCTTGGCCTGCTCACACAACTTGCGTTTATAACCCCTACCAACAATAGTCATACCAGCTTCATCCCAAAGCAACCATTGGACACCCTGCGTCTCCAGGACTTGGTCAAGGGTCTCTACGGAATGGAGAGCATTGATGAAGTAGAACATGATACAGCCGGGGAAGCGGTAGCTGAGCAAGTACAGGATCGAGGAATTGCAGCGTTGGGAAATCTTACGATTGAACAACTTTTGCAAAGAATCTAGGGAGTGCTTGCCTCTCCTTCCCCCTGCAGGCTACTCTATGTGAGGAGGCACCCATGTATTTAGATGTTACTACCCAGCCCATGATCGACCCGCTCATCTGGCATGCATTTCCCGATGTCCGTGATGGCATTGTGGCTGATGAAATATGGAAGTGCGGACCTCTGGTCTGTACCTTACTCAAGAACCCTTCCTGTAGGAATGGGGAACAGCTTGTTTCCATCCCCTACTCAATGGTTGTACGCCGTGACGATATGATCATCCTTGCCGTCTCCCTTGAGAGGGAAGACCTCAGGGCTCTTTCCTACACGATGGGTATTTCGCTCAAGGAGTTGCAGGAGGAGTACCAGACCAAGGGACACTTCTCAGAACTCAGAGGCTATGTGTATTCCAACGAAGTTCGTGAGGATCTTGGCATCTATGACGGGGATATGGATTTGCAAAGTATCCGAATCTTCTTCCTTGAGACGGTCTGTGATACGTTCGATATCCTCTCTGAACCTGAGCAGGTCAGAGGGTAAAAACAAAGTTGCCTGTGACATTGAGTTTTGTATTGAACTTTGAACTCCCATCCTGAAAGGGAAACAGGATGCCTTTGCTCCCCTCTGCGACTTCCTTGGGGAGGTAGAGTAGGCTATCACTCTCCTTTGCTATCAGGGTGGTATACCCCTCTTGGGGTGCTTGGCTATAGCGAGCATGGATAAGGATACCCTCTATCTCGATGGTAAGAGTATCTCCCAACGTATATCCCGCTGATCTTAGATCGTTTCGAGTAAGGGAGAGTCGCAGGAAATGCTCGGATGGGATTGCTGTGACTGAGAGGGGCAATGCTTCTGCTTTCCGTGTAGTGGTGCAGGAGGTAAGCATCAGGGATGCAAGAGCTATCCATACAAGACAGTGAATTCGTTTCATACTCATTTCTCCTCGAGCAGGGTAAAGGTGCTCTTTTGGTAGTCTATCAACCCTTCACTACGCATTTTTGAGAGTTCATTGCTCATGGCGCTACGCTCCACGCACAGATAATCAGCCAAGTGCTGGCGGTCAAATGGTATGGAGAACGTCTGCTTGTTTCCCTGCCGTTTGGACTCAGCAGAGAGATAGGAGAGCAGTTTCTCCCGGGTTGTTCGCTTGGTAATGTGATTGATCTTTTGCATCAAATCCAGATTCTTATGACTTAGCAAGCGAACAAGATTTTCAATAAGCATATGGTGGAATACACAGTTTATACTACACGTGGTAACCACTTTTGAGATATTCAAGAAAAGGATGGTAGTCGTCTCTGAAGTGATCGCTGCTACCTCGCTTGGGACCTGGGTGAAGGCAATGGTTTCAGCAAAGGTCCCCCCAACCGGTATATTTGCCACCACGGTCCTGTTTCCCCAGAAATCGTGCCGTACGATGTTCACAGATCCCTGTACGACAATACCCAACTCGTCGGTAAAGTCACCTTCATCGATGATGGTGTATTCTTTTGGGAATTTGCTCGTCCTGCTCTTCAGGCAGGTTAGGAGATGGGAAAGGTCCCCCGTTTCAATATTGCGAAACAGATGTGAATGATGTAAAAGCGCGTGCAGTTCCATAAAACATCCTAGTATATGTTGTAATTACAACATAATGATAATTGGCCCCATGGTAGCATACCCATGAAAACAAGACAATGGAGAAATAATATGATCAGACAGATGATTAAGATAGATGAAGAACTGTGCAATGGATGTGGACTGTGTGTTGGTGCATGCCAAGAGGGTGCAATAGGCTTGGCCAACGGAAAGGCTGTCCTGCTCAGGGAAGATTACTGTGATGGACTGGGAAACTGCCTGCCAGTATGTCCCACCGGGGCGATCACCTTTGAGGAACGGGAAGCCCCTGCTTTCGACCATCAGGCTGTAGAAGCCTTCATGGAACCAAATAAGCCGGTTTTCAGCTGCCCGGGTAGCCAGATCAAGGTGATGAAGCAGGAAGAAACGGTAGAAGCTGCTGCTTCAAGTGTGAGTGCATCCCCCCAGCAGAGCCAACTCCGCCAGTGGCCGGTGCAGATCAAGCTTGCCGCACCAAATGCTGGGTTCTTCAACAACTGTGACCTGCTCATTGCAGCCGACTGTGCAGCTTATGCACACGGTGATTTCCACAATACCTTCATCAAGAACAGGGTCACCCTCATCGGCTGTCCAAAGCTCGATGCAGGTGACTATGCAGAAAAGCTTACTGAAATCTTTTCCAACCATGATATCCGCAGTGTCACGGTTGCTCGGATGGAAGTGCCCTGCTGTGGAGGGTTGGATGGAGTTGTGAAACGTGCCATTGCCGCCAGTGGGAAGATTGTTCCCATCGCTGTGGTTACCCTCTCCACAGAAGGGGAAATACTCCGTTAGAAGATCCAGGAAGCTCCAATTGAGAGAGAAATGCTTCCGTCAATAGGACCATAAGGAGAAGGAACCTTGCCATCCAGGCTGAATAGGTCATTCTCTTCCCCTAACGGAGCACTGAGGAATCCCAAGAGGCTAAACCCCTCAAAGACGGTCCAGTTTGCACCGATGGTTGCATTGAACGAGAAGTCCAGGGGGCTGATAATCGTCCTTAGAATCCAAGAGAGACTGGAAGAGGGGCTATAGACCAGCTCGGGATAGAGCAACAGCGGACAGTCTGCATCGTCTTGGCTTTCTAGATTCCAGTTCCCAGCAGGGCGGGTAAGAAACTCCAGACGGAGCGAGAGATTCTTGTCTCCCTCCAGATAGTGGATATGGTACAGTCCTGCGGTAATCACCCAGGACTCAAGCGTTCTCTTTTGGACATCTCCGCTGTGAGGAATTGACAAGCTGCTTGCAAGATACCAGTCCGGTCCGATATTTCCCTGCATACTCAGGTAGGGTTTATGGAGCCGTTCCGTCTCGTAGGTGGTGAGATAGCCCAACTCCACCTTGGTGTCCTCAATAGTGGTATAGTAACGGGCTCCACCTCCCATATGCCAAATAGCAGTGCTGTTCGAGGGAGGCAGTACCACAGCCTCAACGAAGCTGAAGAATCCAAGGGGGTAGTTCAGGCTTGCCAAAAGTCCTGTCTCACTGCGTAGTTCGTTCTGGGTAAGGCTTACTGAGGTGTTGTTGCTCCCATAAAGCACATCCCCTGCATTGAAGAGCATTCCATCGCCCCAGGAGAGTCGGGTCTTTCCCACTGTCAAGCGGAAGGAGGGAAAGCGTGCCTTGAAGTAGGCTTTGTGAAGAATTTCATTGTAGATGTCAGGGGCTGAATTACTGGCAAGTGTTGATTGGCTCGGACTATTCAGTACCACCTCTCCCCGTACATTACCGCTTCTCTCTGAGCTGATCGAGAGGCTAAGGGCTGGGACCAACATTTCATCCCACGACTCGGTGGCAGGTGTATAGCCCATGGCATTGATCAGCTGCATCTCCACTACAGGATTTTCTGCGCTGCTGAGGGTGACTGTACTGCAGAGCAGCAAGACAACAAGAAATAGTTTCTTTACCATGTCAGATTCTCCAGGGAGAAGAGGCTTCTTTCAAGAGGGATATCCACATCCAGAGTACTGAGGACCATCCAAGTTGCGCTGTCTCGCTTCATGGCATCCTCTATGCGGGACTCCTTGGGGAGCATTCTCCCGTCAACTTCCAAAGTTTCGAGCACCTCCATCTTCTTGAGCAGTCTGCCTTGGCTTGTTGAGTACTCTCCTTTCCAGGTCATGTAGGTCTCTTTGTCCACCCAGATTTTCTGGACGGGATAGGCCACCTGTCTTGTTTTTGCCGTAAGGGTAAGGACGTAACAATCCCTTCCATTGAAGGTCTCACTGCCATTGAGTGTCACATTATAGTCATCTAGGGTAGTTTTCTCTTCAGTCATATCCTCATAGGAGAGGTCGCTTCCCAGTACAGACTGCCTGAGTGCCGCCCCCTGCAGTCTGATCAACTCCTCTGCATCAGGATAGAAGAGGTAGAGACTGCCCTTTGTCCTGAGGATTTTCTGTCCCCGCTCAGCAATACTGGTGAATTCGATCAGGGAGTCACTGGTGCCTCTCGAGTAAGCCTCGAAGGTACTTTCCTTGGTCCCAAAGCGGTCAGTCGTCTTAATCGTTCCTGTGGCATAAGAGGTTTCGAAGGTAGCCTGGGCGTCCATCTCCCTGACAATCTCTTCAGCGGTGATCGCAAAAAGAGATACAGAGGGGAAGAGTATGGTGAGTCCCAAAAGGACCATGAAGATACGTTTAAACATAGCGAAGTGCCTCCACAATTTGGATTTTTGAAGCTTTTCTAGACGGAATGAGCGTTGAGAGGGATGAGATGATAATTGCATAGATCCACACAAAGATGGCCGTGAACCAATTGATCTGGGGATAGAGGATGGATGAAATTTCCATATCAACACCGCTCATTGCCTCAGTGAAGTTGAGTCCGGTCTTGCTGAGTATGAAGACAATCAGGACACCAAGAAGGGTTCCCAGTGTAGAGCCGACAATGCTGATGAACGTGCCCTCCAAGAGGAACAGCCTTGTCAGTTCCTTTCCTTGCATGCCCAATGCGCCCAGAGTCCCAATCTCCCTCATGCGTTCATAAATGACCATCATGGTCGTATTGATGATGACGGTGCTTCCCAAGATGAAGAAAATTGCTCCCATTACATAGTAGATGAATTTGGCAATTGAGAGGAACGTATACATCATGTTCAGGTCTTTCCATGCTCGGGTTTCACTCTCCAGAGATAGCTGCTTTAAGAGAGCACTCTCTACCGCTGAAGCCACCTCTCGTTCATTATACCCGTCCTTGGTAAGCAAAAGTATCTCCTGGACCTGTCCCTCCATACGAAGCAGGTACTGCGCTCTGTCCAGGGGAATGTAGACGGTGTTTGCACTTAATCCACCTACCGGGAACGCTGCAATACCGACAATGGTAAAGGTCATTGCATTGGATCCCCTGAGAGCTGTACTGGTAAGCATGGTAATTTTGTCTCCCAGGTTTAAATTCAAGTCATGGGCAAGAAATTTACCCATCAACAGCTCATTGGCTCCGTTCTCTGGGATTCTTCCTTCTTCCACAATGGAGGAGAAATCAATGAACGCCTGTTCAGTGGTGAAGTCCACCCCAACTCCCATAGCTCCGTTGTTCTTCTCATCAATATAGAGATTGGCAGGAAAGTTGATCCTGGATGTAGCATCTTCTACTCCATCTACCTTGGAAGCAACAGAGAGCACCTTCTCTGCATCCAGACTCAGATGCAGTGGATTGTAACGTTCATACTTTTCAAACTCTGCGTGCCTGACTCTCACTTCCCCGGTGTAGTAGCTGGTGAGATTGGTTGCCATATCCGTTTCCATGGTTTCCAAAAGGGTGAGGAGTATCATGATAGCCATCGCCGAAACCGCAATTGCGATTGCAGAGAGTATGGAGCGACGGAGGTTGCGGAAAATATTTCGGAATGCAACAGCTGGTAGTTTTATAGTCATCGTCATCTCCTATTGATGGTGCAAGCACGTGGGAATGTCAAGTTTGAGAGCCCTTCTGATGGGAAACACTGCTACAAGCATGGAGAGGAATACCCCTGCAAAGAAGGCTTTCAGGGAGGTTGAGAGACTCCACGCACCACGCATGACACTCGAGATTCTGAATCCGATATCCATATCACGGAACATGAATCCAAAATCTATACCGGTATGTACCAAGTAGATGTTTACCAAACTTCCCAAGGCAATACCGACCATGGAACCGATAAGACCGATCCCTCCGGCCTCAAAGAGGAATGAAAGCAGAATATCCCGATCCTTCATTCCGAGGGCCCGCATCATACCCAACTCCCGTATTCTCTCATACATTGCCATAAGCATCGTATTCGAAACACCCACTGCGGCAATAATGAATACCAGGAAGAGAATCATTCCTGTGCCGCCTTGCTTTGCCTCTATGAGTGCCAGGTAATCCTGGGCAAGGTCCTCCCAGGTGTATACCTTCAGAGTATCTGGAAGGCTCGCCTGGATAGCGTTGCGTTTTTCTTCCAGATCAGCTTTTTCTGGCAGCAGGATATCGATGCTTGTGACCGAGTTTTCCATTTCGAGGTATGTGTCAGCAGCCTGTATGTCCATCATGACAAGGGTTCTGTTCACATTGGGATTGGGGCAATTGACAATCCCTACAATCTGCATATCGAAGGCCTCATAGAAGCCTCCCTTGCCTCTGGTAAGGAAGGTGACCCAGTACCCCACTTCTGCGCCAATATCCTCAGCAAACCAACTTCCCAGAACTATTCCATCCATCTCTCCCGGTTCAAGGAAACGGCCTTCCTGCAAGGTGTCATCGAATCGGTAGACTTCAAAATCTTGTTTTGGGTCTATTGCAGTCACCTTGACTGACATATTTCCGTCTTCCCCAAAATCCTCACTGTAGAGAATCATATCAGCAGCAAAGGTGGTACGAACGGTTGCTTTGGTTTGTTCATCTTCAATCAGGGAGATTATCGATTGAGGATCTTCGATGGAGGATTCCAGAGGAAGAAAGGCACGGTCCTCCCAGTAATCCTCTGCATAGATGCGTAAAGACGCGGTTTCATACCATCGTAGGTTTCTCATCGATTCCATGGAACCTCCACGGAGGATTGAATCTACGATGATGTACATCATCAACCCCACAGCAATGGCTACAGCGGTAATCGCTGTACGGCGTTTGTAGCGACTGAGGTTTTTCACTGCAAGGTGCAGGATGAATTTCATGACTACCTCCTTTCGTCACTGACAACAGACCCATCATGCAGTTGTACAAGGCGGGTTGCGTAGTCCATGACCATCTTGTCATGGGTAGAGAAGAGAAATGTCGTGTCATACTTCTCGTTCATTCGCTTCATGAGCTTGAGGATCTCTTCTCCTGTCTTGGAGTCAAGGTTTGCCGTCGGCTCATCGGCGAGGATGATCTGTGGGTTCTTCACCAAGGCACGGGCAATGGCAATCCTCTGCTGTTGTCCTCCGCTGAGTTTTGCTGGGCGTCGATCCTCCATGCCTTCCAGCCCCACTTCCTTGAGCACCTCGTAGGTCCGTCTCTTGACTTCTGTCTCACTGATATCAAGCAAGGAGAGTACAAAACTGACGTTTTCATATGCCGAAAGTACCGGTATTAGGTTGTAGGTCTGGAAGACAAATCCAAGGTTGTTCCTCCTGAAGGCAGTCTTTTCCACCTTGTTCATCTCACTGATTGCCGTGTCGTTGATGTAAATCTCTCCTTCATCAATGCCATCGATACAGCCAATAAGATTAAGCAGCGTGGTTTTTCCTGAACCGGAGGGGCCTGCTATGGAGAGAAACTCACCTGGTTCAACGGAGAGGGAGACCTGTTTCAATGCCTTTACGACAGTCTCTCCGGTCTTATAGTTTCTTGACACCTTCTCAATTCTGATCATGCTCATCTTCTTTTCCTTCCTTTTCAGCGTTTCGTTTCGATTGCTCCACTTTTTGCATGGCTGCAGTTCCCATCACAGCTCCAAAATCCATATGTTCCAGAATTGAGGCCGGCATCAGCATCATGGAATTGTTCTGCCGAATTCCCTCATACACCATGTTCATGGAGCGTAATTGGAGGGCAATCGGATCATTTGCATACTCTGCTGAGGCTTCAGTAAATTTCTTTGCAATTTCAACCTCAGCTGCCCCTAGGATGATTCTCGACTCTTTCTCCCGTTCAGCTTGTGCTTGTTTACTCAAGGCATCTTCCAGCTCCTTGGGGATGATGATATCGGTAATCTCAATGGAAAAGATGGAAACTCCCCAGGGATTGGTTTTTGCATCCAGTGCCTGTTGGATTTCACGTCCAAGTTCTTCTCGCTCACTGAGCAAGCTTCTCAGATAGTGTTTCCCGATGGAGTCCCTGAGGGCAGTCTGAGCAGAGAGTATTACCGCCTCGGTATAGTCCTCTACCTCCAGGATTGCTCGCTTTGCATCCCAGATCATCCAGAATGCGAGTGCATCGACATGTACCGGAACGGTATCCTTGGTGAGGGTTTTCTCAGCACTGAAATCTGTTGCCTTGATACGGGTGTCGATCAACTCAGCTGCACGATCAACCAAGGGGATCAGCATGAAGAGGCCGGGGCCTCTCACCTTATGGAACTTTCCAAGTCTCAGTACAATGGCCTTGTCCCAGTGGTACACCAGCTGGAAGGAGGATGAGAATAAAAGACCAAGGGTAGCGAGGCTGGCAAGTGGATAGAGATAGAGGGAAAGCTCCCCTAAAACTGCGACCCAGACTATGAGGATGAGTGCCATCACTACAGCCCAAAGGGGAAATATTGCAATAATGATGGCAACTACGAATACCAGTGAGCTAACCATGACAATGGCTTCTAGTGGCATGGAAGGGTAGAGAGCCAGTTGTAGGATTGCTCCTACGGCAAGGAAGAGAGTCAAGACGAGGAAAGAGAGTGCCCCATAGGAGAAGTCCTTCTTCAGGACGAATCCTTTCATGTTCTTGATGCGTTCAATTTTTTTCTTGTATAGGTTCATGATAGTTCCCCTTGTTTTTGTGCTTCACTTCCCAGATCCTTGAGAGCTTCAAGCAATTCACTTGAACTGAACCCATAGGAAGCAGCCTTCGTAATATACTCCTTGGTGATTTGCGAGAGGATACGCTCTCGCTCGATTGCGTCAATACTGAACTCTTTGTCGCTGATAAAGGTTCCTGATCCCTGCTGGGTAACCACAATGTTGCGGATTTCCATCTCAGCATATGCCCGTGCAACAGTGTTTGGGTTTACGCTTAGCTCCACAGCCAAGGCGCGGACCGTAGGAAGCTGTGCTCCTTTTTCCAGCCTGCCATCAGCAATGGCCATCTCCACCTGCAGAATGATCTGCTTATAGAACGGAACGCCGCTTTTCACATCCAGGCTGAATTCCAGCGTTGGTTCAATCTTGGCCTTCACCATTGATCTCCTCTTTTCTTGTACTATTGTACTGGTTGATTAGTACAATGTCAACAAACCTTATGTAGTGTCCAAGAAAAATAGTGAGAGCTGTCTTCTCTTGAAGACAGCCCCCTCAATTGTGTAGTGCTTGTGTGTTACTTGTGCTTGATGAATGTCCCATCCTGGAGTTCCTGACGTGCAAGACGCAACTCCTCAGGGGTATTCATGACAATAGGTCCTGCCCAGGCAATGCTCTCAGATAAGGGTTTCCCTGCAAAGAGAAAGAATCGGGCTCCTTCACTTCCTGCCGCGAGGGAGAGGGTATCTCCTTGTCCAAAGAGAGCGGCTCTATGGAAGGGTACCTCTTGTCCATCAGTATGCAGGGAACCTCGGACGACGTAGATAAACAGGGTATGATCAGTTGGAACATCCAACGACCAAGCTTGATTTGCATCCAATTTCACATCAAGGTAGGTCGTTTTCACATAGTCGCCCTGCTCGGGTCCGTCTGTGCCATGGTAGGAGCCACTGATGACCCTCACTTCGGTTCCTGTTTCCCTGACGAGTGGGATCTGATGAGCTCTGATATCCCTATAGGCAGGTTCTGTCATCTTATCCTTCTTGGGTAGGTTTATCCAAAGCTGACAACCCAACATGGAATCACTTTTCTGGGGCATCTCCTGGTGTATGATGCCACTGCCCCCTGTCATCCATTGGCAACAACCTTCGTTGATGGTTCCCCTATTGCCCAGACTGTCCCCGTGTTCAATCTCTCCATCAATGAGATAGGTTACGGTCTCAATACCCCGGTGTGGATGCCAAGGGAACCCCTTGATGTAGTCATCGCTGTCCTTTGAGTCAAATGCATCAAGCATAAGAAAGGGATCAAACTCCTTGGTGTCGTTGTAGCCAATCAATCGAACCAGTTTGACTCCTGCTCCGTCGTACTGTACAGCACCTCCAGTGATGCGTTTGATGGGTCGTCTTTGCATTGGTTTTCTCCTGTCTGCATAGTATAGCACCCACGCTGGGCGTAGGTGCAAAGAATTGACGGTTCGCTGTTACAGTTGCAAGGATGGGGGAGAGAAGGTCCTTGCCTCGAGTTCTTTGTTGAGCATGTACAATCCACGGTTATCTGAAGCGAAGACCTCAAACTTCTGGATATTCTCCTGGGCATTTGCCTCTTCTTCCCCCTGCTCCTTGATGAACCAGTCGAGGAACTGCTGGGTTCGATAATCCTTCTGCTTTATGGACTGTTCATAGATGGCATTGATCGAGGCGGTGACAAACTCCTCATGCTTCAATGCCTCAATCAGAGGGGCCTTGGCATCCTCATATGGTTTGCTAGGGTCGTTGAGTGCCTTCAGGGTTACCGTGTGTCCGTTGTTTAAGAGATATTGGCGAAAGAGCATCGCATGACTCATCTCTTCCTCTGCCTGGACTTTGAACCAGTTTTCATATCCGAACAGCCCCTTCTCAGCATAGTAGTTTGCCATATCAAGATAGAGATAGGCAGAATACAGTTCCTTGTTGATCTGTTCATTTAAAAGATTGGCTATTTCTGTAGATAGCATGGTGGACTCCTTTTCTATATTAATAATAGTAAGATACTATTAATATTAATTATCA
Organism: Sphaerochaeta sp.; assembly: GCA_050252715.1. GTDB lineage: Bacteria > Spirochaetota > Spirochaetia > Sphaerochaetales > Sphaerochaetaceae > Sphaerochaeta. Next base: position 36,544 of record JBFWKK010000003.1, on the reverse strand, counting down.
TCAATAGGATATGCTTCTTATTACCCCCTCTCCCTCTTGTACTCTGGAATAAGAGAGGATAGACTCAATTTCCATGGAAAAGCGAAAGAAAAAGTCGTTGAGAGCATCCCATTATTTGCTCTTTGGCTTTCTGGCTATCATTTTGGTGGGCTCTCTCCTGTTGAAGCTTCCCATCGCCCATAATGCAGGAATGCATATTTCTTATTGGGACGCTCTGTTTATATCCACCAGTGCAGTATGTGTTACCGGGTTGGTAACCGTTGATGTTGCATTGACCTTCTCCTTGTTCGGAAGGACCGTCATTGCCCTGTTGATTCTCCTTGGAGGATTGGGTTTCGCTTCAATGGTTATCTCTTTCAGTCTCTTGCTCGGTATGAATATAGGCCTTGGACAACGATCCTTCATCAAGGAAGCCTATAATCTCTCTTCCATGCAAGGTACCTTGATGGTAGTGAAAGCTGTCAGCATGGCTGCCTTGGTTGTCCAAGGAGTGGGGACGCTCATAGAGTATTTCATCTTTCGCTCTTCCTATGCTCCTCTTGATGCCTTGGGTCATGCTGCATTCAATACCATTTCCGCATTCAATAATGCCGGGTTTGACCTGATGGGCAAGTTCCAGAGTCTTAGTGGATATCGGAGCAACCTCATGATGAATCTTACCACTGCCTTCTTGATCATTATCGGGGGTACCGGGTTCTTTGTCCTTGCTGATGTAGCAAAAGGCCGAACGTGGAAAAAATTGACCATGCACTCAAAGATTGTCATTACGATGAACAGCATACTGATAACCGTAGGGTTTCTCTTCTTTCTTCTCGTGGAACACCTTGAGCCGCTTGCAGCATTCTTCCAAAGTGTTACCACCAGAACAGCAGGGTTCAACACCGTTGATCTTTCCACTCTGAGCCAAGCTGGGCTTCTGTTCATCATGGTATTGATGTTTATTGGCGCAAGTCCCGGGTCTACCGGTGGTGGTATCAAGACAACCACCACCTTTACATTGTTCTTGAGTCTCGGATCTTTGATGTTCTCCCGGCAGAGTGCAGCCTTCAAGCGTAAGATTGGAGGGGAAAGTATCCTCAAGGCCTTTCAGGTACTGTTGCTCGCGGTCCTGTTTATATTCGGGGGAAGTCTTCTTGTCTTGCTCACTGAAGGGGCAAAATTCACCTTTCTGGAGGTGATGTTTGAGACAGTCTCCGCCTTTGCCACTGTTGGACTTTCCATGGGGATTACCACAGAATTGGCTACATTCTCAAAGCTCGTTTTGGTGGTGATTATGTTTGCTGGAAGGGTCGGCCCGATTACCATTGCAACCAGTTTTGCAAAGAAAGCCTCACAATTGGGATATGTTGAAGAACAGATATTTATTGGATAGGAGGAAACCATCCATGAAAAAAGAGTATGATCCTGATGCCTACGGTATTATTGGACTGGGGAGATTCGGCCTCTCCCTCGCCTTGGAACTAACCAAGGCAGGCAAGCAAGTCATTGTCCTTGAGATAGAGGAAGAGAAGCTGAACGCCGTGAAGGATCAGCTGGAGAATATTTATCCGGTACGGGCTGTCACCGAAGAGGTTCTGCATGAATCAGGGATTTCCCACTGCAGAACCGCCATTGTCTGTATCGGGAAGGACATCGAGTCCAATATCTTGGTTACCATGAGCCTCATTGAGTTGGGAATTCCCCGTGTCATTGCAAAGGCCACCAGTATGAACCATGGGAAAGTGCTGGAACATATCGGTGCTGAGGCTGTGTTCCCTGAGGTTGAGATGGGCGAGCGTCTTGCCCGTTCTCTGGTCTCTACCGGTACTTTGGATTTCCTTGAGCTCTGTGATGACTTTTCCATCGCCAATATCACCCTCTCATCAGAATTTGCAGATCAGAGTGTAGCGGATTTGAATCTCCGTAAGCGCTACCACCTCAATATCATTGTCATTATCCGTGACAAGAAGGCAATCAGCGAAATCCTACCCGACCAGCAACTATTGACCGATGATGTATTGGTGGTTGGTGGAACGAATGATGCAATCAGAAAGTTTGAGCAGGCAAACGAGGATTAACGTATTGTTTGCGCCCCTGTTGTCAGCTCATGCGCGTATTGCCAGTACTCCTGGGTGTTCTCTTGCATGTTCCTGAGATCCTCGTCAGTAAGGGTCCGAACAAGCTTTGCAGGAGTGCCAACGAGAAGCGATCGTGGTGGGAACTTCTTGTTCTGGGGAACAAGGGCACCAGCTGCAACAATAGATTGGTTACCAATCACCGCATTATTCAATATAATTGAGCCCATACCGATCAGGCAGTCATCGCCAATGGTGCATGCATGAATGATTGCACCATGCCCAACCGTACATCGCTCTCCTACGGTGAGCGGAGCGTCGCGGTCAACATGGGCAACCACGTTGTCCTGGATGTTCGACTGTTTCCCGATGTGGATGGTGTTCACATCCCCCCGAAGGGTTGCATGAAACCATACCGATACCCCTTCTTCCAGGATAACCTTGCCGATAACATCAGCACTTGGGGCTATGTAGCACCCCTTTGCAATTTGTGGTGACTCATCGTTGTGTGCATAGATCATGGTTGACTCCTCTCTCTTTGCAATATACCCGCATTACAAGGACCCTGTATAGCCTGATTTTTTTTGCAAATGACTTGCAAATTATCGGTTGTTTTACTATGTTGTATTCACACAATGGAGGTACCTATGCTCACACGTATAGTTTCAATACTACTCATACTTCTTCTCAGCTCTCTTGGTCTGTTTGCCGCAGGTGAATCAGAGGAACAATCCAAGCCGATTGTCATGGTGAGCATTCTGCCCCATGCCTATTTTGTCGACACCATTGCAGGGGACTTGGTAGAAACCTCAGTCCTGGTAGGGGAGGGACAGAATCCCCACTCCTATGAACCTTCCCCCTCCCAGATGGCCCAGCTTGCTCAGGCGAGTCTCTGGATTCTCAGTGGAACTGACTTTGAGCATGCTCTTATTGACAAGGTCCGCAGCCTCTATCCCAGTCTGCTGATTGTCGATGGAACAAAGGGTATGAAACTCCGTTCTTTGGAAGCCCATGACCATGAAAATGATGTTCATGATTTGAACATTGACCGACATACCTGGCTTGGATGGGAGCAGGCAAAAGTATTGGTGAGCAATATTGAACATGCACTGGTTGGTGAGTTGGGCTTGCCTGAAGAGAGGATCGAGGAACAAGCAGCACTGTTCAGCATGGAAATTGATGAGGTGTTCACTACACTCAAATCCCAGTTGACTGACCTCTCAGGGAGCACGGTATTTGTCTATCACCCTTCATTTGGATATTTCCTGGACTCGTTTGGAATTCATCAGGAGGCTGTAGAGACAGGAGGTAAGGAGCCGACAGCAAAGGATCTGGCTGCCTTGATCGCAAAGGCACAGGAGGAGAAGGCGAAAGCCATCTTTGTACAGAAACAATTTCCCTTGTTCAGTGCAGAGAAGGTCGCCCAGGTTGTGGGAGCAAAGGTAATTCCGCTTGACCCACTTGCCTATGACTGGCTTTCCAATATTACACTGATGGGCAGTGCCCTGCTGGAGGTGCAGAACACCCTATGAGCAGTATACCAATCGCTCTCTCATTTCATGATGTTGCATTCTCCTATCCCCACCTAAAGGTGCTTGAGGATGTCAGTTTTCACTTCCATACAGGAGAGTTCATCGCCTTGGTGGGTCCAAACGGTGCAGGAAAGAGCACCTTGCTGAAGTTGGTTCTTGGTTTGGAGATGCCTCAAGCAGGTACCATTCGACTTCTTGGCCTTGATCCACGCAAAAGCCGGACACGTGTTGGCTATGTTCCCCAACACACCAGCTATGACCCTACCTTCCCCATCTCTGTGTTGGAGGTGGTAAGGATGGGGCGTGTGGATGCAAAAAAACGAGGAAGCAAGGAAGGACATACAGAAAAGGCATTGAAGGCACTAAATCAGGTTGAACTTGAGCATCTGGCAAGTCGCCCCTACAATGCATTGAGTGGAGGACAGAGACGCCGTGTCTTGGTTGCCAGAGCTCTGGCAGCGGAGCCGGACATGCTCATACTCGATGAGCCGGCAGCCAATCTGGACAGGGAGAGCGAACAACGACTCTACGCGACTCTTGGAAAGCTCAAGGGGACAACCACCATCTTGATCGTTACCCATGATATGCGTTTTGTCTCCTCCTTGATCGACCGCGTCTTCTGTATCGATGCCCACAGGGATGGAAAGATAGGGAGAACCGTTGTGCAACATACGCTTGAGGAAGATGAGCAAGGGGCCAGCAAACGGGTCCGTCATGATGTCGAGATTCCCGGTGATTCATGTCACTTTCCAAGGGAGGATGTATGAGTAACCTGCTTGGATTCTTTTCAGCTTTGTTCAACCCGGATTTTCCGTTTGTAAGAAATGCGTTTTTTGCTGGGTTGCTCTCCTCAGTACTCTTTGGTGTGCTGGGATCAGTGGTAACTGTCAAACGCATAGCAGGCCTTGCCGGGGCTATCAGCCACGCGGTGCTTGGTGGTATCGGTATTGCACTCTATCTCTCTGCCACTGGCATGGTTCCTGGCTTGAGTCCCATGGTGGGAGCTATCATCTTCGCGCTGCTTTCAGCAGGAATTATTGGAGTGGTATCCCTTCGCTCCAAACAGCGGGAGGATACAGTCATCCAGGCTATCTGGGCCATTGGGATGAGCATCGGTGTGTTGTTCATGGCCAAGACTCCTGGATATACCGACCCATCCAGTTATCTGTTTGGAAATATCCTGCTTATTGCTCCCTCTGATCTGATCCTGCTCTTGCTCCTGGACCTTGTGGTTATTTTCCTCGCTTGGCGATTCTACCCCCAGATTGAGGCATCAGCCTTTGATGAGGAGTTTGCACAGGTCCGTGGCATCTCCACACAGGTGGTGTTTCTTGCCATCCTCTCCATCACTGCAGTTGCCGTGGTGCTCCTACAAACCTTTGTAGGTATTGTGATGGTGATCGCCATGTTGACCCTTCCTTCCGGGACTGCAGGATTCAAGGCAAAAAATTTGGTTTCCATGATGGTATCGGCCACACTCTTCTCCATCCTCTTCTCCTTCTTTGGCCTGGTGGTTGGATGGGGGTTCGATATTCCCGTTGGTGCGACAGTCGTTGTCATAGCAGGAGCGTTCTTCTTGGGGCGTTCTGCCGGTGATGTAGTGAAGCGTTGGAGGAAAACCCATGACTAAGGCAAGAAAGGCACTTATGGAGTTGCTCAAGGAGAGCAAGGAACCGGTCAGTGCATCCATGTTGAGCAAGGATGCTTCCCTTCCTTTTGATCAGGCAACCATCTATCGCAATCTTCACTACCTGGAAGAGCAGGGATATGCAGAGTCGTTCATCCTGCACTGCAGTGAGCATGGTACTGAACGTTACTACAGCTATCGAGGGCGCAGTGAAGGGATTCACCATCACTGGTTCCACTGTGAACAATGCCACAAGTTCATCGATCTGGGAGGTTGTGCCTATCAACAGCAGATGCGGGATTGGGAAGAGCAGTATGGTTTTACCATCAATGACCATACCTTCTTCGTGACCGGCATTTGCGCTTCCTGCAAGTCTTGATCACTGTTTGAGTACCTTGAAGAGCTGGAGCCTGTTGCCTACCCCCATCTTTGCATAGATGTTTTTGATATGGGTCTTTACCGTATTTGGGGAGATGAAAAGTTGCTTTGCAATTTCCTGATTGCTGCACCCCTCTGCCAAGAGTTGAAGAACCTCCTCTTCACGCTGGGATAACTCAAAAGCCTTTCCCTTGGAGACATCGGTATGCTCGGTTTGTTCCCAGGTCAGGAAGTACCTGCGGCTGATGAAATAGTAGAGATAGACAGAGAGAGCTGAGAAGCTGAGATATACCAGCTTGAAGGGAAGCTTCCTGAAAAACAGCAGATCCAGGGGAAAGAGGAAGAAGAGGGGTAGGAAGGTATAGATGATTCCTTTCAATAGTCGTTCCTCCTCCCAGGTGGTTGCGCGTTTGACATAGAGGATGCTCATAATAGCGTGGATAATGAGGAACATGCTTCCAGCAAAGAAGTGGTAGCTGATGGTTTCCTCCATTGCCTTCTGCCAATCTCCACCACTCTCCAGGATGATGACCCAGAGGCTGAGCAGGAAGAAGAGCAGGATCAGAAAAAAGAGAATACGGTTTCCCAACTGCTTCTGGCTCATGTTTGCAGGGAGCAGGGCGATCAAGTACCGACTCATCATGAGCAGTATGATGGTAGTAAGCAGGATGGAGAGAATAGTAGCCCCCAGGGCGAATATCTGGAATGCTTCAGCACTCAGATTCCCTACCGGAAGTGATCTGGTAAGGTAGGTGACCAGCAAGGTAAGGCACATCTGCAGGGAGAGCGGAGCGAGCACTGTAAGGAAGGATCCAATGTATGCGTCCTTGACCCGGTAGAAGAGCAGGATGCACAAGCAGGTGATGGAGACCACCAAGGCTGTGGTGAGAAAGAGCAAGATATCCGACAGGATTACCATACAAGCCCTCCTGGGAAAATCCTACCATATCCACCATCTCAGAACCATGCCTTGAGCCCTATGTGAAGAGAATCATTTGCGTCCCATGTGTGGTAGATGCTTTCCTTCGTCTCGATTGAACCGTACCAAGTAGTCTTGAGGAAGCATGAGAGATTGTCTCTCAAGGCATAGGAAGCAGAGGCAAGAAGGAGATATCCTGTGCTCTCAAATTGGTAGGTTCCCGATACCCTCATGGTAAGTTTCTCGCGAAAGAATTTGGATTCTAGGGCGGCAATAATTGTATTGGCATAGGCTTTACCATCATAGGAAGACAGAACATCGACATCCAGTGGAGAAGTGGGAAAGTGCAATACATACTGTCCTTGATAGGCAACAGCAAGAAAGGTCCCACTCGTGCCATGGGTATATGAGAGCTCCGCCAAATACGAGTACTTGCTGTTGTAAAGACCAGGGTCACTTCCTTCCCTATCCTCACTGAGGAAGAATCCCCCTTCAAGAGCGAGCGTAATGGGTCCAAACAGACTGCTCGATTCAAGTCCAATAAGTTGGTAACGGGTATGGATGGTATCTGCCCCAGTGATGGCAAATGTCGAGGGGTTGAACGTGATATTGGTATAGCCGCTTTGAGGGTAATACCCATTGAAGTAGAGCAGGCCAAGGTAGATGGTGCTCATCTGAATTCGGTAGCGTGCACCCCCGCCAAATTTTTCAAGGTTTTCAGTTTCTTCTGCTTGCAGGGATACCGATGAAAACGCTGGGGGCATAAGAGACCATCGTCCTGTATCCTCAATGATAGTAGGGAGAAATCCTGGCTTCACCACAAGATCCAGTGCACTTCGCTCCTGGTAGACAGTCAGGGAAATCATCAGCTCAGGCCTCTTCATGGCTTCCATGTCATCAACAATACCGCGACTAAGATCCTGTGCATTGAGCACGTCCACGATGTGGGAGAGCGATGCACTCCCCCAGGGGTGGGTCGTCCAACCTGTAGTAAGCACCTGGTTTCCCCAAAACAGGCTGAGAGAGAGCTGTTTCGCTGAAAGCAAGTTCTTCTTTGCATCAAATTGTAGTATGGTTTGTGCCTTATAGCTCTCATCTTCATAATCGGCGGTTATAGCTAGCAATAATTGAGGCTCTTGGGACTTGTCTTTGTACATGATCAAGGATGTCTCATTCTGTAGATGCACGTTCCTTGTTGCCTCTTCTTCTGCGAAAATGTCAAAAGCAAATAGGAGGGTAGAGGTAGCTAGCAGAACAATGCTTGAAATAATGATTCGTTTCATCACAGTCTCCCGGTTTCCAGAAATCTGGTCGTAAAATATCCCTCTGGAAGGGACATGTCGTAGCGTGCCTGGAGTATCTCCAAGCGTGTGGAGTGTGAACTTGCGTGGGTTTGCATCACCATAATCGTACTAACCGGACGACCAGAGAGCGTATCGATTGCTTCAGTGGTTAATGTCTTCAAACGTGTTTCCCCATCAGGTTCATAGAACTGGACCTCCAGGGGGAGATAGGTCTCCTTATCTACCATAGTGATGGTTTTCCCGTAGACGTTCTTCTCATGTGGCACTGACTCGATGGTATAGCTCCTGCTGTCCTCTGCAATGAGGGAATGGATTGCTTGGTCAGTATCATAGGTGGTTGAGGCCATATCACTATAGGAGAAATCACTTCCCATGAAGGAGCCTGCTTCTTCAGTCCCTGCAATCTTCCTGATTCGTTTAAGAGATGGGAGGTATATCCACTGCTCTGTTTTTCCCTCTGCCCCTTCAACAGAGAGAAAGCGGGTATTGCGTACACTTTCAGGGGAGAGAAATACTGTCAGTGTGGAGGTTCTATCCTCTTTTGTTGTGCTGAGCGTTTGTAGTCGTCTTTCCCGCGTGCTTCCCGACCTGTCGATCAAGGTAAGTCTGATATCAAGCGCTGAGGTTGAAGCGTTCTGTCTGTTTAGCACCTGCTCCATGATCTGGTCAGCTGTCGGGGTGCTGAAGATTGCAAGGGAACTGCCAAGGAAGATGATGGCAACTAGGGTGATGAATCGTTTCATGATTTTCTCCTGGGAGTGACAAATAGGTTGGACAGATGAAAGCGCAGCGCCAAGAGCAACAAGAGTGCAGCAGAACTTGCTGAGATCATGGCGATACAGAAGAGTAATCCAAGGTTTGCAATTGGTAGGAATCGGCTGAAGAGAAGACCGCTGAAACCAACTGCCACCGAAGCGGCATTAGCGAGAATTGCTTTTCCGGTGGTCATCAGTATTGCTTCAAGGGACTGTTTGTTTCGTAGGAACGCTGAAAGCAAGTGGATGGCATAGTCAACCCCGATACCGATTGATAATGCTGTAATGAGGCTGGTTACGATATCCAGCTTGATAGAGAAAAGTGCCATGACCAGAAACACTGAGGAGAGAGCAAAGAGGCAGGGAAGCAAGGCAAGTGTTGCAAGCCTTATGGAACGCAGCATGATGAGTACCAGTATCCAGACAGCAATAAGTGAGCTGAAGAGGCTGATGATCTGGCTCTTGGTGACCAAGTCAGTCAATGCAAGGCTTACCGCCTCCCCGCCTCCAATCTCTATGGTCCATGTTGCAGGAAAGAGGGTAGGAATGAGATCGCATAGCATTCTCAGTGCTTCTGTGTTGGACTCTTTGAGGAGGATGGTGAAAAGCGTGGAGTCCGGTTCCAGAGGGTCATCGATAAAGCTGTCCAATGAAGAGCTGTACAGCAGGAGGTATTGGGCAATGAGATGACTTAGCTCCTCCTCTGTGGACAAACCATACAGAGCTGGATCACTGGGAATTTCATACCTGCCTTTCCCCCCTCTTTCGGTCAGTGTTTTTGATTCTGGTTTTCTTTCAGGGGCCGTTAGGGGAACTGGATTTGAGAAAAAGTCAAACACAGGCTCTTCTGGCACTGCTTCAACGACTCCTCCCTCAGCTGGGCCCAGCAACTGATTCATTCTTTTGATAAACGGCAGGATGGACTGAACGCCTCCTACAGAAGGTTCTCCTTCGATGACCGTGATGGCATGTTCAAGCGTGTTTAGGACTTTTGGACTGAGCGTTGCAGTACCTTCAGGAGGAGTGAGCAGAACGGAAAGGGAAAAAGATCCTTGCATTGCCTGGTTGTATCGATTGTTCATGGTTACAAGGCTTGAAGAGGGCCTGAAAAATGCCAACATATTTGTGCCTCCCTGTAAGGACAGGTAGGAGACAGGAAGGACAACAATGATCATAAGCAGGAAGAATGCAATGGTACGCTTGCCCCACGTATTGGATATTCTGAGCGCAAATCGTACAAGAACTAAGCTATGAGGTTTGCTTAAACGCTGGGGTCTTGGGACTCTTGCCTGATATACGACCCTGATAAGGGCAGGTAGTAGGATAAGTGAACTGGCGGCACAGGCAAACACTCCGACAAAACAGAGCAAACCGAATGTCCTGAATGGCTCGAGAGGACTGAAACGTTGGGCAAGGAATGCAAACGCTGTCGTTGCTGCAGATCCAATGATGGGATAGGCATTGGTGTGCACAACGTTCTGCAGGGTCTCCTCAATGTTCCCACCATCATATTCTTGGTAGAAATGACTGAATATATGCACCGTATAGGCACTACCTATGATGAGCAGGAGAACCGGAACAAGCATGGTTGCCATGGTTACCGTGATTTCGGTCCATGCCATGATCCCAAGGGTCAGTGAGCTGCTGAACACAAGGGGGACAAGCGAGAGAAGCACTGCAGCTATTCTATGAAGGAACAGGTAGAGTACGAGCATGATCAGCAGCGCAACTATGGGAGCAAGCAATGTAATGTCACTAAGCAGGCTTCTCTCAATCTCCTCGGTAACGGCGGGCAAACCAAGCAGAGAGTACTCGACTCCTTCAAGAGGGAGCAGCAATTCCCTGAGATGGGTAAGCAGGAGTGAAGCGTTGTATTGTCGTGTGGTTTGGATCAGAATGGAGAGTACTTGATGGTCTTCTGAGATGAACGTACCCTCATAGAATGAGGGCCAGGATGCTATTCGTTTCTCTAATTGCCCAATATTCCCATCATAGAGAGCGACAACCTCAATGCCGTCGGGGGAGGGTTCCAGATGCTTTAGGTTTGTCAAACTGGAGGCTTGTTTCACCCCCTCCAATGCTTCAATTTGCGTGGTAAGCATTGCAAGCTGTTCGAGATACTCGCTCTGTACCATGGAGTGAGGGGCGTACAGGCTTACCACTACCGAGTCAAGGGAACCGAATCGCTCTTCTATGTTCTCATTGGTGGCTACCACTGGATGTGATTGTGGGATGAAGGCGTCGGTTGAGCTGTCTATATGTAGACGTCCTATACTGCTTATGCAGATAAGACTGAAAAGAAGTGAAACGACAATAATGATCCAGCTTTTCCTCAAGGTTCTATTCACACATTCACTCTAGTAGTGTTTGCTGGGAAAACAATCGCCCCTTGGTGGCATTTCAATCACCCTTTTGGGTGATTCTCTTCTCACCCTCTGGGGAATAACGCTTTACAAACCAAGGAGAATCGTCTCATGATACTGTAGGAGGCAGGGACATGACCTATACAAAGATTGTTGCCACACTGGGACCAGCAAGTGAGACGTATCCGATGGTCAAGGCAATCCTGGAAGCTGGATGCCGGGTGATCAGGCTGAACTTCAGTCATGGCTCCCATGAAGAGCAACAGAGACGCTTTGACTTTGTCAGAGAGGCAAGTGGGGAGCTTGGATTCCCGGTTACCGTCTTTATGGACCTTCAAGGACCAAAGATTCGCCTTGGGCAGCTGCAGGAGGAGATGTATGTCCTGGAGAAGGGTGCAAAACTTACCCTGACCACTGAGCCCTGCCTCGGGACCAGGGAACGAATCAGCATCGATTATCCCTACCTCCATGAGGAGATCAAGATTGGCCAGCGAATACTAATCAATGATGGGTTGGTATCCTTGGTGGTCGATGGCATTGAGGGGAAGGACATACAATGTATCATGCTCGAAGATGGAGTTTTGTTGCCTCGAAAGGGGGTAAACCTACCCGAGGTACCGCTGCACCATCTCAGTTCCTTCACCGAGAAAGACAAGAGGGATCTTGCCTTTGCCTTCTCCAATAATCTCGATTATGTAGCACTCTCCTTCGTACGTAGTGCCAAGGATGTAAAAGCATTGAAAGCGTATATGATGGCCACATTTGGAAAAACCATTCCCATTATCAGCAAGATAGAGAAGCCAGAGGCTGTCACAAACTTGCAGGAGATCATGGATGAGTCCAGCGTGATCATGATCGCCAGAGGGGACTTGGGAGTGGAAGTGCCTGCCGAGGAAGTTCCCTTGATACAGAAGACCATCATCAGATCCTGTATTGATCGGGGTCTTCCGGTCATTACCGCAACGCAGATGCTGGAGTCGATGATGCATAATCCGAAACCTACCAGGGCAGAAACCAATGATGTTGCAAACGCGGTAATTGATGGAACGAGTGCAGTAATGCTCAGTGGTGAGACTGCAGCAGGGGAGTATCCACTGCAGGCAGTGACTACGATGAGTCGTATTGCAAGTCTCTCTGAGCGTAGTGACGCGTTCAAGAAGCAGGTTTTCAACCAAATCAGCATGCTCGACCCTGAGCGCACAATTACCACTACAGAGGCTGTAGGACTGGCTACCCGAGAGCTTGCTCTATCCGTTGGTGCTTCCTATATTGCATGTTTTACCCAGACGGGAAGTACTGCACGTCTGATAGCGAAATTCCGTCCATCAGTTCCCATCATTGCCTTCTCCCCCCTTGAGTATGTCGTGAGCTACCTTGCCTTGAGCTGGGGAGTTACCCCGATCCTCATAGAACAACTGGAGAGCGTTGATGAGCTGCTTGCCTATGCCCCGACATATCTTCAGGAACAGGGTTTGGTTAAAAAAGGCGATACCGTTGTCATTACAGCAGGAGTCCCTGTCGGAAGTAGTGGGAAGACCAATATGATCAAGGTGGTTGAAATCGAATAGCCTCTTGCTCCTGCCTTCTTCCTATTTCGGCCTGAAGCTGATATTAGCCCCAATGCTGAGGGCTCTCCCGCTATGGTCAAACAGGTCAAGAGCACGGATGTCCACTCCAATATAGGTTGCCTGTATGAACTCAAGGGGAAGCAAGCGTAGTGCAATATTGACCATGCCCCGGTTCTCTGCATCTCCCGCTGATGGGGTGGTACTGTAGCTGACATTGCCAAAGTCCAGAAGGAAATCCACTTTTTCCTTGCATACCTTGGGGAAGAATGGTGTCTGGAAGCCGAGCGCGAAATCAATATTGCTCTGCATATCCTGCTTGAACGTATAGCCCAAGCGCACGGTGGTTTTCGAGGGGAGGTCCATGATGGAACTATCGAAGGTGGATGCAATATAGAGTTGACTGGAAAAATCATTGGCCTCGGAGACTCCACTGATCTGCGCAAGCAATCCAATGCTGAAGCTGGTGGTCTCTTTCTCTAGGAATCTCCACATTCCGTTGAGCAGGAGATCAGTATCGCTAGCGATATCCACGGCAAAACTGGTCTCTACGCAATCAGAGAAAGAGAGCAGCAGGGAAGGAGTATGTATAACCTTCTCCCCCGTGACGGTTGCAGAGTATGCGGTGGTCACTGAGCTGCCAAAATCGCTGGGGGCCACCTCGGCACTGGGAACAACGATGTACCCTGTGCTTCCACCCAAAGTGGTGTCCGCCAAGAGGGGTGATAAGAAGATGGTGAGAGCGATACAGATGATGATGTGTTTCACAGGAGCCTCCTGACAGTAGGGTGCCTATCTGCTGAAATCTGGTCAAGTAGCTGATGCTGATCGTTTCATGATATGCTTGCAGGCATACATTGCCTCATCTGCCCGTCCCACACACTGGTGGAATCGGTCTTTCCTATGAGGAATATATCGGTCATACCCGACAGCTACATGATAGTGCAACTTGTTGGTAATGGTGAATTGGGAGAGAATTTTTCCGACATAGTGTTGCATGTCCTCCTCGGATACGTCAGGGATGAGCGCAATGAATTCATCTCCCCCGTAGCGGAAGATCTTTGTTCTTGATGGGAGGAGACGTTGTATACGCTTGGAAAAATCCCTGAGGATTTGATCACCCTGGGAGTGTCCCAAGGTATCATTGATCTTCTTCAGGTCGTTGATGTCCATCATGAGAATACCGAGAACGCGCTTATCGTGGGATGCCTGTATCCTGGAAACTTCCCGGTCATATGCTGCCCGGTTTCCCACTTCTGTCAATGCGTCACTATAGGCAAGACTGAGCAGCAACTGTTCTTTGCAGAGTTGCTTGGTCTTGTTGCGCATCAAGGTGACACTTCTCCAGAACAGAACCACTGCTGCAGAAGCCATCCCGAAGTGGAGGATGACTGCACTGTCCAATGAGATGCCCAGTGCAAGCAATCCCTCTTCAGCGAGAATGGAGAAGAGCAGGAAGCTCATGGCTAGAAGAAAAGAAGAGAGATCTTTGTTTCCCCTGCTATACTCAGCAACAAGAAAACCAAAGAGCGCAAGCAAAAAAAGTGCCAGCATTAGACCACAGAGGAGCAGGATATCCGTGTATTGGAGGATTCCAAAGAGTTGGAGAAATCCTCCGACAACATAAAGAGAGGCAAAGAAGTGGGAGAGGTATAGGAATGGGGTAGTCCACTTGCCTACCGGGTAGGAGTACATAATGTAGTTTACCAAGAATACCGGTAGGAGAAAGAGCGCAGCAAAGCTGAGATTCATTGGTAGTGCGGGATTCCTGAACAGGAGGAACTTGCTGGGGGTTTGGCTGAAAACCCACCCCCCTAGAGCAAGCAACACCATGCCAAGGAAGAAGAAGCTTTTACGTTCTTCTTCCGTTTGGATGAAGAGGGAGAATAGAGCAACCATTACAGCAAGCAGGAGCAAGCTGAATCCAAAGAAGAGAGATGGCCACTCTCCCAGTTCATGGAATAGTAGATCAGTCTTTGAGCCGTTGTAAATTGGCTTCAGATGACCGGCGAATGCGTTGTTTGAAGTGTACTGGAAGGTGATATCCAACGCTTTTCCCAGATGTTCTTCCTCGATGCGAATGAAATGGGTGTAGGTTCCTCCATATACAGGACGAGCCCAGCCAGATTCAGGTCCGATGAAATGATAGATCTCCTCTTTGTCTATTGCTACCATGACGCTAGCCATACTGGAGTTGAAGGCGATGGTTCTCCTCTCGGCCGGTAGCGTTTCGGGAAGGGTGTTATGGAGGGTGAATTGCTTGTCTCGTACCGGTTTTTCCAAGGTATGGGGGAGGGTTGTGGATTCTACAATCTGCTTTCCATTCTCCAGGATGCTCCACCCCTCATCCCAAGTGACTACCATACCATTGGCGATTGGCTCTGTTTCCAGGAAGGAGTCGTAGTAGAGTGCCATGACAAAGATGAGAAGAACCATGGCAAAGACAATTCTTTGGAAATGTTTTTCTCGGGATAAAGCAGCCATAAGTGCTCCTGTTTCTTGTTTTAGAGGGACGCTTTTCGTATTTCGGGATGACCTTTCTCATTGAGCTTGCGCTCAATGTACTTCTCTTTCTCCAGCTTGGAGAGTAGGTTTCCAAGGCTGCGATAGCTGCTTCTTTCAATCATCCTGCTCTTGTCCATCTGATGAAATTTCACCCCTACATAACTCACCAGTTGCCAGCTGTCAGGTTCGAAAGAATCAACCACCCGCCTCATAAGGCTTTCAACCTGTTTGTCCATCTTCCTGGTGTGATTTATTTCAGGTTTCTCTTCTTTCTTTGTGGTTTTTGGAGGTTCACTCTCTTTTGCCTCCTCCGCCTTGGGTTTGTTCATATAGGATTCGATGATCAAGATCTCGTCGCAGCAGTTGTTGAAGATGGGTTTGTCACTGACCATCTCTTTGGTAACCAGGTAGACTTCCTTGCCGTATTTGCGTAGTGCTTCCATGATGACGGTAAAGTCACTGTCACTGGTGATGAACACATAGCGGTCTATGACCGGGGTGTTTACAATGATTGTTTCCAGTGCCTCAAGACTGATGATCAAGTCGGCACGGTTCTTGTAATTGGTGGTGATGGAAGGAGTGTCTCTGATCGTAAAATTATACTCTGCCAGCTGTTTTTCCAGCTTCTTGATCGACTTGGAGTTGCCACATGCCATCTTGATGACAAAGATATTCTCCTCTTCGGGGGTATCATTATGCTTGAGTGTCAACTCCTCAAAAAGTTGCTTGAGGTCCAGAGCTGATGGGATATTCTCCAGGTCAATATAAATTGCATTGTTTTTTCTCCGCATAAAGCCTCCATTGCTTACTATACAACAGATGAGGGGTGCAAGAAAGCACAAATGCGTACAATTAGAACGGATCGTTGGTTGAAAACTCCATCCAATCTGCAGTACCGGGATGGAAGAATGCCAAGGTCTTTGCATGGAGATACAGACGCTCATCCATGCCTTTGCCATAGAGCCTGTCACCCTTGATTGGATGACCAAGGCCTTTTTCATGGGAGCAGTGAAGCCTGAGCTGGTGAGTGCGTCCGGTGAGAGGGTAGAGGTGGATACGGGTCAGCAGCTGACCATCAGGCCATCTCTCCACCCTGATCCTCTGGAAATGGGTTTCTCCCCATTTACCTTGCTCTGCATCATATATTTGGTGAGGACGGTGCTCGATGTCGAGCCGGAAAGGGAGTATGATCTTTCCAGCTTTCTCTCTAAGAACTCCTAACAGAAGTGCCACATACATTTTTCTCACCTTTTGAAGGCTGAATTGTTGGCTCAAGATTCTGTGTGATTGCTTGTCTCGGGCAAGAATAAGTAGTCCAGAAGTATCCATATCGAGTCGGTGTACGGCACACTGTACAGGCATTTGGGGAAATAGCTTCCTGATGCGCGTTTCCACACTATCTTGTTTTTCCACTCCCCTGCCCGGGACTGAGAGCAGTCCGGCATCCTTGTTCACAATGATGATATGGGAATCCTGATAGACAATATCCAGGCCCAACATACGGTGCAGTAGTGGCTTGCATTTTTCATCACAGGGTCCATAAAAACAGAGATGCTCTCTTTTGCTACCCACTGTGGGAGCGCCGAAAAAGAACTCAGCCATGCTGAGGGGGTGCAGATTGTGCTTGAAAGCGTAGTGCAACAACTTTATGGCGCAGCAGTCCCCACTTCCTGTGGGAATTTTTTTGTGGGGGAATACTTCCTCAGGGGAGAAAGAGTCTTTATTGATGGTGGCAATATGGTAGAGACTCCTATAGTGCTGCAATGCCTTTCGCGATTGTTCAGCTCGCTTTGCAGTGCAGAAGATCTTCTCCTCTCTGCCTCTTGCCTGCTCAGAGCGAAGACCCCACTCCTTGATTGAGGCATCATAGGTTGCTAGGTGCTGGGCATAGTCATCTGCCTCTACGATGTGGGGAACCCAGCCGAAAAGATTGAGATGGCCTTGGCAACTGCCTGAGAATGCCTTGAGCAGAATCTCATCTCCTTCTTGGTCACGAGCGACAAGCACCGCAAACATGGCTCCACCACCGGGGTGGAAGAAGTTGTCGATGGGAACCTCTTTTCTCCCCTCGAAATCTACAAAGCCATGGGCAAGCAGAAGTTGCTGGAGGTGAAGGGCATATCGTTTGGCTGGATACTCAGGCAGTGGAGGGTTCATAATCTCCTAGATGGTACGGAACTCGCGCGTTTGATGCAAGGCTTCCCCTAGGCAAATAGGGGGTGCTGTGGCACTATACAGGAAAGAGAGGGCCTATGAACGCAACCATTGAGCTGGATGTTCTGTCTCTGGTGCTTTTGCTTTTCGCTATCATCCTTGCATCTCGCAGTAGGAAAAGCAAGATGAGTAATCGGTGGTATATGTTCTCTGCTCTTACGCTTCTGTTTGTCATAGGTACGGAGCTGTTTGCCTATCAGGTAGACGATTTTGGTGTTGCTTCCCAGATAGCTGCACACCGAATCACCAATGTACTTGGCTTTGGACTCTCTCCCTTCGTCTGCTACTTCCTGTTCCGGTACATTGCCTATTCAAAATACCGAAGGGAGTCATATTGGTTGTTCGTTCCCCTCTCGGCCAATGCATTGCTCAGCATACTCAGCTATCACACTGGTTGGTACTTTTTTGTTGACGAAATGAATGTCTACCACCGTGGGCTTCTTTTTCCCTTGGCAACAGCACATATGCTGTTCTACTACGGGCTCTGTATCCTGTTCATGGTGAAGACCCTGCGGACGTTTGAAGTTTCTGACCGTCCGTTCATGATGCTTATCCTTGTAACCCCGATTGTAGGGGCTGCCATCCAGATTGTATTTCCTCCTGTGCTTACCTTGTGGCCGGGGATCGCAATCTCCTTGTTGTTGTTCTATCTGTTTTCCCAAGAGCAGTACTATGCATTTGATGTCCTTACTGGGTTGCGAAATCGCTCCACGTTCATGCGTGACCTCTCTGACAAGCAAAGGCTCTGCAAAACTCCGGCATCCATAGTGGTATGCGATATCAATGACCTGAAAAAGACGAACGATACCTATGGGCATGCAAAGGGCGATGCACTTTTGCTTGATGCAAGTATACTGCTTGAGCGTTGTTTTCGGGGAATAGGAAAGGTATATAGGATTGGTGGTGACGAGTTTGCTGTCATTGCCACCGGGGAGGATCCTTTTGTAGTGGAGAAGGGGCTTTCGCTCTTTTCCAGTCAGCTTGCCCTGTTGAACAAGAGTCGAAAGATACCGCTTTCCTTGGCATTTGGCTGGTCGTGGTGTGAGTCCTGCCAAGGAAATATCTTCAATACGTATATTGCCTCAGACAATAGCATGTATGCAAACAAAAAGAGCATGAAGGAAGGGCGGAGGTAACCGTATGGAAAGCTGTGTACAGTATGCCTATCTCAGCGTTCCCCAATTTGAGAGGAGACTTGCTGAACATCCGATAGGCTATATCCCGCTTGGGACCCTGGAGTGGCATGGTCTACAGAACGTTTTGGGTTCTGATGCCCTGCAGGCAGAAGGTTTGTTCATTCGAGCAGCCAGACGATTTGGGGGGATTGTGTTTCCTCCTATCTATCTTGGTCCTGATCGCATCACCGATGCGGGAGATGGAAAAAGTCTTATTGGAATGGACATGAGTGAAGCAACGAAGCCCCATCAGAGACTTCCAGGCAGTTGCTACTGGGTTTCCAAAGGTTTGTTCCTCCAGATGCTTGAAGGGTTGGTATCGCAAGCCAAACGTGCTGGATTCATCTGCCTAATAGCCGATGGGCATGGGCCATCCAGAAAGGCATGGGCGGAGCTTGCCGGTCAGTGGGAGAAACAGTATGACATTATTCTCCTCTCATCGATAAACGATTTCTCCCCTGACTCCTATCTTGCCATGACAGACCATGCCGGGCGATGTGAAACATCAACCATGATGGCGCTCTATCCCGATTTGGTCTACCTCTCAAAGCTAAAGCAGGGTACCTGGCCGCTTGGTGTAAAGGGCGAGGATCCCCGTCTCTCAAGCGCTGCCTATGGTGAGTACATCCTGGAGACAACCGTAGGGGCCATTGGGCAAAAATTGCAGGAGCTGGGACTATAGGTTCCCTTCTGTAAGGAGTGGCTCCCCTTTTGCAATGGAAGGTTTTTCTCCTCTCTGAGATGCTTTGTTCAGGAGGAATGCAAATGCACATTACCTGTACTGAAATTGGAACGGTTTCTACCCATGACGGGTTTTCAATTTGTCTGAGAAAAGAGTATCGAGAGGGATTGCTTGGTATTGAAGGATTCAGCCATATTGTAGTGATATGGTATGCAGACAAGGTAATTCCACTACCAGGTGAGGCTCTCTTGGTAGAGAAGCCCTATAGACAGGGACCATCAAAGATTGGAGTATTTGCAACTCGCTCTCCCTACCGGGTGAATCCCCTCTGCGTTTCAGTGGCCAAGGTGATTGCAATAGATCTTGAGAATGCAGTGATTCATCTTGCCTGGATTGATGCCCAGGAAGGGACTCCTGTCCTCGATATCAAGCCATATCATGGCAGTGAGGACCGTGTTCGGGAGTATACCACTCCTTCGTGGTGTTCCCACTGGCCGGTATGGATGGAGGAGAGTGAACACTTCAATTGGGAAAGCGAGTTTACATTCTGATGGGTATGTAGATTTCGATGGGAGCTGAGTCTGTCTCATATCGCTGCAGCTCCCAGTTTCCGAGGCTCTTGTATTTGCTCTCGGAAAAAAAAGTCCCATAGATATACTGGTAGGTGTTCCTGATCTGGTTTACATCCTCGGTATGGAGGAAGCGAATACAGGTTGATGAAGGAATATGTTCCCTGGATAAAATTGCTTGTTGTGAAACCTTGGGATCGACCTCGACCCCACAGAGGATTCGCATGGTCTGTTCATCCCCATCCTTCCATGCGGTGAATTGGTAGGTTGTCTCTGGGTGTTTCTGGCCTGCAATGGAATGCCGCTCTTGAGAGAACTGCTGCCATTGTCGATGGAATGATCGAATTTCCGGCCATATGAAGAAGGAGAGTCCGCAAAGGGAAAACGCTCCCAATGAGACCACTTGCGAAGAAACTTGTTGAATACTTGCAGTTCTTTGTGGATAGATGCGCTGTTGAAGCGGTATTGCATTCACTCCTTGCTCAAGCACGATTGAGGGACTTTTCCTGAAAGTTCTTTTACAGGCACGATAGAACGTCTCGTAATCGTGGAAACCATAGTCCATGGCAAGGGTTCCCAAGGAACGTCCTGTAGTAAATGCAGTGAGGAACAGGGCAGAGAGCAGCCTTGCTTGTACATACTCCTTCAGTTTCAAGTCGGTATGGGCAGTAAATAGATTTGAAAGGTGGTGGGAGCAGTAACCGCTATGCTGGGCAAGCTCGGCGACTGAGGTGATTGGACTTTGGGAAGCAAGACGCTGCTCAAAATAATCCAGCGTCTTGCAGAGATTGTCATAACCATCCATGGAAAAATCATACCATGCAAAGAAAGTCTATGATATCGTTGTTCCATGAGTAAACCGCCACTTTTAGTAAGTGCCTGCCTGCTTGGCAGAGCTTGTCGCTATGATGGGTCTTCGGTCCCGTTCCCTTTTGCTGCCTATCTAGAGGAGCATTATACCCTCATCCCGGTCTGTCCAGAGCAGTTGGGAGGGTTGCCCACTCCTCGTCCTTCTGCTGAGCTGATAAAAGGGTCTGTTTTTACAGCAACGGGGGAAGATCTGACGAAAGCATTCAAGATGGGAGCTGAACGCTCCCTCGCCTTGGCAGTGAAAGCTGGTTGCAAGCAAGCACTTCTTATGGAGCGCAGTCCATCCTGTGGGTATGGGCAAGTCTATGATGGAACGTTCAGTGGGGTGCTCACCACAGGAGATGGTATCTTTGCAAAAATGCTGATTTTGGAAGGGTTTGAAATCAGCACTCCCTCAAAACTATTACTTTTCAGGTAAAGAGAATCTCCTTGCCCGTTTCAGGGCAGCAGTAGTGGCTTCCCAATCACGTTCTTTCAGCATCCAGCTCCCTGTCATCGCCAATACATGGGGATTCTCAAGATAGGTGGCGGTCATCTCCTCGCTGATATGACCAGCTACGATAAAGGAGAGACCTGCCTCCTCACCCAGTGCATTGATAAAGGGGATCCCTCCCAACTCCTCAACAGGGTATGCCCCGAGCACGGGTAACTCCCATGCCCTTGCTACGGCGGCCTGTGTGGTTACTGCATAAATCGGTTTTCTGGCTTTCTGACAGAGTGAAACCATCTGCTCATCGAAGAGGGGTGAGAAGAGGAAGGCAGCTCCTGAGTCAAGAGCATTCTTGGCTTCTTCGACCGTTCTGACGTTTCCTGCTCCGATGAGCAGATCTTTCTCTTCAGCCAATCGTCTCAGGAGGGAAAGCCCTTCAGGCATCTGCTGTGAGATATTGGCGCAACGAAGGTTGCTGTCACGTAGGGCTTTGATAAGGGATTCAGCTTGGTCCATGTTTCCCTGTTTTACCATGGGAATGCATCGAATCTGGGCCAGACGTTTGGTAATGGTATCCATGAAGACCTCCTCATTACATCCAGTCTACGCTGTTTGGTGCATCCAGTCGACCCTAAAGTAATAGATTACAAAGATGATGGAGCTTAGTGTCCAGGTAACAGGGTACGCCCAAAAGATGACGCGAATGTCCATAAAGAGCCAAAGACCGGTTGAGATGAAAATGATCCTGAAAATACACCAGATAGCAAGCATGACAGCCATTGGGACGATGGATTTTCCTGCTCCTCGATAGATGCCGCTCATGGCATGGCTGAGCGCAAGTGCCCAGAGAAAAAGACTGGATATATGGGCTTTGCTTACTCCCAGGGCGATGACCTCTGGATCTTGGCTGAACAGTCGCATCAAGGCCTCTGCACCAAAGAACATACCCAGCCCAATGGTTTCAGCGAGGATCATGGCGAATAGGACACCGAAGCGGGCCCCACTGCGTACCCGATCATACTCCTTTGCACCCAGATTCTGCCCGGTAAAGGTTGTAAGGGCGAGGGCAAAGGCTGTGATGGGAATGAAGGCAAAACCCTGGATGCGCATAAAGGCTCCATTTCCAGCCATGGCTGAAGCCCCGAAGAGGTTGATGGAGGATTGCAGGATTACGTTTGCAAAGCTGGTCACCGAGTTCTGGATTCCAGAGGGAATGCCAAAGGTGAGAATCTGCTTCAGATACGCTTTATGGACCTTGATGGAAGGGATATGGATGCGTACCACAGATGGGGTTGTAAGGAGCAATCGAAAACTTAGGGTTGCACTTACCCCCTGAGCAATAATGGTTGCATAGGCAGTACCTTCAATACCCATGGAGAGCAGTCCAACGAACACCAAATCTAGGACAATGTTCAAGATGGCAGCAATAATGAGAAAGTAGAGCGGATGTTTGCTGTCTCCCACAGCCTGCAGGATCCCACTGGCGGTGTTGTAGAAAATCAGGGTGGAGATGCCAAGAAAGAAGATGCGCAAATAGGTTTGCGCATCGATGAATACGCTCTTTGGCGTCTGCATCCAGTGCAGTACGACCGGTGCAAAGAAATATCCCAGGATGGTAAGCAACACACTGGTGAACAGACTGAGTGCGATGGTGGTATGCACCGCCTTCTTGACCCCTGCATGATCCCCTGATCCAAAAGCGGTGGATATCACGACGCCTGCACCCACAAAAATACCTTGGAAGAGACCTACCAGTAGCATGATCAAGCTGGTGATGGAGGTGATGGCTGCAAGGGCCTCCTTGCCAACCAGGTTTCCCACCACCAATGTGTCAGTTGTATGATAGAGCTGCTGAAACAAGTTGCCCAGAAAGATGGGAATTGCAAAGGTAAGGAGATTCCTCTGAATAGACCCACTTGTCATCAGCTTTGTGTGTGTTGCCATATGGATTAGTACTCTATTCCATTGGACCGCTTCTTGCAAGCGAAACGCTTGTCTTCACAGTCCCTCTCACGGCAATGGCAGCTTTGAAAGGCTGCAACATTGCCCGTATATTTGCCTTGATTTTATCCCTTACTTTACAATCCTGCTCCAAGATTCTATGCTGTAATCACTGTAGGAGAACTACTATGCGAATACTCGACCATCTTCGTGATTCAGCGATTCTTTTCTTGGAAGAGACACATAAACAAACGATATTGAAAGAGATGGCAGCAAGAGCTGCTGAACTAGGCTACATACCTGATGAGAAGGCCTTCAGCGAGGCAATCCTTGAGCGTGAAGACATCATGAGTACCGGTATCGGTCTCCAGGTGGCTATTCCCCATGCAAAGCTGAAGGGGATCAAGGAATTTTTTGTCATTGCTGCAGTCTTGGATAATGAGGTTGCCTGGGACTCATTGGATAAGAAACCGGTTCGTTTGGTCTTCATGATCGGGGGGCCTTCTGACCGTCAAACTGATTACTTGATGATTCTCTCCAAGATCACCTTGGTCATCAAAAATCCTGCACGAAGGAAATCGCTTATGGCCGCCAAAACCCCAGAAGCTGTCCTCGACTCCTTTGCAGATCTGTAGGTAGGGGATATGGAATTTCATCTGTTTCTCTATCTTGCTGCCATCTTCGCTGCAGGGTATGGAAGTAAGGTTCTAACCACAGCCCTCAAGATACCGGAAGTAACCGGATATGTGCTTTTGGGGGTGTTGCTTGGTGGCTCACTGGTAAATCTGCTCTCCATTGAAGTACTGGACATCTTGAGTCCCCTCTCTTCCATTGCCCTTGCCTTGATCGCCTTTACCATCGGCATTGAGCTGAAGCTGGATGTTATCAGGAAGTTGGGGCGAAGTATCATAACTATTGTAACCTTTGAGAGTATTGGTGCTTTTTTGGTGGTCTTTCTTAGTCTTTTCCATCTTTTCAAAACCGACCTCAATACAGCACTCTTGCTTGGCTCTGTTGCCTCTGCGACCGCCCCTGCTGCTACCGTTGCGGTAATCAAGCAGTACAAGGCTCGGGGTATCCTTACTTCAACAATCCTTGCAGTGGTTGGAATCGATGATGCCTTTGCGCTCATTATCTATGTATTTGTGGAGAGCTTTGTCAGCTCAAGCCTGCTTGGCAACTCCCTTGCCATTGGGCCCATGATTGTATCGGCACTGCTATCCATTGCCATTGCACTTGCTCTTGGTGCGGCATCTGCGGTTCTCTATATCCTGCTGCTGAAAAAGCGAAGGAACAATGACTGGGTCATGCTGTTGTTGACAGCATTCTTGTTCTTGTTGCTTGGGGTATGTGAACTGTTGGGAGTGTCGGAGTTGCTCTCCATCATGGCATTCGGGATGACCATCGTAAACAGCTCAGCGGTATTGAGCAAGAAGAGTGAGAGTGTAGTCTCCTCGTTCAGTCCTGTCTTTCTCGTTGCCTTCTTCATCCTTGGAGGTGCCCACCTGGATGTCTCCCTCATAACCCAGATTGGATTGCTTGGGCTCTTCTACTTCGCAGCAAGGAGTTTTGGCAAGGTAGGAGGAGCCACCTTGGGGGCCCTTCTTGGGCGCTCGCCCAAGAAGGTTCGGTTCTTGATAGGATTTTCCCTTTTACCCCAGGTTGGGGTAGCATTGGCCCTTGCCTTGGCGATCAACAAGACATTTTCAGCTCCTGCCTTTGGCCAGAGTGGAGAGGATTTAGCCAACGTAATCATCAATGTACTGTTGTTTACGACAATCATCACCGAAGTCGTCGGTCCCTTGCTGACACGACTAGCGTTGCGCAAGGCAGGAGAAACGAATGAGTGAATCTAGGAGGATACGATGAATCTATTGCTTATGGTGCTCAGCCAGCTGGATTATAAGGAGGACGTGTTTCTGGCGATGCAGAGTGTTGGGATCACAAAAGCCTCCGTTTTCGATGCCAAAAGCATGGATCGAAGCCTAGAGAGCGAATACAGCTTGTTTACTGGATTCTTGCACAGCAGAAGTGAGATGGAAGGAGAGCAGTTGGTAATCCTTGCTCCTTTGACCTCATCAGATCTTGCCAAGGAGTTGCTCACAAATTTGGAAGCAGGAGGTATTCCCTTGAAGGAAGAGGATATCTTGAGCCTTATGGTGCTTCCTGTCTCATTCTGTTATGACCAGATCACGGGGCTTTGCTGAAGCTTTTCATTGATAAATAGTGCTTAGTACTCTAGGATGATGATAAGAATCGGTTAGGAAGAGGGTGCCTTGTGTGTTCACACAGTTATTGACTGTACATCTTTGTGAAAGCGACCTTTCTCTTGTAAGAAAGGTTGTTGGTCGTATCCGTGTGCTCTCAGCAGGAGACAATGCAGAGGCATTGCACCTTATGGAACAATATGCCTCCATCGATCTCGTCCTGATCGATATTGAGCAATCCTACCTGCAAAGTCTTCAACTCTTGCACTCCTTGGTGTATCGCTCTTATCAGGAACCTTTGAGAATTATCCTTCTTGGTGAGCAACACCTCCTCAAGGAGAAGGAGACACTCTTTGATCTGGATATTGTCACAATGCTGAGGAAACCCTTGCAGGAAGGACCTCTCAGGGAGACGATTGAGAAGTTCACTACAAAACAGAAGCGTATTGATCAGCAGCAATACTTGGAGGAGCAGGCACATCTGTTCAATGCCATTTTCTACCAAGCCCCCATTGGGATTTCCATCTCGTATAGAGTCGACCTTGGTGTTGAACCAGGAAAAGAGCGGTTTGAAGTAAATCCCATGTATGAGAAAATTACCGGTAGGAGCATGGATGAAGTGCTCAGGGTTGGCTGGACTTCCATTACCCACCCCGATGACCTGCCTCGTGAGTTGGAACAATTCAAGCGGCTGAAACGGGGTGAGATTGACTCTTATATTTTGGAAAAACGGTTCATCCGTCCCGATGGCTCAATTGTATGGGTTGAGATGACGGTAGCTCCTCTCCAATCCAAGAGCAGTAAACTCTTCGCACATATGTGCCTGATCCAAGATATATCCAAGCGCAAGGAGGCAGAGAGCCTGCTTGCAGAGAGTGAGCGCAGCAAGTCAACCTTGCTTGCTCACCTACCTGGCATGGCATATCGCTGTCTCTATGATGCGAACTGGACCATGTTGTATGTTTCCGAAGGGTGTGAAGCCCTGACCGGCTATAAACAGGATCAGTTGGTTAATAATCGGGATATCTCCTACGAAGATGTCATTGTCCTCAGTTATCGAAAGAAAATCCGCAATGAGTGGGACTTTGTAATTTATGAGAATAAGCCGTTCATGTTGGAGTACGAAATTCTTACTGCACAAGGGACACGTAAATGGGTGTGGGAGATGGGGCAGCCACTCTACAATGATGAGGGGGCTATCGAGGCCCTGGAGGGAATCATCCTCGACATCACTGACCGCAAGAAGATGGAGCAGAATCTCGCATACCGTGATGAACATGACATGTGGACAGGGCTGTACAATAGAAGGTATCTGGAACAGTTGCTTGTTCTGGATATTGAGGCAAGAAAGCATGCAAGACGTGCGCTTATTTCAATCAATCTCAGTACGTTGAACACGAAGAGCATTGCCTATGGCTATCAGTACAGTCAAGACATCATGAAGAAAGTGGCCGAAGGATTGAGCATCCTCGCTTATGATCAGGTGATCTTGAGCATTACGCATGAGTACCGCTTTGTTTTCTATCTCCGCTCTTACGAGAACAAGCAGCAATTGTTGTTCCTCTGCAAGAAAATCAATGCAACCTTGGAGTATATTCTCTCGCTTGAGCGAATTCCTTGGGGCCTTGGTGTCCTTGAAATCGATGCAGCGAATCAGGAACATGTTGATCAGATGCTCCGCAATCTTCTGGTCTCCTCACAGCGCTCAATCGCCCTGTTTGAGGAGGAGGCTGAAATCTGTTTTTTCGATGAGAGTATGGAGACTGAGATACAGAGGGAGGCAAGTCTTACCGCTATGCTTGCCAGGGTTGTCTCAGGGCGAAACCAGGAGAGTTTCTTCCTCCAATATCAACCCATCGTTGATATGCAGTCTGGAAAGATCAGTGGATTTGAGGCCTTGGCCCGCTTGCAAACTGAGGACCTCGGCTTGGTCTCTCCTCTCGATTTTATCCCTGTCGCTGAGAAAACGAAGCTCATCATCCCCCTCGGTGATATCATTATTCGCCAAGCGTTCCAGTTCTTGAAACAGTTGGAGGAACATCAGATATTTGACTGTACCATCTCCATCAATATATCTGCCATTCAGTTGGTAAAGGATGGATTTGCTGAGCATATCTTGCGTCTGATGGATTCGATGGCAGTCAGTCCTTCCTCCATCTGTCTAGAACTGACTGAGTCCATTTTTGCCTCCAACTATCAGGAGATCAACCGAATACTCAAGACCTTGCAAGAGAGAGGGGTCAAGATTTCGGTGGATGATTTCGGTAGTGGCTACTCATCCCTCTCGAGGGAACGGGAGCTTCATGTCAATGAACTGAAGATAGATAAGTCTTTCATTGATAAATTACTTGTACTCACCGACGACCAAGCAATAACAGGAGATATTATCTCCATGGCCCACAAGCTGGGTCATCGAGTAGTAGCTGAAGGTATAGAGGAGCAGAGGCAGTTGGACTATCTTAGGCGAAACAACTGCGACAAGGGGCAGGGATTTCTGTTCAGCAAGCCTTTGGATGCGTCTGAAGCATTGTCCTTGATTGCAAAGAATCAGCATCGACTATTTGAAACGTTGTTCAAGTGATAAAAAGAAACCATACTGTCGGATTACATTTGTATGGCAGTGTTAGTTCAAGATGTATATAAAATAATATAATACAAATATTTGTTATTCTTCTTGACGTAGTGTTTTAGGGGGGTATACTGTACCTAGGTTAGTACAAAAGCGAACAAACTAGGAGCGTTTTCCGTGCCTGAACCAAGAAGATCACGACTTATCAACTCTTCACGAGTCATCCATCGTCTCTGGATTGAAGATCAACTCAGTCGTTCTGATCTGGCTTTACGGCTTGGACTGACCAAATCCTCCATTTCAAACATCGTTAATGATTTGATCACACTTGGAATCGTAACTGAGAATGAGGTTCTCAAAGCAAGTGTGAAAGGAGGAAGAAGAGCAATAGGTCTTACCTTGAATAAGGCATATTTCCACGTTATTGGGATAGAGATTCGCTCCGATTCCTACACAGCACTCTCCATAGATCTTGAAGGCAAAGTCCTTTTTTCACAAACCAGGTTGAAAGGCTTCACTGCCAAAACATTCAAGGTTGAAGTATGTGACTTGATTGAATCCCTCTGCAAGGATCTTGAGGGGATGCAGAGACATTTGTTGGGGATAGGTATTGGTTTCTCCGGGGTGATTGATGCTGAGAACCAAGTCATCTACCGCTCTGTCTCACTTGATTTCCAGCAGCCTTTTGATTTCCAGAGGGAGATTGCTTCCCACTTTTCTTTTCCCGTCATCTTGGAAAATGACGCCAACTGTGGTGCATGGGGAGAGGTGGTATTTCAGAGAAAGCAAAAACTCAAGAATTTTCTGTTTGTACTTATCGAATTCTGGAAACGGTATGAAGTGCAGACAGCGTATCCACAACCAACCATTGGCTTGGGGTTTGGTTTCGATGGAAAGATATATCGTGGCAGTAGCAGCCAGGCAGGGGAGTTCAAGAGTGTCTGCAATAGGAGAGCGACTTCGCTCGAGCAAGTAGAGATTCCTCAAGGAGTTTCTGTAAGCGAGGATGAAGAGGCTCTGCGCAAGTATATTCAGGAAATATGCCAGAACTTGGCATTTCTTATTAATACATTGGATATAGGGAATGTATTCATTGGTGGAACGATTGAACCATTTGCTTCCTTTATGCCTGAGATGCTCAGGAAAGCAATAAGAGATAACTCCCTGACACAGAGTGATGGGAATTGCCAAATCCAATTTTCTTCATTGGGGTATGATGCAGTTTCCTTCGGTGCCGCAGCCTTGGTCCTCGATAAGGTATTGATGAATCTGGAACCACTGAGTGAGAACACGGCAAAGCAAGCTGTTCCACTTTTTCACATATTGTCATAACGGTAACACCCTCGATGGGGGTGAATAAAATGGAGGTCCAGTATGAAGATGAAACGATTGTTGTTTTTGGCATTCGTGTCTTTCTTGATTCCCTCCCTGCTCATTGCAACAGGGACAAAGGAAGCGGCAATGGATGGAGTGATCGAACTCTCAGTGTATCACTACCTCGATCAGACGGATAAGACGACTGCCCCAAATTTCCAACACCTGGTGGATGTCTTTGAAGATGCGAACCCAGGCATCAAGCTCAGTTTTGAGTATGGGTATGGGGAATCCTTCCATGACAAGCTACAGACCA
This sequence comes from Sphaerochaeta sp., assembly GCA_050252715.1. Classification (GTDB taxonomy): domain Bacteria; phylum Spirochaetota; class Spirochaetia; order Sphaerochaetales; family Sphaerochaetaceae; genus Sphaerochaeta. Next base: position 7,255 of record JBFWKK010000003.1, on the reverse strand, counting down.
TGGCAATGAGTGGACAGTTGCCTGATATAGTCTTGCTCTATCCCGGAGAGAGAACCAGTCAGGTTACATCAGCTGGATTGGTGAAGGACCTACGTCCATATCTCTCTGGTCATGAAGATGAATTTGCTGATATGGCTATGCAAGCACAAGGAGAGAACGGAGAGATTTGGGAACTGCCTGAAGATATCTCGATCACCTCGATCATGTACACAAACAACCAGTTGCTCTCCCAGCTTGGTCTAGAGTACCCCAAGACATATGACGAGTTGCTTGCCCAAGGACCAGTGATTCGTAAAGCTGGTCTGATACCCATCTCGATTGCGAATAAGGATGCTTGGCCGATGCAGTCCTGCGTAGCAGGCATGTTGGTTGAGCGAGCTTGTGGAATGGAGTGGTGGGACAATGCCCTCAACGGTACAGCGGGCTATGATGATCCAGAGTTCGTATATGCCATGGAGATCATCAAGGAATTGAATGATAAGCAGATGTTCTCTCCTGGAACAAACCAATTAGCTTATGGACAGGGGTTGGATGATTTTGTTAATGAGCGTGCTGTATACTTCCTTGATGGTGGTTGGACAGTCAACAGTATGGTTGGTGAGCTCACTGATGAGCAGAAAACATATATGAGTCTTGAATCATTCCCCGATATTCCCAACCAGAAGGGGCAGAGCCTATCTGTTTCTGCAACAGCAGGGCAAGGATTTGGTATGAATGCGAAGCTTAGCGAGAAGGAAGCAGAAGCAGCTTGGAAGTGGATATGGTTCTACTCCGGCCCTGAAGGGTCTGCCATCCGACAGCAATTTGGCCGTCTCCCTGCCTACAATCTTGATGAACCGGAAGATGCAGATCCTATGATCAAGAAGCTGATTGCCTTTGCAGGCAAAGTTCCCATGGGGTATGTCATGGATTCGGTTATTGCTGCAGAGCCGATCGGAACATTCAATATCAATCTTCAGAATATGATGTTTGATACGATGAGCCCATTGGAAGTTGCACAGGACCTGGAGAGAATGGTCTCTTCTGTCGGTCGTTAGTGGATTATTGTTGCGCTTCCTTTTGAAGGAAGCGCAATTTTGCTTGGAAGGTGAGGACTCATGACGTATGCACAACAAAAACATATGAGCTACTGGATCCTGGTGCTGCCAGGCCTCTTGGTGTTTGCTTCAATCATTATATTCCCTGTACTCTTCAGTTTCTCTCTGAGCTTTACCACGTGGAATGGATATGGATTGCCTGCATACGCAGGATTGGAGAATTATCGGACCATCATTTCTGATTCGGTGTTTCTCCACTCACTGAGAAACAACCTGCTCATCGTTGTAATTTCTGTATTTGGCCAGATACCCCTAGGGTTTCTTTTGGCATACCTGTTGCATAGAAGCATGGTCCGTCATGGAAAATTCTTTCAGACAATGATCTTCCTGCCCATCACCATCTCTCCCGTTGTGGTTGCGTTGCTGTGGAACCAGATATTCTCATCATCGGGAATGGTTGTGGCACTGGTTAGATCTTTTACCGACAACCCCCAGTATGTGATCAGGATCTTCGAGGATCAGAAGCTTGCCATCGTTCCAATCCTTTTTGTGTTGCTGTGGATGCATACCGGAACCTATATGATTATCTACTATGCAAATCTACAGAAGATGACTCCCTCTGTATTGGAGGCAGCCCAGATTGACGGGGCAAGTGAAAAGCAAATGCTGATGCGAATTATTCTTCCATCAATGATAGGAACCATCGCCACCACTGCAATATTTGCCATTTCAGGTAGTTTGAAGGCATTCGATCTGATCTATGCCATGACCGGTGGAGGCCCCGCACATTTTACTGAAGTGATAGCAATCTACATGTATGTGAATACGTTCAAGTATTACAAGTATGGGTTCGGCAGTGCTGCTTCCATCATCATCGTTTTACTTGCTGTTGGCTTGATTCTGTTGTTGCAATATTTCAGCAAAAGACTCGAGAGACGGTTCGAATAGGAGAGCAGTATGAAACGATCAAATACCATTGGAAAGACCCTTGCATATGGATTGATGATTACCTTCACACTGCTGACGGTGGTCCCTCTTGTGTGGATGATTCTCAGTTCTTTCAAACCTCACGCATTGATCGTACGCCAGCCTTTATCTCCACCGGTCAGCCTTTACGTGGAGAACTTCATTCTCTCTTGGGTGCAAGGGCACTTGGGTGTGTATTTCCTCAACAGCATCCTCTACTCCTTGAGTGCAACCTTCGTTACCGTGATTCTTGCCATGAGTAGTGGGTATGCCCTCTCAAAGTTCCACTACCGTTCTAGTCGTGTTATCTATGGGCTATACACTTTGGGGTTGCTCATAACGGTACATTCAGTCATTGTTCCGCTCTTCATAATGGAGACCAAACTTGGAATATCCAATACAAGGCTGGGAGTGATTCTTCCTTATATTGCCTTTGGAATGCCGTTCCAGGTGTTTCTAGCTACGACCTACGTGAAAGGTATTCCTGACTCAATGCAGGAGTCAGCCATCATTGATGGGGCAACCTTTCTGGAGGTATTTGTAAAGATTATTATTCCAGTTGCCACTCCCATTCTCTCGACTATGTTCATCTACACGTTCTTGGGAAATTGGAATGAGTTTATTCTGGTTTTAACCTTGACCAGTGATATGACGATTCGCTCTCTTCCTGTTGGGATCAATAGTTTTGCAGGGGGGATGAGCCGGGACTATGGGTTGCAATTTGCCGCATTGGTCATTGGAACGGTTCCTATGATCATCTTCTATTTGATTTTTAAAGACAAGATTGCCCAGGGTTTTGCTGCTGGGTCTACAAAGGAATAGTGTTGTTTGTATGAAGCATCAGAGATCCCTTCTTCCCTACCCATCAGATGGAATAAAGTTCCAGCGAGGAAGCTTTGTTTTCTCACGAGTCCTTACCATTGCATTTCAGGATTCCTGTTTCTCTGAACACGCCCCATTCTTTCAGCAGTATCTGGTAGATGCTCTAGGTAGCGAAGTGCATCGTGTAGGTGAATCGGATGGTCCTGACTTGTTGGTGATTGAGAGAGACGATCTACTGGGTGAGGAGAGCTACCTACTGGAGGTACGCGAAGATCGGTGCATATTGGCCTCCTGTTCTTGGCGAGGAGTCTTTACAGGTCTGCAGACATGGATCCAACTGGCTAAGATCAACAAGCCACTACGCTGTTGCAGGATTTCTGATTCACCAGCTCTGACACACAGAGGGCTTATGTTGGATGTTGCCCGTTCTTTCTGCCCATTGGAAGAGCTGCTGGAAATCATTAATACCATGGCTCTGTATAAATTGAATGTACTGCACTGGCATATCAGTGATGACCAAGGATGGAGATTCCCTGTGGAAGGCTATCCTGCTTTGGTGCGTGAGAAAGATGGGTACTATACACAAGAAGAAATTACGTATCTGGTATCTTATGCAGAAAAAAGAAATATCTTGGTGATTCCTGAGGTGGATATGCCTGGACATATGATCGCAGCCCTAAGTGCTTATCCTCATCTGAGTTGCACTGGGGGCCCGTTTACGATTCCAACGGGGGAGGGCATATTTCGGGATATTCTCTGTGTGGGGAAAGCAGAAACCATTGCTTTCGCCAAAGAGGTGGTGGACACACTCTGTTCACTGTTTCCTTCACCCTATATTCATCTGGGGGGTGATGAAATCCCATTGGATCGTTGGGCAACCTGTCCCGATTGCCAACATCGTATGCAGGAGTTGGGATATACCGATGAGAAAGCATTGCTTGGATGGTTCTGCAATGAGATTGCTGCCTATGCAAGAGAGAAAGGTAAATCCACGATCCTTTGGAGTGACTACGTTGATGCTTCGTATGATTCCTCAATAATTACACAAGTCTGGAATCCTCTTCTTGGAAAACATAAGAGAATCCATAGCAACCACCAAGTAATAAAGAGTGACTATTTTCATTCCTATCTTGATATGTCCTACGCTTTGGTTCCTCTTTCCAGGGTGTATCGATACGGCAAAAGAGTACAGAAGGATAGGAAGCAGGATGAAAAAGTATTAGGTGCGGAATTGCTGCTCTGGACAGAGTACCTGAATACTAGGGAAAAGCGGGAAGCTCATCTCTATCCGCGGCTCTTGGCAGGTGCAGAGTCTTTTTGGACAAAAAAATCGTCACTTGGATATGGACGGTTCAAGCGAATGCTTACACATGTCATGAAACAGGGTTCAAATATAGAAAGCAACTTGAGTGAGTCCTCTTCTTGGGATCCTCCTCTTCTGGGGCAACTCAAGGCACGGAGCATACGGAAAAAACGAGTAACAGCAAACAGCAAGGAAGCTGGGATTTTCTTGTAAGTCTCAATAAATCCATCGTTTCTTGATGCTGTGGGTACTTACTACAAACAATCCAACAGCATACAACAGGAGTATTGCGAAACTCACAATTCTATTGATGGAAGCTTGGTGGTTTACAGAGAATTTCAAGATATCTGCACCATAGGTAAGAGGAAATACATAGGAGAGAGGCCGCACGACACGTGGAAGTTGCTCGAGAGGAATGAACAATCCACAGAGAAAGACCATGGGAAATCTAAAGAAATTCGAAAACGTTTGGGCTTCAAATACCTCATTCACCGATACGGCGATGAACAATCCAAGGAAGGTGGATGTAACTGCAATCAAAACCACAGCCAAGAAGAGTAAAGACCATTGAATACCTTCCAGAGGGATGAGAAAGGATGCAAAAAGGACTGGAATGAACGCATTGATCACCCCGAAAATGATTGCCCCGGTGGTTTTCGCAAGCATCAGCAAATTGAGGCTGATCGGGGAGAGGAGCAATCGTTCAAAGGATCGGCTCTTACTTTCGAATGTAATGGTCACCGATAGCATGGACGTTGTACCAAAGAGTATGGAGAGTGCCATCACTCCAGGAAGAATGGAGCGGATATCAACTGCATTGCTGCTGCTGCGCAGGAAGAACATGAGGGTCCAGGATATGGGGAATATGATGCCCCAGCTTAGGTTTGGTGGCTTGAGATAGTAGTTTTGCATATCTTTCTTGAGAATGTTTCCATAGGCCATCATACGGTAACTCATTTCTTACCCTCCTTCTCTTTCTTGAGACGATCTCCTTCGATCCCAGTAATCTGTACAAAGACATCCTCAAGAGAAGGGTGTACCAATCTTGCTTCCAGAACCTTGGTGTCATGGGCAGTAAGAAATTCCATAAAAGGCATGATTTCGATAGGTTCCAAGGAACTGATACGGATGGTATGATCCGTGACTATCGGTACATGGCTTTGACCAAATGCCTGCTTAAAACCTTGGGCTGTTTCCCTAGCAAGTTGATCTACCTTGAACTCCACAATATGTTCTTTCTGTGCTTCCTGAAGCAGAGACTGGGTGTTTGCAACCTTGATCACTCTTCCTCCCACGATGAAAGCGACTCGGTCACAGGCAGTCAGGCATATGCGACTTATCCAGCGACAGATGAGAGCTGTGCATGCACTTGTGGAGGATGAGCTGTATGAAGAAGCGAAAAGTCTGCAAGTTCCGTATACCTTGCTCAGATCTGTGTTTGAGAGCGGAAAGCTTCCTGTAGTGAATTTCGCAGCCGGCGGAGTTGCCACCCCTGCCAATGCGGCATTGATGATGCTTTTGGGGGCAGAAGGGGTCTTTGTGGGCTCTGGCATCTTTAAGTCAGGAGACCCTAAGAAACGAGCAAATGCCATTGTGAAGGCTGTAACAAACTATCAGGATCCCAAGATGCTGGCAGAACTTTCAAGGGATCTGGGAGAGGCAATGGACGGTATCAATGATCAGGAAATAGCTCTTCTGATGGCTGAGCGTGGCGTATGAAGGTAGGGGTATTGGCTCTCCATGGTGGGTTTGCTGAACATGTCCATGCATCAACAAGGCTGGGTGTCTCCTCCCTTGAGATAAGAAGGAAGCAAGATCTGGAGCGTTCCTTCGATGCGTTGATCCTCCCAGGAGGGGAGAGCACAGTCATGGCCAGACTACTTGGTGAACTTGGTCTCTTCTCTCCTCTACGGGAGATGCTGGAAGGGGGGCTTCCTGTGTGGGGAACCTGTGCCGGGATGATTCTCCTCGCTCAGGAACTGGAAGGGGAGGAACCATCACATTTTTCCTTCATGCCTATAACCGTCCAAAGGAATGCCTTCGGCCGACAACTGGGAAGTTTTCATAAAGAGGGAATCTTTACAGGTATTGGCTCTGTTCCCATGACCTTCATCAGGGCTCCACATATTGCACGTTCTGAGAAAAATGTGCACATTTTGGCTACCCATAATGGCTATGGTGTTGCTGCAAAATATGCTAGGATGCTGGTGACTGCTTTTCATCCAGAGTTGACTGGGGATGATCGGGTACTTCAGTATTTCCTGGAAATGGCAGCCCTCACAGAGTGATCTGAATCTGCTTGGTGTGGTATATGGTGGAGGTTGTAGTGGAACTGGTGGTCATGGAGTTTTTCTTGCTGGTTGTGGTAATCGCCATAGCGGTAAGCCAGAAAGGGATAGCCTCACTGCTCTCTCACCATAACCGGGATGTACTCAAAATTGCAGCCACCTATATCGGATACTTGACTCTTGCTGCTCTCATCCATCTTCATATTCTGGGTATCGTACCGTTTGCCCCTGCTGTATCTCGTCCCCTGACCATTTTGCACATCCTCTCTGTTCCACTTTTCATCTTTTTCTGGATGGACAGCATAGAGAAGAGGCTTCTGCATGCAAAGACATACCATAGGGTCCATCAGGTACAGAAGGCTTTCTTTGTGTTCTTTGCCCTTATCTCCTTTACTGACCTTTTTTGGGGAATTTTATACCATTTTGATGAGGATTCCTTGATCAGCGGAGGTAAGGGTGTACCCCTTATGCTCCTTCTCAGTGGTCTCTTTATTGTAGGTGAGTTGCTTGCAACGTTTGCGAGATGGAAGGCAATTGAATGGCATGAGCGGGTTATGCTTCTGCTTACTGCAGCATTCCTCACATTTTCCCTGATGCTGTTTGAAATCTTTAGGCAACCCTACATGTTCTCCCTCAGTAGTGCCTTCATGCTCCTCTTGAATTTCCTCTCTTGGCAGAGAAGGGAGTTGCTTCTGGATATGCTTACTCGAATACCCAGCAATCAAGCATTCCAGAAATCGCTCACTCACGTTGTTGATGGCAGGCGGGAGAAGACCGTGCTCTTGCTGGATATTGAGAATTTTCGCTTACTCAATGAGCGATATGGTGAAGAGGGAGGG
>JBFWKK010000002.1:0-71922 GCA_050252715.1 Sphaerochaeta sp. | reverse complement strand
ATAGACAATACAAGACAATACTATTATATTCTTTTGAAAAGATTGTTCGGGCATGAAAAAAGCCCCCGCAGGGGCCTGAATCAGCATTTTCTTGAGATTATCCTTTACTCAGAGGTGAAAAGACCGGAGGTGTACAGCTCCCTCAATTTTCTTACCAAGACCAAGGAATATTCCTATTACTATGATCTTCAGTTCACCTTGGGAGCCACCTATACGTGGCATTGATCATCTGTTGGAAAGAACGTAGGTTCATTTTGTTTTTTATTGCAGGAAAGAAGCGTACCAATAGGATATTCCCTACAGCACTGTTACCTCCTTACCAGTAAGTTGTTTACTTAGTATTGACGTAGGGCACTAAAGCGATTAATCTTGACAATAAGTAATTGTTCCTTGCAAAAAATGGGGTAGTATGAAGATATTTGGGAAACGGGCACTCTTGGTATGCCTTTTTTTAGTACTGGTAGTAGGAAGCCTTGTCGCAGATTCCAAAACATTGTTGACTTCTGAAGATATTACTGGGTATGCAATTGAGCGGTACGAGTTCGATGTCGATGGGAAAACGACCGGGTTCGCATTGAAGAGTGTAATCGTTCCCTCCGAAGGTGATCCTGTCTGGGAATCTGAGGAAGCATTCATCAAAGCCTTGGATGAAAAACGACAGAAGCTCATCAATAAACAGCTGTTTCTCAGTGTGGAATACACCTACTCCTTCTCTTCTTTTTCAGCAGGCGTAGCCTACTATACAGTTACCTTTACTATTGAAGATTCAAATACCCTGCTTGTGCTTCCCTACCCAAAGTTTGACAACGATGAAACTGGATTTCTGTTTGGCATCAAGGCAAAAAACACCAATCTGATGGGCACTCTCGGAGAGCTTGTCTTTACCGGCTATGTCTCCCAGAACGATGGGACGCTGGAGAGCTGGGATGACCGTGAGGATCTCATTGCCATCGATATTGATGACCTCTCTCTCTGGGAGAGTGATATCTCGATCACCTTGGAGTATCTCAGGCAGAAACAGTCATTGCCTGAAGGGGAGCTTGATTTTGACATCACCTGGTCTGAGGTGAAGCTTTTCCACGATGTAAAACTGAGCATGAGTACCTGGGGGGACCTCAACCCATCCGAGATGAATGAGTTCAACTATGAGATAGGTATTTCAGGCCTTAATATTCTTGGAACCACCATTGGATTGACCACTTGGGGAAACTTCAATCCCACTCCCGGTTTCGGCACCATGAATCCTGAAGCATATGGGTTTACCTGGGTATACGGTCCCTTCTACCAGAATGGGGGACGGTATACGTTGAGCAACACCATCGAACACAACTATGTGAATCCAGATCCATCAGAGGAAGAAGCGGAAGATGACGAGTTCTTTGCTCCAACCTTGAATAACGTCTATACCAATACGGTCCTTACCTATCATGATGTTACATTCCTTGCTCACCCATTCTCGTTCAATATGGGGGTAGAGACTAATAAGCTGGACAGCGTAACCAATCTCAACAATGTAACTCTGAGCTCTACACTGGGAACCTTGTTCAATTTGCCGTTTGGCCTTACCTGGGATAGCAGCGTAAAGGCTGTGGCAGAGTACTATGAGGCGGTTGATCCTCTCTCCTATCATTTTGAGTACACCAACATCCTCTCCAATGATGGAAGCATAGACTATGTCTCCCACAAAATGCGGAAGGGATTGTTGTTCTCCCTCATGCATGTCCATCACCAATATCCCCAGGAGGAGTATGAAGAAAACAGCTACTGGTATCTGGAGAACAGCATTACTTGGTTCCCCTTCATATTCTGGAGGATTAATCCTTCAATCCGCGTGAATGGATTCTATGCAGAACATACCAAGCTGGAGTTCCTTCCCTCGACTGAATCAGAAGAAGATGTGTCGGAGTATTTCCGTGGCTACCTCTCCCGTTCAAGTTCAAGCGCCATGGAGCATGCAGAGGGTGCGATTCCCTGGGGAATTATTCTGAATATGAACCTTACCATCGATTTCATTGACTTCGGTTTTGCCAAATCCTATGCGACTCCCTTCTTGGATGTAGGTATTTTTGGAGATCCCGATGCACCTGAAGGATACGTAAAGATGGCAAGTGCCGGCTTGGAAGGGTGGGGCGTGCTTGACCGTTTCCCCAGCCACCCGATACGTGTTGCACTTGGGTTCAACCTGTTCGATGTCTTGGATGCAGTGGTGCATAAAACCATAGGCATACGGGATGTTGAGTGGGAACTGTCAATAGGCTTCGAACTCTATTTCTAGTTCAAGAGGATTCCTCAGTGGAGAGACTGCCCAATGGACCTGCATCCTTTGGGCATCTTTCTGTCATCTTAGTGAAGAGAGAGCAGCATATCCCCATCCTTGATCCACCCCCGTTTTCGCATTATGGTACTGAAGGTGAGCGAAAGCATTGCAGGCAGTAGGAAGTGCATCAAGAGTACCACTGGCCAAGCTTCCAATCCCATCACCGCTATAGCGTTGAACTGTCCGACCAGTCCACTGGTTCCCATGCCAGCCCCTGCACTGTTGTTTTCCATTCTAAACACCATGGTGCTGATAGGGCCCAGGATGGCTGCTGTCAGGGTGGGGGGGATCCAGATACGGGGATTCCTCCAGATGTTCGGGATCTGGAGCATGCTTGTTCCCAACCCCTGACTGATTAGTCCTCCAAGTCTGTTCTCTTTGTAAGAGCTCACAGCAAAACCAACCATTTGACAACTACAACCTACCACAGCAGCACCTGCTGCCAATCCATCTAGGCCAAGGCTGATGCAGATTGCTGCACTGCTGATCGGGAGGGTAAGCACCATACCGACCACAGCAGATACCAGGATACCCATTGGCAGAGGATAGAGTGTGGTCAATGAGTTGATGAATGCGCCAATATAGCTCATCAGGGCAGCTATGGGAGGAGCAATGAAGTACCCGACCAGGGATCCGACCAAGATTGTGGCCAGTGGAACGATGAGGATGTCCACATCAGTTTTACCGGCAACACGTTTTGAGCTTTCTGCAGCTGCAAGACCTGCTACCATGGCTCCTACCGGCTCTCCGAGCGCAAGGGAAATACCATTTGCAAAGGAGAAGGTACCAGCACCAACTGCCCCTGCTACAGCGCTTCCCAGCACGCCCAGAGGGGATGCTCCCACTGCTATCGCAACCCCCATCCCGATTGCAGGCCCGGTTAGGTACTGGGCAACCATGCCGATGTGCTCGAGCAGTTGTATTGAGCTGTAGTGCCCAATCTGTTTGATAATGAGACCGATAATGAGTGAGGCAAAGAGACCTTGGGCCATTCCGGCCAAGACACGGGTGATATATGCACCCACCTGCCTCCCTTCTGAAGTTGTTCTTCCTTCAGTCATGGAGAGCTCCTCATAATGGATTTGGTGGATGACTTAGCACATGCAACAACCTTGGCGTTGCACGAGGCCTCCGATGGGATGGACTATATCCCGTTAAGAAAGGGTTTGTAAAGAGTGCTAGGTGAGGATGTGGAATTTTTCCCTACGAATCTGTACTGCATCTTGAACGATCATTCGGGCAAAAGCATCACTGTCAAAGGTGGTTGGCAGACGATTCAAAGCCTCCTTCATCGCATGCTGTGCATCGGCATCCTCACTATATGCCTGTAGGATGTCGACCTGTTTTTTAATGGAATTCTCCACCCAACCAACCTTGTGGCGTGCAAAGAATTGTGTGGTTGGTTTTGCTGCATAGAGCAAGTTTGAGATGAGAAACGGTCGCTTGAGATACAGTGATTCCATCAAGGCATTTGCCCCGGCTTTTCCGGCTTGTACATCGCAGGCGCTGATATAGTCTTGGATATTATCGACAAAGCCAGGGGTAATGAGTGGAAAATCCGGATATCGCTCACGGAACCTCTTGTAGTGAAGTTTCGTGCTGCTACTCAATGATCCGACTGTGATAACTTGCCAGGAGAGTCTCCTTCGCTGTACTTCTTCCAGAAAATCGGTATTTCCAATTCCCTCCCCTCCAAGGTTGAGCAACACAGTGAAACGATTCTCGAGTCCAAGTCTCTTTCGGGCTTCCATCTTTACCGGTATTTCAGTAAGCATCATCTGACTTTTCAACGGAAATGGACAGATTTTTATGGTCTGCTCCTTCTGCCCAAATGCAATAGCCAACTCTTTGCCAAGCTGGGTGCAGATATAGAGATTGTCCAAGTCTGAATTAATCCCAAGGCGAGGAGTAAAGACCACATCTGCTGCATACTCAAAGACCGGTACAGGCAGAGCGAGGTGTGAGACAATAGGGCTGATCATACAACCAGCAAGGAAATGCGCTACCACGATGCAGTCAGGCTTGTTCTCTGTATACCAGGCATTGAAAGCCTTTGTCGCGTGGCTATGGGTACTGAGAAAACGAATTAATGTAGCGTTGAAGAAGGAGTCCTGTCTTGGATCAATGAAAGCCTCCAGCTTTGGATAGTGCAACATGAGACGCCAATTGGATTTACTCATCCAATTGACAATCGGAGCCTTGACCGTCTCAAACAGATCAGCAATCACTGTGGTATGGCCCAAGCGAAGAGCTGCGTCACTCAAGGCTCTTGCAGGTGTGAGATGGCCTTTCCCTGCATCGACATATAGAAATGCTATGTGCATGGAACAAGAATAGGATAAAAAGAGGGTGGCGGCAAGTATGGAAACGCTCCTAGCGCGATATCTCTTCCCTTTGTTACTTGCACCTATGTTTTGAAGTAGCTATCATGGAAAAACAGGGAGTGTCCTGGGGTGAAAATTCTCATCACTACAGATTTCTATCTACCGAATATTGCAGGGGTAACCACAGTGGTGGTCAACGAGCAGCGTATGCTCAGCCAACTGGGGCATGATGTATGCCTTCTTACCATCAGAGAAAACCCTGTATCCATGTATGAAGATGGAGTCTATTACATGAGAGGCAGTAGATTGCAGCCACTGAGGGATTCCAATCTGACGTTCACCTATAGAGATCCCTTGCTGGGCGATATTCTTGATTGGAAGCCCGACCTCATTCACTCCAACAATGAATTTGTCACCATGGGTTGGGCTCGAAGAATTGCAAAAACTCTTGCTATTCCCATTTTGCACACCTGCCATACTGATTTTACCCGCTATGACAGGGAGCGTCGTATCAGGCATACCGTGTGGGATACCCTGATGGCAAGCATAGTAAAGAGACGGATCCGTGATTGCAATCTTCTCATCAGTCCCTCCCTCTCGCATAGCCAGATGCTTGAGCGCTATCATGTAAAGCAAAACATCATCGTGCTTCCCAGCGGAATAGATCTTCTACGATTTCAGAGACCGATGGATGGGAAAGAGCGAGAAGCTTTGCGTACCAAATTGGGATTTTCCAGCAAGGATTGCATCCTTATCTCGGTCTGTAGACTTGCCAGTGAGAAGCGGGTGCACAAGAGTGTGGATGATTTCTTTCTGCTCTCCTTCCTTGAACCCGATGCGCGGTTGCTCATTGTTGGTTCTGGGCCGAAAGAAGAGAGCCTGAAGAAACAGGTACTCGACCTGGGGCTGCAAGATCGTGTGGTGTTCGCTGGTGCTGTTCCTACTGCGGAGGTCCATACGTACTACAAAATCGCTGATGCTTTTATCTCATCATCAGTACGTGAATCACAGGGGTTGGGGTTTGTGGAAGCTCTGGCAAGTTCCCTCCCCGTGGTACTGCGCGAAGACCACAGCCTTGGATTTTCGGTGGAGGATGAGGGTTGTGGCTACATCTGTGAAGATAGCCGTTCCTTCGTGACAGCACTTGCAGACCTTGTTTCAAATACACAGAAACGAAGTGAGATGGCAAGGCAGGCTCTCCAAGCAAGCCAGCGTTTTTCACTTCAGCGGTGGGCTTCCTCCCTGGAGTCAGTGTGCCAGTCTCTGCTTGATGCGCGAGACAAGGGTGATGACTGATGGCATTACCACCAAGGTTGCAAGCATACAGTTCAAAAGTGCAATACTCATCAAGCTACCAAAATAACGCACAGGGGTATAGCTGGCAAAGAGGAACATAAGCATTCCTGCAATGATGGAGAGGGTTGTCAGGATGATCGGTCTTCCTGTCTCCTTGATCGTCTCAAATAATATGGTCTCTTGCGAGGCATATCCCTCTTTTAACTTGTTTTTATAGCGTATCAGGAAGTGTATGGCATCATCGATGCCTGCCCCGACAGCTACCGCTGCAAAGCTGACAGTGATCATATCGAAGGGAATGTTGAAGGTATACATGAAGACATAGTTTGCCATGACCCCGGTGAGGATGGGGATTAGTGAGTAGAGCGCCAGAGGCAAGGATTTGAAAGCTATAAATACTACAAGGAATACCAATAGATAGCTGGCATAGGTGCTCTTCTTCTGATCAGAGAGCAAGGTGGAAGAGAAATGAATCACCTTGTGGGGTTCTCCGCTTAACGTAACCTCTGTTCCATTGGGAAGGAGAGGCAGGAGTGCCTTTACCCCTTCCTCAATCCTTGTAGAGCTGCTGATGGTCATCAGGTCCTGGTCAACTGAGTCATAGTTCTGCAGGAAGATGGTAATTTTCGTTCCCTCGGGATTGATGATTGAGCCAAGATTTTCATCATTCTGGTTGCTCATCAGAATGATCATTCGGTTGATGAGGTTCAACAATCCTCGTGAGGAGGGGATGCCTTCCTCTCCACTGTAGACCTTGTTTGCAAAGCTGACATAGCTGGCAAAGGAGAGGACCTGTCTCACATCAGGAAGTTGGGTACGGATAGTCTCCTCAAAGGTGTATACCTGGGCGAGGTTATCACTTTGGAGGAAGAACCGATCGGTCCCCTCTGGTGCATCAATGGTGATGATGTACGGGGTATCGCCACCCATCTTCTGGGCAAAGTGGCGGGAACTTTGGGCAAATGTGTCCTTCTTTGGAAGGTAGGACATATAGTTGGTATTGATTGAAATATGGTCCTTGGTGAGGGTATATCCGGCAATGACAAGAATCCAAAGCAGGAAAAAGAGCACATACTTGTGGGCTACAAGATTGTTGATGACAACCACGAGTCTGGCAAGATATCCCCTTTTATAGGTTGTAATCTGTTGCTGTTTGGGTGGCACAACCAAGCTCAGCTGAGCAGGTAGGTAGGTGGAGGCAAGAATTGCGCAATAGGTGACCCCGATTCCCACAGCAATGCCAAACTCCCTAAGCGCAGGAGTCTTGCTGAAGAGCAAGCTCAGGAATCCTATAACGGTGGTCAGGCAGGCGAAGAAGATGGTTCTCAAGATTTTCTTGGTGGACTCGATGGAGTTCATGCCTTTTGCATAGTCAGTGTAGTACTCCCCGATGACATGGATTGCATACGAGGAGCCGAGATTGAGTACCATGCAAGGGGTGACAATATTTACAATGGTAAGTGAGTATCCAAGCAAACGCATGGTGCCGAAGGTCCATATGATTCCGATCAGTGACATGGAGAAGGGGAGCAGAACACTGCGTTTTGCACGGAAACTCACATAGTAGACGACAAGGATTGCTATGAAACAGAGGATCAGGAGAATGCTGAGGTCGCGGCTGAGATAGTGCATAAGCCGGTTCGTGATAACCGCTCCACCATTTATGGAGACTTGCATCCCCAAATCTCTCAGTGGATCCAGAAGACTAGAGAGCTCTGCCTCTTGCTCTGGGCTTAGAGCAAGCGAATCATAGGAGAAGAGCATGCCCTTCAGGTCTTCACTGACCAGGTAGTTCTTGACAATGGGGTCGCTCTCAATACGTTGCTTCAAAAGCTGTGCGTCAGCTTCACTCCATGCCCCTTTTTCTCCTTGGGACGAGAAGGGGACACTCATCAGTCGGGTACCTTTCTTCTCCAGTGTCACGAAGTCGAGGACGGAGAACATATTGCCCAAATACGCTGTCTCATTGAGCGAATCCATAGTCTGGGTAATTGCCTGTAAGGAATCGGCAGTAAAAAGCTGATCACTTTCTATAAGAACCAGATAGGTGGTTGGATAGGTGCTTTCCTCTACAAAAGGAGTACCATCAGCATCGGCTACCAGGTGATGACCAAGCATAGTGGTCTTCAGCTGCATGGTCTCAGGAATGGATTCATCCCTTGCCACTACAGCTTGTTCAGCAGGATCATAGGGGCCAACCCCTCCCTGGAACTGGGAAGGGGTCTCCATCTCCTGCATCAGTGAGTTGTAATCGGCATCAAGCTGTAGATGGGTTGCATGATACCCGAAGAAAGCGGTCACCAAGAGGATCAGGATCAGTGTTGTTTTGCTATGCTTGCCTACGAAGGAAAGAACATCGAATTTCATACTACTCCAAACTTAGTTCGGCCTACCAGTATAGCATGGAAGAACAGATGAAACACCCACTTGCAGTGCCAAGTGGGTGTATACGATTAGTCGCGATACCGCTTCTTTGGACGGGAGCTCTTCTTGCCCTTGGAAGTATTGTACTTTCCATGGGATCGAAACGAGCGGTCATCCTGGAAGCTGCTGGGGCGAGGGCGATAGTCGTCATCACCATAGGAATCTCGTCCATATGGCTGGTACTCATCATTGCCCCGTCTTGAACGTTTGCCATGGCTCTTTCGATCGGAATACCTTGGACGATCCTCGTAGCGGTCTGTCCGTCTTCCAGAGAGGTTTTTCCCGTTCGGATTATCCGGCTTTGCCCTGGTGATGATTGGTTTTCCCTCAGGACCAACGGTACTGAAGGTCTGCAAAATTCTCTCAGCAACCTGGAGTGGGGCACTGACAAAGGAAAAATCCTCCCGTACCGTTACGTTCTGGATATCGCGGTCTTCTGCTCCCACCTGTTCGATCAAGTAGTCAACGAGCAAACGCTTATCCAGTCCATCTTTGCGACCTCGAGCGATGAAGAGACGAGTGAAGCCGTTGTCTTCACTACGCTGATCCCCTCTCCGTCTCTCCTCTCTTCCCTGCGAGATATGCTGGTACTTGGATGCATCCAACTCATCCTTGTAGAAGTGATCGAGTAGGGATGCAACCACATCTTCGGGACGTTTGTCCTCAAGGAGCTGTTCTGCGATTGGCAAAAACGGGCTCTCAATTGCCTCTTCAGATGAGATGGCAGAGAGCTGGCTGATGATCCTTGCCCGCTTGGTCTCAATAATGTCATTTGCATCAGGTACAGATTCACGGCGGATCTCTGACTTGGAAACTTTCTTAATGAAACTGAACCGTCTGAACTCTCTGGGGCCAACGAAGGTGATGGCAATACCGGTCTTTCCGGCTCTTCCTGTCCTTCCGATACGGTGGATGTATGCCTCTGGATCCTCGGGAAGTGAGAAGTTGATGACATGGGTGAGGTCTGAGATGTCAATGCCACGTGCGGCAACGTCGGTAGCCACGATGATGCTGATCGAGCGATCACGCATCTTGTGCAGGATATTCTCTCGCTGTTTCTGTGAGAGATCGCCATGCAAGGGCTCAGCGTCATAGCCTCGGTCCATCAACTTGCGGCCAATCTCGTCGCACTGGACCTTGGTTCTACAGAAGACGATTCCGTAGAAGCTCTCTTCCATATCGATGATTCGGGTCAATGCCTCAAACTTGTCAGACTCTCGTACCTCTACATAAATCTGGTCGGTAAGATTGCTGGTAGGGGTCTCCTGCTTGATACGTACCATCTCTGGTTCGTGCATGAAACGTTCTGCCAGGCGCTGAATCGGGGTTGGCATGGTTGCAGAGAAACAGAGCATCCGCTTCTCTTCCGGGGTCTGTTTCAGGACTTCCTCGATGTCCTCGATGAATCCCATGTCGAGCATCTCATCAGCTTCGTCGAGTACAACGAACTTGAGCTGATCCAGCTTGAGGGAACCTCTTCTGAGGTGGTCGAGAATACGTCCTGGGGTTCCCACGACAACATGGGTGCCTCGTCTCAGTTTCCTGAGCTGCAACTCCATGGAGGCTCCCCCATAGACTGCTGCAATTTCCAAATTACGATCTCCCTTGAGGGAGTTGATCTCTTCGGCAACCTGTACAGCAAGTTCTCTGGTTGGAGCAAGGATAAGTGCCTGTACCTGCCTGACTGAGGGGTCTACGATTTCGAGAATGGGAAGTCCGAAAGCGGCAGTCTTGCCGGTTCCGGTCTGTGCTTGGCCGATTACGTCAACTTGATCCTTGAGAAGCAGTGGTATACACGCTGCTTGGATTTTGGTGGGTTCTTCAAACCCCTTTGATTCGACGGCGGCAATGGTTTGAGCGGACAGTCCTAGGTCCGCAAAGCTTGATAACTCTGACATGGAACTCCTGATAATGTATGAGTGGATTATCGGTTAAAAACCGAGACATGCAATACAACCACCCCAGTCTATACAAATGAACAAGTTCTTGCAAGACATACACATCTGAATTGCAAAAAAAGCTCTACCAGCGATTGAACACCTTCTCTGCAAATCCTGGTATGTCCTTGATGGATAGCACACTGCCATCATCCAAGGTACAGGTTCCATGAAAATAACCGAATACCTGATGCTGCTCTGACTTGATGATGAGGAAATTGGTGGTGGATGAGCGGTCTACAGATGGGGTGAAGACCAGGTTGAGTCTTCCCTCCTCATCCTTGATTTCCCAATTCTTGGTAAGATCATCCTCGTGGAAGGTGCAGTTCACGGTGCCTAGCTTGTGAATCCTCCCATCATGGAAGATAGCGTTTTCACTCGCAGGACTGCGGTCTGAAAACCCATAGCCAAGGTTCAGTCCAAAGGGCACGTTTTCCACTAAGGCTGATGCGCTTGCCCAGTACCACGTATTCTGGTAGGTCCATCTTCCTCGGCCCCAGTCAAGGACACCCCATGCCTCTCCCCTGAGGAGCTCTTCACGCTCCATGCCTCGACGTATTGTCCCCCTTGCAGGAAGGCAGGGAGCCTTCTCGTTCAGATAGAATGCCTTTCTCTGCTCTTTCCAGCTTGTGGCGATATTGAGCGTTTCCTGATGAGGATCTTGGTTCAAGACAATATCATAGTCCAAGCCGATGCTGCCATCGGGAAGCTTCAGCGATGGACAGGCTACCATAAGATGTCGCTCTGATCCTTTTTTACAGAAAGCCAGACGTAGTTTGCTGTTTGCCCAAGATACTTGGCTATCCAGCGTGCTTGAAGCACTCAGTCCAATCTTTCCCATGGGGAAGAACTGTAGTGCATCACTCTGGCTTACCTCTTTTTTTGCATAGTCGATATAGCTGACTGCAAAAAGCGCCGCATAGCCCAAATCGCTGATGGTAGCGGTTACTGCATAGTGTTTTTCAGTATTGATGATGGCGTAGTAGTCCCACTCCTTGATCTTGAGACACCCACCCTTGATCCAACGGCGATTATAGTTCCAAAGCGGATGACGGGCCCATCCCTCTTCCTGGATACGTCCTTTTCTGTCGAGCAGTTCCTGTCTCTGGGTTACCTCATGTTCCACGATTGTTCCTCCTCATAGCTGCCAATCATCAACTGTATACGTTTCAACTTGGTAGGGCGATCCATCAGCATGGAGGGTGATGGTTTTTACTCCTTTTGCATGGTTCCTGGAACCATAGGATCCATAGCTTGCACTTCTGCCGTAGTGTAGATCTATGCCCTGCCACGTGCCATGAAAGTCATTAAGATGGTCATGACCACTGAAGATGGCAACGGTATTGCCTCCTTCAAGCATTGCCTCAAAGAGTCCGCTGTTTTCCAGTGGGACGTTGACTGTTTTATCGCCCTTTACCCCGATTGCTGTACCGCTCTCCCACATGAGTTTGAACTCAGGGAGAGGAATATGGATGAAGCTGTAGAGTGGTATCTGGGGCAGTCCATCCTCCACCCAACGATACCAGGCGATCTGGGAAGGGTAGATGTAGTCAGGGCCTGTTGTTTCATCCTCATAGATCCTGCTGTCATGGGAGTCCAGCAATAGTATGGCTTGTTTTGGTTCTCCGTTTTTCGTGATGACCAGAGGGTAGTCACTGTAGCCACGTACCCAGTCCTCTCCGCTGGAGAAGCGTGCATGGGGATAGTCTTCCAATACGCTTGCCAGCGTTGGACGGTCATGGGTATGCTCCCCATCATGATTGCCAAATGAGTAAGCCCACAGTCTATCCTGTTCTTCCATGAAACTTGCAAACTCAATAAGCATGGACTTGGCGTCAAAAGAAAACAATAGATCGCCGCTTATGACCGTAAGATCCGGATCTGTCTCGTCAAACGCTTTTTTTAGGAGTGCATAGACCTTGTCCCTGCCGGCGAAGGGCCCTCGCCTGAGGTGGAAGTCAGTACCCCAGAGAATGGTGAATGTTCCGTCCTCAGGGTACTCCAAGGTGAATGCTTTCTTCTCGGCAACCGCCTTTTGTAGGATAAATGGATCGGCGGGGAGCATGACCTGTTCGGTATGCCGGCTCACATCCTCAAAGATTTCGACACTGATTAAGCGATGGATGACCAGATAGCTAAAAACTCCTATGATCAACAGGAGCAGGAGAAACAGGATGAGGAGTGTCTTGAGAAGGGATCCGCTAGATCGTTTCATGGGTAGCTGTAATCTACCACGGAACAGGGAAATTAGAAAGCCGGCACGTAGGTGCCGGCTTCTAGAAGTCTGAAATGGATGCAGTTACTCGTTCTGTCCAATTACTACATCCAGGAATGTAGTGAGGAAGTTGTCCTCAAATAGATCAGAGGAGTAGAGGGCCTGGCTGAAATCCTGTTGATTCTGGGCACCACTGTAGTAGTCATAGAACATGCTGATGTAGCTGCCCATTGAGTCGTCCTGTACATCAGATCCGACCTCTACCAGAAGGTAGCTGTTGCCTGACTTGATGGGGTCGAGCAACGTGTTCTCTCCAGCGCTGTAGAGCTGTTCTGCTACTGCTTCATCCGCTGCGGCGCTTGCCAACATTCCCCTGTTATCGGTGTAGGAGAAGTCACTCATGTACTGGCTTCCCCCAAGATTGTAGGGAGTGGCACTGACATCCATTACATCCAGATCATGTGCAAGTGCGACTTCGTCCAAGTTCTTGCTTGCTGCCTCTTGTTTCATGTCTGCGGCAAGGTCTGCAAGATAGGTATCGATTATGCCGCTGTCACTGGTTGCAAGGTATGCCTTTACCGAAGCAAGGAGCTGCTCACTGGCATAGTCAGGCTCTTCAGGAGTGCTGTTCAGTTTATAGAGAGCCCATGCGCCGTTTGACTCATAGGGTCCGAGTACATCGCCACTCTCTGCAGAAAGCAGGGCAACAGCCTCGTCGCTGTTCTTGAAGTTGGAGACCAGACCATAGTAGTAGAGGTTTCCAATCTTGCCGCCTTCAGCAGCATAGGAGTCCATGCTGTTCTCGATTGCTGCATCCTCGAAGGATTTCTCTCCATTTGCAATTGCATCGTAGAGAGTTTGTGCACGTTCCTGGGAGTCCACACTGATGATGCTCATATCCATGCTGAAGAAGAGTTGCTTGTTCTGCAGTGCATACTGACTTGCAAGTTCATCGGGATAGAGCGATGGCTCAAGGCTGAGGTAGCGGAAGGTTCTTCCGTTGCCTGCCATATCAGCAATATAGTCTACCTCTGCGGTGGAAGAGAGAACGGTCCCTACATCATCAATAACCATCTGATAGGGAAGTCCACGGCGGATGGATTGCTCAACAGAAGCCTTGGTTTCTGCTGAGGCATCCTGATAGGTCTTTACATCGAACTTGCCATCCTTGTCATAGGCTCCGCTTTCGATAATGGCACGTTTGACTACCTCATCTGCGGCTATGATGCCAGCCTTGGATGCGAGCTGGTTGATGGCTGTAAAGAGAACTGTACTGTCGTAAGCGCTCTTCCAGATCTGGTAGAGAGCCTGGGTCTGATTTTCTTGGGATCCACTGTATTGGTTTGCATAGTTCTGGACCTGATCATGGAAGTAGTTGCCATAGGCATATTTGATCTCATCCTTTCCATAGGTACCAAATACAATTCCGTTGCTGGTGCCCTGGCCGACGAAGGCCTGTATTGCAGGAGCCAACACAAAGGAGATTGCAATCAGGATCAGGACGATCATCCCGAACACCCACCCGATGGTAATTTTGCGCTTCGGCTTGAGTGCGGCTTCATTGTTGCCTTTTTTCTCTACTGCGCCCTTCTTCTCTTTCCCGAAGGCGAGTACCTTCCCGTTATCTTCGGGTTTCTTTCCATTTGTGTTGTCGTTTGAAGACATGATAAACCTCTTTCTCCCGTGCATTTTCCGCATTTTGCGGACAGTCTTATGAAAAATACCATTTCACTTACTCACTGTCAATGAATAGGTGAGGAAACCCACTTTTGGGTTCCTCGGCTTAGCTTGACAATAGTAAGGTCAATAGGTATATTGGACCACGGCTTGTAAGGCTTACGGGTAGTAGCGCAGGGGCTAGCGCACCTGGTTCGGGACCAGGGGGTCGGAGGTTCAAATCCTCTCTGCCCGATTGTAGTTGAGAGAGACTCCTTGTTTCATGAAATGGAATGGGGAGTCTTTTCCTTTATAGGGGGGTAGGCATATGTATTCAGTACTTGCACTGGACCTGGATGGTACACTCACCAATGCCAAGAAACAAATAACACCAAAAACCAAGGATGCGGTTCAAAGAGCACGTCAAGCAGGATGTCATATAGTGCTTGCCAGTGGCCGTCCCTTGCTTGGTATCGAACATGTCGCAACATCTCTCGATCTGATGGGAAGCGAAGGTACCATTCTTGCCTATAATGGAGGGCAGCTGTTCGATACCCGTACCAAGCAAGTTCTTTGGGAACGAAGTGTGGATATAGAGACCATCAGGACCTGTTTTTCCTATGCCAGAGCGCATAAGCTTGCCTCTCTCTCCTATGACGAAGTGGGGATTATCACCGAGATGGATGAGGATCCGTATGTAGGAAAAGAGGCATACAACAATGCAATACCGATCAGGAAAGTCTCCAATCTCATCAATGAGGTTTCTAATCCCATGCCCAAGGTCATGATTGTCGGGGAACCAGCACGTTTGCAAAAGGCAAGGGAAGATCTCTCTCTTCTGGTAGGGGATGAAGCTGATCTTGGATTCAGTGAGCCTTGTTTCATGGAGATCACTGCAAAGGGGGTGCAGAAGGCGAGCAGTCTTCTTGTCCTGCTCTCCCTTCTGAAAAAGGGGAAGGACTCCTTGATGGTCATTGGTGATGGTTTCAACGATGTGCCGATGTTCTCGGTTGCATCATTGGCAGTGGCCATGGAAAACGCCTCCGATGAAGTGAAGGCGTATGCCCATGTTATCACTGAATCCAACGAACATGATGGGGTTGCATTGGCTATCGAACAATATATATTGACAAAACAGCAATAAAACTCAATATTCCATTTCTTCCTTCTTGTGATACAATACAGGGTACATTATAATCACGGACCTACTATGAGGAGGGTATCCATGAAGAAATTAAGTATTTTTCTATTGGTTCTGTTGATGAGCACCATGGTGTTCGCACAGGGCGGCGGTGAGTCTGCTTCCGCACAGGATGATGGCAGACCATCCATTCGTTTGCTTACCGATGCAACCGGCATCGATGACAAGTCCTTCAACGCTGCTGCGTGGAGAGGTATTGTACAGTACTACGGGGATACCGTAGAGAATGCTACCGGCCGTGGTACGTTGTATGATGTTGTGACCGCACAGACCCAGGATATGTATATCCCAAACCTGCGTCAGGCAGCCGATGAAGGGTATGACCTGATCATGGTCACCGGTTTTACCTGGGCAGATGCTCTTGGCGAAGTTGCACCACAGTATCCTGATCAGAAGTTCACCATCGTCGATGTTGACTGGGTCGGACAGCCCAATGTCATGGAGTTCATCTACTCAGAAGAGCAGGGTTCCTATCTCGTTGGTATGGTTGCAGCGCTCCAGGCAAAGGAAGACGGCATTGCAAATCCGAAGTTCGGATTCATCGGTGGCGTTCCTGGTGCTACCATCACCAAGTTTGAGATGGGCTATGTACAGGGTATCCGCTCGGTATTCCCCGATGCAGAGATCTATGACTACTATGCAAACGACTGGGGCAAGCCGGAGCTTGCAAAAGCACAGGCAAAGAACTGGTACGACATGGGTGTGTACTGCATCTTCAGTGCAGCTGGCGGTACCGGAAACGGGACTATCGCACAGGCAAAAGAGTATCGCATGCAGGGCAAGAACGTCTGGGCCATCGGCGTAGACAGCGACCAGTATGCAGATGGTCTGTACAGTGGCGACAAGAGTGCTGTACTTACCAGCATGCTCAAGAGAGTGGAGAACTCATCCCTGATGGTCCTTGAGGCAGTTGCCGAGGGTACCTTCAAGGGTGGTGTAATCCAGATGGGCATGGCTGACGAAGGTGTTGGCTACTCAACTGCAAACCCTGAGCTCAAAAAGAGTGTCATTGAGAAAGTTGATGCAGCGAAGGCTGACGTCATCGATGGAAAGATCAAGATCTACAAGACCTACAAGGATGCATTGGCCGCTGGAGCAGCCCCTGCAAACCTTTCCGCTCTTGATGACTAACATTACTCGAGTAGGCCGGCAGGTGACTGCCGGCTCTCTCTGAATCCATTGGTCCCAGTGGACTCAGAGAGAGCTAACAATGAGGAGCTGAGGGTGAGTGAATACGCAATAGAGATGAAAAATATCACCAAGACGTTTCCTGGTGTGGTGGCAAACGACAAGGTGACTCTTCAGGTACGGAAGCAAGAGATTCATGCCCTGCTTGGAGAGAATGGTGCGGGTAAATCGACTCTGATGTCCATCTTGTTCGGATCCTACATTGCCGACAGCGGAGAGATTCTCCTGGACGGGAAACCGGTGGAGATAAAGAACCCCAATGTGGCAACTTCACTAGGGATTGGCATGGTCCACCAACATTTCAAGTTGGTACAGAACTTCTCGGTAACCGAGAACATCGTACTGGGAATGGAACCCCGTAAGGGCCGAGTGCTTGACCTGCAGAGTGCAAAGAAGCGTGTTGCAGAGCTGAGCAAGCAGTATGGCCTGCAGGTAGATCCTGATGCCTTGATTGAGGATATCTCGGTCGGACAGCAACAGCGTGTTGAGATTCTCAAGACACTCTACAGAAATGCAAACATCATCATATTCGATGAGCCTACTGCGGTCCTGACTCCGCAGGAAATCGATGAGCTCATGGAGATCTTGAAAGCTCTCCGTGCTGAGGGAAAGACCATCCTTTTAATCACCCACAAGCTCAGGGAGATCAAGGAAGTCTCAGACCGGTGCACGGTCCTCAGGAGAGGCAAGTATATCGGTACGGTCAACGTTGCTGAGGTAAGTGAGCAGGACCTTGCTGAGATGATGGTAGGACGTGCAGTCAAGTTTGAAATTGAGAAACCTGAAAAAGAAAGCGGTTCTGTCATGCTCAGTCTCCAGCACCTCGAAGTGAAAGACGAGAATGGCATGTTGAAGATCAAGGATCTTAATCTTGATGTACACAACGGGGAGATTGTTGGTGTTGCAGGGGTGGATGGCAATGGCCAGAGTGAGTTGCTGGGTGCCATTACCGGCCTGATCCCGCTCTCCTCAGGTTCCATTATCCTGGACGGGGAACCAATAGAGAGTCTCTCGATTCGTGAGCGTATAGAGAAAGGGGTGGGCTACATCCCTGAGGACCGCAGACGATACGGGGTCGTAGGGGAGTTCTCCATTGCAGAGAATTCTGCCATCAAGAACTACTACAAGGAACCATATCGTCAGAAATTCGGCATTCTTGACTTTGATGCAATGAAGAGGGAAGCCGAAGACCTGATCGATCAGTTTGATATCAGGAGTGCAGAGGGGCCTATCACCAAAGCCGGCAGTCTTTCCGGGGGAAACCAGCAGAAGGTCATTGTTGCCAGGGAGATTTCCCTCTCCCCGAAGGTGCTGGTGGTCGCCCAACCCACCCGTGGGTTGGATGTAGGTGCTATTGAATACATCAGGAAGAGAATTATCGATGAGAGGATGAAAGGCCGTGCAGTTCTTCTGGTCTCTCTGGAATTGGATGAGATCATGAACCTGTGTGATCGAATTGCAACCATCAGCAAGGGGAGCATCGTAGCAGTGAATAAGCAGCATGAAGTTACCGAACGAGAGATTGGGATGATGATGGCTGGATCCCATGTGGAGGCACAGGCATGAAACTATCCCGTGAACGACTGATACAATCAGATGGGGCTGTCTCTGTCTTCGTCGTATTTTTGGGATTCCTCGTGGGAACCATACTGGTTGCCTTGGTGGGGAAGAATCCCTTGAACATGTACAAAGCCATCTTCCAGGCACTCAGTGGATACAACATTGACAATGGGAAGATGAATGTCCGCTACATCGGTGAGACACTGAACTATTCGGTTCCCTTTATCCTCTGTGGCCTTTCAATGGGCTTTGCCAATCGTGTTGGGCTCTTCAATATTGGAGGAGAAGGGCAGTATATCATGGGTATGACCATTGCCCAGATGGTTGCTCTCCTGGGTCCTCAGATCCAGGGCTTGCACTGGGTGTTGGCAATTGCCTGTGCTGTCCTTATTGGATCACTGTGGGGTGGTGTGGTTGGAATCCTAAAGGCAAAATATGAGGTGAGTGAGGTTGTTTCGACGATCATGCTCAACTATATTGCCTTGTATCTGAGTCGAATCATCAGCCTGCAGATGCCTGGAGCTACCACCTATAAAACTGCAGACTTTCCCGAGACTGCCCTCATCACCAATGAATACTTTACCAAGATCACCAACTATTCACTGTTGAACAACGGCATTTTTATGATGATTATTGCGGTGCTTGTCTTCTGGTTTATCATGGAAAAGACCAGCTTAGGGTTTGGAATGCGTGCAACCGGCTTCAATAAGGAAGCTGCTCGTGCAAGTGGTATTCCGGTCGTAAAATCAATTGCACTTTCGATGGCCATTGCCGGAGCCTTTGCTGGACTGGCAGGAGGGATTGTTGCCCTTGGATCCTTCAAGTATGGAAGGGTGCTCTCAGGAATGGACAACTATGGGTTTGACGGCATTGCCGTTGCCCTGGTCGGCAACAGTACCGCGCTGGGCACCACCTTGGCAGGGCTCTTGTTCGGGATGCTCAAGAATGCACAGGCCTTGATGCAAAGTAAGCAGATTCCCAAGGAAATTACCTTCATCATTCAGGGGATGATTGTTATTTTTATCGCCCTTCGGTCAGCTTTGATTTTGTACCAACAACACCTTGATAAGAAAAAACTTCAGAAGGAGGTAGGAGTCAAATGAGTATGATACTTGGAATGCTTCCTTCTGTATTGATGATTGTAGCCCCCATCCTGATCACCGCAATCGGTGGTATGATCTGTGAGAAATCGGGTGTGGTAAATATTGCGCTTGAAGGTTTGATGGCTATCGGAGCCTGTACTGCTGCAGCCGCGCACGTATTGATGGAGATGGCAGGGGTTCCCCACACCTTGAGTCTGTTCCTTGCCTTGTTCATGGGACTGGTGGTAGGTGGCTTGTTCTCCCTGATCCACGCAGTGGCGGCTATCAATCTGAATGCTGATCAGACCATCAGCGGTACCGGAATCAATCTGCTCTCCACTGGTGTGACCATCTTTGCAAGCCAGATTCTCTTCAATGCCGATCGGACGAAGGAGTTCATGATGGGGATGCAGACCGATGCCCTCGGTATCTATCCCACTGCCTACATAGCCATTGTTGTAGTGCTTTTCTCTTGGGTCCTGCTCTACAAGCTTCCCTTTGGGATGCATCTGAGAGCTTGCGGTGAACACCCTGGAGCTGCAGAGAGTGTAGGTATCAATGTGAAGAAGATGCGCTACTTCGCGGTCATCTCCAGCGGGGTGCTTGCTGGACTTGCCGGTGGATGTGTCGTTCTCACCCAGACAATCCAGTATACCAGTAATACCATCAACGGACGCGGATTCATCGCACTTGCCGCTGTCTCCTTTGGTCGTTGGACGCCGCTGGGGGTTACCGGTGCCGCATTCCTCTTCGGAACTGCACAGGCGTTTGCCATCATTGCAAACAATGTACCGGCACTCAAGGCACTTCCTTCGGAGGTGTTCAATATCCTGCCCTACGTTGTGACCCTGGTTGCCTTGGTTCTCTCCAGTGGAAAGAACTATGCGCCAAGATCGGCAGGCAAGCCGTATGAGAAGGGGGCCAGCTGATGACTCCCCATAACCGAGCATCGAAGGCAGATATTGCCCCAGTGGTCCTTGCTCCCGGCGACCCATTGCGTGCAAAGCTGGTTGCTGACCACTTTCTTGAAGATGCACGTCTGGTCACTGATGTGAGAAACGTACTCGGGTATACCGGTGTGTTTCAGAATATGCCGGTGACGGTGTTGTCTACCGGTATGGGAGGACCATCGGTAGGCATCTACAGCTATGAACTGTTTACAGAGTACGGTGTGGATGCAATTATCCGCATCGGCACCTGCGGAGGGCTCCAGAGCACGATCGACGTGGGAGATTTGGTGGTTGCCCTTACAGCAAGTACTGACAGCAATTGGGCCCACCAGTACAATTTGAAAGGGACGTATAGCCCATCCTGCGATGCCGATATGCTGCTCAGATCACTCTCTGTTGCTAAAAACAGGGATATCCCTATCCATGCCGGCATGGTATTTTCCAGTGATCTCTTCTCATCCTACAACGCACTGGGTGAAGATAGCTGGAAAGCCTGGGCCCGTATGGGTGCCCTGGCCCAGGACATGGAAACCTATGCCCTGTACAGCACTGCAGCCTGGACGAAAAAACGGGCGCTGAGCTTGCTTACCATGACAGACAGTTGTGTTACCGGACAGGGTTTTGGGGATGAGATGAGAACCGTTGGACTCTATCCGATGATCGAGGTAGCCTTGCAGGTTGCCAGTGAGGTGCGCTAATGGATTTCCTGGAAGTAATGCAACATCGTTTTGCCTGTAAACGATACGATGAGAGCCGCCCGATCAGCGAGGCACAGCTGAGGAAAATCCTGGAGTACGGTAGACTTACCCCGACCTCTTTCGGTTTGGAGCTCTGGGCCTTCCATGTGGTAAAAAGCGCTGGGAAGAAAGAAGCACTCTTTCATGCCTGTTTTGATCAGGAGTCAGTTGCAACCAGTGCTGCAACCATTGCTGTGGTAGTGAGAAAAGCTGTTTTTGCCAATCCTGATGGGGAGCTTGTCCACAGTCGTGGGAGACGTTTCCCCGATCCACTGCCACTCTTTATTGATGACTACCGCCCCTACTATGAGTTTCTCAAAGGAGAAGGGAGACTGGATTGCTGGTTGCAGAAACAAGGATACCTCGCCATTGCCAACATGATGAGTGGGGCCGCAGCAATGGGAATCCAGAGCTGCGCCATTGAAGGTTTTCATGAAGAGCACGTGCTGCAGGTCCTCGGTCTCGATGGTCGAAATTGGCAGGTCTCCCTGCTCTCTACCTTCGGCTACCCCGATGAAGAGGAGCGGCCGAAGATTCGCGAGAGCCTGGAAGATCTGGTAGTCTACCACTAGGGAAGTACAGAGAACGCTTCATCAACCAGTGACCAGAACCAAGGAATGTCGATGGAGGTGGCTATCCTCACTCCATCCTTTTTTTGTGTCTCTTCCTTGATGGTCTTTCCATAGGAGGGTCCTGGACTGGTAACCACTCGTACACGCTTATACTCACTCTCTACCTTGCTGGGATCAACCAGATAGGCTACACACAGTGGATCGTGGATCTGTGGCCAACCCTGTTTCTGTCGCTCGTAGTTTGCCTGGTAGGTATCCATACACGCTGAAAAGACCTCTGCAGAGCGGGTCTTGATCGTATGGTAGCCCTCCAGGCGACTGGGACTCAATGTCACCTGTCTTGTACAGTCCAGAGGAAAGAGCACCAAATTTGCCCCGCTGGAGAATACCACTTGGGCTGCTTCGGGGTCAGCATAGATATTGAACTCGGCCTCAGGGGTGACATTGCCTTTGCTGAATGAGCCACCCATGATTACGATTTGTTTTGCAAGTGCGGCAACCTCCTTGTCCTGTTGCATTGCCAGGGCAAGGTCGGTAAGTGGTCCAACACTGATGATGCTGATTTCCCCTGGATAGGCGTGAAGGAGTTTGATCATGGCGTCTATGCCGCTCTCTTCTCTGACTTCTTGCCTGTTACGAGGCGGGAAGACAGGACCATCAAGCCCACTCTTCCCATGAAAATTCCCTGCCGTAACTTGTTCGCGAACCAAGGGTTTTGCCGCCCCTTTGTAGACAGGGCAGTTGATGAGCGCTGTCTCTGCAATATTGAGCGTATTTTCGACGGTTCTCTGTAGCCCTACATTTCCATTGGTGGCAATAAGTGCTTCTATTTGAAGATTTCTCATCCCTGCTGCCAGAAACAGCGCGACCGCATCATCAAGACCGGTATCAACATCCATTATGACTCGTTCCATCTAGTCCCTCTTTGGTAACATGATATTCAAGGCGAGTGCCACAACCGTGGCTATGACCACCGGTGATTGCCCAAAAACTGTCTGGAACCACATCGGGAACGTCGCGAGTGCTGCAGAAGATTCTGCAATTCCGATTCCCAGTGCTGCAGAGAGTCCGACAATTGAGGTATTTCGGTAGTTCATTTCCTCAGATACTACCAGTTTCATCCCGGTCATGGCAATTGATGCAAATACGCTGATCGTTGCTCCTCCAAGAACACTCTGGGGGATGGTGGTAAGGATGGCACTGAATTTGGGTATAAGACCGGCAAGCAGGAGAATAAAGGCAGCTATGCCGAGTGTGAAGCGGTTGATGACCCTCGTAGTTGTTACGATACCAACGTTCTGGCTGTAGGTTGCAGTAGGGAGTCCTCCCATGAAGGCGCCAAGGATGTTGGTCAGTCCGTAGCCAGTGATGCCCGCCCTCAGCTCCTTTGTGGTTGGTTCCCTTTCCATCGAACCTACCGTGGTGGCAGTGAAGTCTCCTATTGCCTGGATTGCATTGATGGCAAAGAGAATTCCCATGGAGAAACTGGCGGCAATGTCAAACTTGATGCCAAAGTGAAGCAGCTTGGGAGCCTGGAAGACGCCCGCTTCATGGATTGCTGAAAAGTCTACTATGCCAAAGAAAAGAGAGATTACATAGCCAATGATGATTCCAATCAGTATGGATGCAAGCTTGAAGATGCCCTTTCCCAGATGGTTGAGCAGGGTGACCACAATCAGGGTAAGGAAAGCCAGCGTCCAATTCAAGGCAGACCCATAGCTCTCACTTCCTACTCCTCCAGCCATGTAGTTGATCGCAGTAGGATAGAGGGAGAGCCCTATGGTGAATACAACGGTTCCCGTGATCAGGGGAGGGAAGAACCTTCTCAGCTGTTTCACGAAGATTCCAACCAGGATAGCCACCACGCCGCCTACCAGCTGTGAGCCGAAGATGGTGGCAAGGTCGTAGCCCAAGGCAATGGCCTGCATGCTGGGAAGATAGGCGAAACTTACTCCTAGGATGACCGGCAGCCCACTTCCCAGAATTCCCTTAATCGGAAAGAGCTGCAGAAAGGTTGCCAGACTTGCAATAACCAATGCACCCTGCACGAGGATGATGGAGTCTCCTGGATTCAGATTTGCGACCCTGCTGAGGATCAAGGCAGGGGTGACACATCCCACTATCATGGCAACCACATGTTGGATTGCCAGTGGCAAAGCCTGTTTGAGCGGAGCTCTCCCATTGAGATCAAATAGTGTTGAGGTTTGCATATCTTGATGATACCACAATTGGAATGAAGTGAAAGATGATTTTGTTCCTCATTCACCTTGGGTTGTTTTCCATGGCCCAGAAGGGGACGGATGTGGTACTATGTGTCCATGAAAATAATACAGATTGCAGTTGGACCGAATCAGGTCCCACTTACCGGATATCTCCAGGACATTACTGGAGACGGAGGAATCAGGAACATTCGACCTGTGATCGTCATCTGTCCCGGAGGGGCCTATCGGTTTCGCTCTGAGCGGGAGCGCGATCCTGTTGCCTTGCACTTCCTTGCAATGAGTTACAACGTGTTCATCCTGGACTACTCAGTCCAAGATGATGCGAAGGACCTCAACCCACTGATGGAAGCCAGTGATGCTTTGATCAAGATCCGTGAGCATGCACTGGATTGGATGTGTGACCCCACCAGGATCGCCATCCTTGGCTTCAGTGCAGGCGGGCATCTTGCTTGTTCCTTGGCATTGTTGCACAAGCATCCCTATCTTGCCGCCAAACAAAAGATTGTCGATGAGAACAACAAGCCTGATGCAGCAATCCTCTGCTATCCGGTGATCAGTGGAGGAAAATATGCCCATGAGGAGAGCATGGACTGGGTTAGTGGCAAGGACCCCTCGCTTCGTTCCCTCTTGAGTCTGGAGAATCAGGCCTCCAAGGATGCCTCCCCCTTGTTCATCTGGCATACCGTGACCGATGGGTCGGTTCCGGTGGAAAATAGTCTGCAATTAGCTGTCAACCTGCAGAAAGCAAAGGTCCCCTATGAACTGCATCTGTTCGAGAGCGGGGACCATGGCCTTTCGATGTGTACTGAAGAGGTTGGGACCCCCCACCAGGCATGTCACCAATGGGTTTCCCTTGCCTCAAACTGGCTGAACAACCGATTCGGCCATACCTTATAGGCTCTTGAGGATTCCCTCAGCGCTACGAATTCCGCTGGCCCAGGCTCCGGTGATACCCCGACTGGTGCCAGCACCGTCTCCTGCAAACCAGATATCCTCTTTCACACGAAAGTACTCATCGAGATATGCAGGTTTGTTTGCATAGAGTTTGATCTCCGGGTAGTACATGATGGTGGAAGGGTGCAGCACCCCAGGCACAATGGTGTCCAGATTCTTCATGGCCTTCCAGATTGCCCTGAGGATTTTTGCAGGTATCGCCAAGCTGATATCTCCCGGGCAGCATGTCTTGAGTGTGGGCTCAAAGTCATAGAGGTCTCCACTGAAGCTTGCCTCCTTGCTCCTCGATCCAAGACGAAAATCCCCGACACGTTGCATCAGTGGCTGTCCACCTCCCATCAGGGCAGCCTGAAGACCAAGGTTCTCAGCAAAGGCCTGTCCGCTGGCAAGGGGGGCGGTGAACCGTACGGTTTTCAGAATGGCAAAGTTGACCAGTCCATTGTCATTCTTTGCATCGGGAGCAAAGGCATGGCCATTTACTGAATACCACTGGTCTCCCCGGTTGGTGGCGTACCGTTCCCTGACTACGTGTGCATTCCCACTATTGGTGCAGAAGGTTCTTACCTTCTCGGGGAAATAGAATTTTGGGTCATAGTAGTCACGAACAATGGGGTAGTGTTCAATTCTTGTCTCTACCCGTACCCCGATATCCACAATATTGTCAATGAAGGGGACTGAGAGAGAGTGCATGAGATCCTGGAGGAAGTGAAACCCCTTCCTTCCTGGGGCAACCAAGAGTTTGCGGTAGCCGATCTCACGTTTTTCGGTGACGATACACTGTCTCTCGGCATCAACGCTCTCCATCGCTTCTGCGAGTGCGAGTTCTATACCAAGATCAGCAAGCCTTGCAAGCAGCTCCTTGATGAGTTTCAGCCCCCCGTCGGTTCCCAGATGTGTCTGCCTGATCTCCAGCAACGAACAACCCAACCGTTCAGCACGCTTTTGGTAGATGCCGATATTGTTTTTCTCCAGGAATGAAGGCTTGAGAAACTCAATTACCTGCTTGAGATAGTACTCGGCGGCCTCTTCTGTCCAATATTCAGTGGGAAACCCGATTGGGTAGGTGAAATTCATTTTGCAGTCATTGCGCATGCCGCCGGTTGAAACCTTTTCGCGGTCAAGCATCAATATCTTGAGCCCGGGATTTTTCTCATGCAAGGTAAAAGCCGCACCCATACCCGCAGGCCCGCTTCCTACAATGATTACATCATACTGATCCATGGAGTACCCTCCCAGTTGTGATAGGAAAGGTTCCCCTTTCCAACCAATTATCCCCATTACCCCATCTTTGCTCAAGCCCCATCAGGAGAAGGAACTCTTGCAGTAAGTACAGATTCATGCTACTACACCTACATAGGAAGGATGCTATCAAGAGGAGGCGTTATGTATATCAGTGCCAAGGAAGCTGCGAAGAGATGGGGAATCAGTGAGAGACGAGTGAGAATCCTCTGTGCAGAGGGTCGTGTTGATGGGGTCTTACGCTCCTCCTGGGCATGGAACATACCAGCTGATGCTCCGAAGCCCAGTGACGGAAGGCAGCTTCGTCATATGAAAAATCTCGATCTGAGAATTGGGATGATGGACTTCTCCAAGCTTGAACAGGCTCGTCAGGCATTGCATCTCACTGCGGATTCTGATCAGTTCCTCCTGCAATACAACCATCTGGTCTCCAGGTTTGTACTTGCCTCCCTTGCCGCAGAGGGAATGGAACTGGAGCCACAGGACCTTGCGGTCCTCTTCAATCAGTGTTTCGTCCCATCCCTGCAGTTTGAAACCCAGATTCTCTCCTTGAACATACGTTCCATCCTTATGGGTATGCTCTACCAGTATGGACTTGGACCCATTCCTGGAAAGAGCAAGCCACAGATGAGTGAGCAACGGCTTCTTCAGCTCTACACTATGCTGATGCAGGGATTGGAAAGCAGAGGGGAATACACCTACAGAGATGATGCTGTGTTGGAACAGAATCGCCGTATAACGGTTTCACAGCAGATGGAGACCTTGTTTGTGCAATGGGACAGGGATTGGAAGGAACTTCATCCTGTGGTTCGGGCGATATTCCTCTATGGGGAGTTGGTGAGGATCAAGCCATTTGGACTACACGACGGCCTGCTTGCTTCCCTCGCTCTAGCCCAAGAGTTGCTTGTGGGAGGATATCCACCGGCCTTGGTGGACAAAGAACATGAGGACGAGTTCCGGGCAGCCATGATTTTGACCAGAAGCAGGGGAAACTACCAGAACGTTTTACGGATGATTGAACAGGTGCTGCTCCATGAGTGCAGCAATTTGCAAGGCAAATCATGATCGCCTACCATATCCACAATGCCCTCATCGTCGATGGGGGTGGGGGAGAACCATACAATGGTGATCTCCTTACCAGGGGAGATGCAATCGAGGCGATCCTCCCTCCCTCTTCACCACTGAAAGAGGGGTATACTCCTCTGGATGCCGATTCCCGGTTGCTCTGTCCAGGCTTCATCGACATGCACTCTCATAGTGATCTTCAGGTACTGCGTAGCTCGTCCATGCCTGAGAAGATTGGGCAGGGAATTACCACCGAGGTGGTTGGAAACTGTGGTATCGGGGTATTCCCTGCAAACCGGGGAAGCAGATTCCTCCAGGAGCTTTCCAGTGATGTATTGGGCTCCTATCCAGAGGCCGGCTGGCCATCATTTTCTGATTACCGGCAGGCATGGGAAAAGCAGGGCAGTGGTACCAATATGGCCTTCCTCCAGGCTCACAGCACGCTGCGCAGGTATTCCATGACAGGATCTGTGAACCGCCCAGCACACGAGATGGAGATAGAGCGTATGTGTTCCTACCTCGGGAAAAGTCTGGAAGAGGGATGCATCGGCATGTCCAGTGGCTTGTACTATGCTCCCTGCATTTTCGCAGAGGAGAAAGAGCTCTTAATGCTGTTGAAGGTGCTGGCATCTTTTAGGGCACTTTTTTCAGTTCATATGCGCTGTGAGGGAAGCGACATCATCGCCTCCCTCAAAGAGGTCCTCTCCTTGGCTGAAAGAAGTGGGGTAAGACTCCAGATCAGCCATCTCAAGATTATCGGGAAGAAGAACCAGCATCTTGTGGATCAGGTCCTCTCCCTCATTGAACAGTCACGAAAACAGGGGTTGGACGTCCAATTCGATCAGTATCCCTACACCTATGGATCCACGAGTTTATTCAGCTTTCTGCCTCCCTCATTCCTTCATCTTCCCCGTAAGGAGTTGCAACTCTTGCTAGGGGATGTTGAGGCGCGCAAGACCATCCAAAGGGAGATGGAAAACCCTCAGGGGTGGGACTCGCTTGCTGATCTATGCGGTTGGGACCAGGTACGGATTCTTCGCCTGGAGAGCAACAGCAACTATGAAAGAATGAGCATTACTGAGATTGCTGAGAAACGAAACAGTGATCCCTGGAATACCTTCTTTGACCTGTTGCAAGCAGAGAAGGGTATTGCGCTCATGACTGATGTCACCGAGCGTGAAGAGACGCTGCAGAAAATTCTCTGCCACCCCCTTATGTGTTTCGGCACTGATGCTCTCTATACCGGCTCCCTGGCTCATCCTCGATCCTATCAGGCGGTGGTCCACCTGCTCTACGAGTATGGAAAGAGGAATCAGGTACTGCCGGTGGAAAGCCTGGTTGCCAGAATGAGCGGCAGGCCTGCAAAGCGTCTTGGCCTTAGTGATCGAGGAAAGCTGGAGAAGGGGTACAAGGCAGATCTCGTACTCCTTGACTGGGAACGACTGAAAGACAATTCAGATCCAGCGCACCCTGATGATCCCAGCGAAGGTATCTCTCTGGTCATGGTGAATGGACAGATCGCCTACAAGGATGGAATAGGTACCGGAAGCAGAAGTGGTAGGATTATCCTTACTCGTAGCGGTTGAGGAATTTCTGTGTCCTCGGGTTCTTTGGATTGCTGAAGAGTTCCTCAGGAGTTCCTTCCTCGGCAATGAGCCCCTCGTCCATAAAAATCACCCGGTCGGAGATATCCCTTGCAAAGGTCATTTCGTGGGTGACCACGATCATGGTCATCTTCTCCTTTGCCAGGTCCTTGATGACACGGAGAATCTCACCGGTCAACTCAGGGTCGAGCGCGCTTGTTGGTTCGTCAAAGCAGAGCACCGTGGGGTTCAGGGCCAAGGCACGAGCGATGGAAACACGCTGTTGCTGGCCTCCCGAGAGCTGGTTCGGATAGGCCTTCTCCTTCTCTTCCAATCCCATCTTTCTCAGGAGACTCCGTCCTACTTCCTCAGCTTCCTTCTTGCTCCGTTTCAGTACATGCATCTGTGGCTCTGTAATGTTCCTCAGTACGCTCATATGGGGGAAAAGGTTGAAGTTCTGGAAGACCAGACCCAGATTGAGCCTCACAGAGCGGAGTTTTTGCTTGTCTGCGTAAGCAACCAATCCATCCTTGCTTGACGAGACCATGGTCTGTCCACATACATTGATGGTTCCTCCATCAACAGGTTCAAGTTGTGTGAGACAACGAAGCAGGGTGCTTTTTCCACTTCCAGAAGGTCCAATGATTGAGAGAACCTCTCCTTCATTCAAGGTGAAAGAGATACCCTTGAGCACACCCAGGCCATCAAATGCTTTCTGCAAATTCTCTACGGTAATGATCTCCATGGTTGCCTCCTAGCGGTAGTAGTTGAGCTTTCTTTCAAGCAGGTCGAATGAACGGGAGACTACCGCGTTCATCAGGAAGTAGAACACCCCGGCGATGAAGATCGGCATGGTCGAAAACTCCCTGGCTGATGCATTTTGCGCAACACGGAAAAGTTCTGCCACCCCGATTGTCTGGGCCAGTGCTGTATCCTTCACCAAGGTAATTACCTCATTTCCCATTGCTGGAATGATTCTCTTGACGACCTGGGGTGCAATGATGTGGGTGAATGTATGGGTTTTGGAGAAGCCAAGCACCAAGGAGGCTTCATACTGCCCGACGGGTATCGACTGGATGCCGCCTCGATAGATCTCTGCAAAGTAGGCTGCGTAGTTGATGGTATACCCTACAATAACCGCAGTAAAACGGTCATATGAAGAGCCGAAGATGTAGTAGGGTGCAAAGTAGACGAACAAGAGCTGGAGGATCAGGGGGGTACCCCGCATGATCATGATGTAGATGTTTACCACACCCGATATAATTGGGTTCTTTGACATCCTGCCCTTTGCTACCAAGAGCCCCAAGGGGAGGGAGAAGAGCAAGGTAAGCGAGAATATCTTCAAGCTGGTCACCGTGCCTACAAGCATCTGTGATAAGAGGTTTCCCATCAGTATCTCCTCAATAGAAGGTGTTTAAAAAAAGAAAACGGGGAGCTGAGCTCCCCGTCATCATAGCGTTTTCCCTACTGTGCGACAACTGTGATATCTTCACCGAACCAGTCAGTGGAAATCTTGGCGAGGGTGCCGTCAGAAGCCATAGCCTGAAGCTGTTGCCAGACTGCGTCTGCCAGTTTCTGGTCTCCCTTGCGGAATCCAATGCCGTAATCCTCGGGGGCTAGTTCCTCGTCGAGGATCCTGAAAGCCTTCCCACTTCTGTTGATGTTGTCCTCGGCAACCGTTACATCGACGACCAAGGCATCAATGCCACCGATTTCCAGGTCCATGAGACCGGTCAGGTTTTCCTTGAACTCAATGAACTCTCCTACAGCCTCCTGGAAGGAAGGAGTTGCCTCAATGGCACTGTAAGCGGAGGAGCCAGCCTGGTAACCTACGCTCTTTCCGCTTAAATCAGATAGGGTATAGTAGGAACTGTCTTCTCGAACCACAACAACCTGTGCATTATGGATATAGGGAGGGGTGAAGGTCATTGCTTCCTGACGTTCCTCAGTAATGGTGAAACCGTTCCAGATACAGTCAATATTACCCGTATTCAATTCCTGCTCCTTTGCATTCCAGTCAATAGCTTGGAGCTTGAGCTCTATGCCAAGACGGCTTGCAACTTCCTTTGCAAGGTCAACGTCAAATCCGACAATGTTTCCATTGTCATCGCGGAATCCCATCGGGGGGAATGTATCATCCAAACCCATGACGAGTTCGCCTTTGTCCCGAATTTTCTGGAGGGAATTGTCGACACCAGGGGCTTGTTCCTTGGTTCCAGCGGCAAAGAGGCTCGCAGTGACAAGCAACAGTGACACGAGTACAACGATAGTTCGTTTCATTTCTTTTTCTCCTCAAACAATGCTACCCGTTTTGGGTGTTGGGGAGAGTGTACCGAAAAAAACTGGAAATATCCAGACTTTCTGTATAAATATTCAATTAATGAATAGTTTTATTGCAGTGGTCCGCATATTGGCACCCCTTGCATGCATTCCCTTTCTTGGTGGAGCAGGAGGAGCAACTCTCCTCCTTGCTCTGTTTCGCCAAGGTTGCAATGGCGTACGCAATAAGCGAGATGATCAAGGCTGCAACAAACACATTGGCAAGTATGCTAACCATATATACATATTCCTTACATCAACAACAGCACAATTGAACGTATCAGAAGTGCTGAACCATAGGCGAATCCTGTCTGCCAGAGCAGGGCATACAGAAGCTTTCTCTTGCTTCCCAGTTCTTTGTACATTGCGCTGATGGCAGCAATGCAGGGAGAGGAGAGAAGAATGAACGTCATATACGCAAGAGCAGAGTCGGGGGTGAAGAAATTGCCGAGGTTGGCTGTTCCAATGGTAACGCTCAGGGTGCTTACAATTGTCTCTTTTGCTGCAATGCCTGTAAGCAAGGCCACGCTTGCCTGCCAGAAATTGAAACCGAGAGGAGCAAACAGAGGAGAAATCAGGCGCCCCAGAATGGCAAGCATGCTTGATTCAGCGTCTACTGCCTGGAGATTGAACGAGTAGGAAGAGAGCAGATAGATGATTACCGAGGAGAGCAGGATAATGGTTCCTGCCTTCTGGATAAAGCCCATGGTCCGTTCGTTGGTCTGCAACCACACATTTTTCACCGTAGGCAACTGGTAGCGGGGAAGCTCCAGGATGAAGGCATTGGTCTCCTTGTGCTTGTCAATCGCACGGGCCAGGAGGCCGGTAACAATGACTGCAACGATTCCAAGAAGGTAGATGAGGGGGGCGATGTACCACTGACCGGGGAAGAAGTAGGTAAGCATCAGGGCAAAGACCGGCATCTTCGCACCACAGGGTATGAATGGTGTCACGATGACGGTGAGTTCACGTTGTTTCTGGTGTTCTATCGTCCTGGTACTCATGATTGCAGGAACAGAGCACCCGGTACCGATGACCAAGGGTATGATTGATTTTCCTGAGAGGCCGAGCGAGCGCATCATCCTATCCATGATGAAGGCGATCCGTGCCATATACCCGCAGTCCTCCAGGATGGAGAGGAGGAGAAAGAGGACAAAGAGCTGGGGGACAAAGGTCAATACTGCCCCGACCCCTGCGATTATGCCATCGACAAGGATTCCTGAGAGCAGAGGGTGTACTCCAAGAGAATCTGAGAGGGTGAATACCTGTTCTCCCAGGAATGCAAAGATATTCTCGAGAATCGGTGTGGTGTAGCCTCCCACCAAGCCGATGGAGAGGTAGAATACAGCTCCCATGACAAGCATGAAAAGAGGGATGGCTGCTATTCGGTTGGTGGCAATGGAGTCGAAATTGAAACGCTTCTCTTGTTGCTTTCTGATCTGGCAGTCTTTTGCAATATGCTCGGCGACCTTGTAGCGTTGGTCGATGATGATTGCCTCACAGTCATCGTCATAGTGTTCTACAAGCTCCTTTCTTGCCTTCTCGAGATACGTCTTGGTGGAAGGAGGTGCAGGGGGCATGGAAGAGAGAAAGAGTTCATCCTCTTCCAGGAGTTTGATCGCAGCCCAGCGCATCGGTCGTCCTTGGGGGATGGCATGCAGGTAGTCATCCTCGATGAGGTGGCTGATATAACGCTCTACAAAGTTGGAGAAAAGCGGGCAGAGTGGTGCTTTTTTGTCACCAAGGCTTACTTCTATTGCCTCCTTCAAGGCTTCAATACCGCTTCCTTTGCTTGCTGAGATGGGGAGCACAGGGGCACCAGTCATCTGACTCAGACGCTTGATGTCAATCTTTATACCCTCCTTCTCCAGGAGGTCCTCCATATTCAAGGCAAGCAAAAGCGGACGACCCAGCTCTGATAGCTGGGTGGTAAGGTAGAG
Organism: Sphaerochaeta sp.; assembly: GCA_050252715.1. Lineage (GTDB taxonomy): Bacteria > Spirochaetota > Spirochaetia > Sphaerochaetales > Sphaerochaetaceae > Sphaerochaeta. The sequence continues at coordinate 39,141 of JBFWKK010000002.1, read as the reverse complement.
GCTACGCTCGAGATTTGTCGCATCAATGACATCGATAATGAGATCCGGTTGCTCATCGAGGATGTAGCGACGAGAGAGTTTCTCTTCCGGGCTGTATGGAGAGAGTGAATAGATACCGGGAAGGTCAAGGATGGTGTGTCCGTTTATGACACCTTCCTTCTTCTCTACGGTGACACCCGGCCAATTCCCCACATATGCAGTTGTTCCTGTCAGTTTGTTGAAGAGGGTCGTCTTCCCGGAGTTGGGATTTCCGATCAAGGCTATTGTCTGCATATGCTAACTCAGTTCAATTTTTCGTGCTTCGGCTCTTCGTAAGCAGAGATGATATCCTCTCACCGATACTTCAATGGGGTCTCCCATGGGAGCCAGTTTGACCACCTCGATATCTACACCTTTGGTAAAGCCCATGTCCATAAGTCTTCGTTTGAGCTGCTTCGGTGCGTGTATCGCTTTCACAGCTCCCTTCTGGCCTACGGTCAATTCATCCATTGTCATTTGCATCGTCTTCTTCCTTGCTTATAAGTTAGCCATATCAAACACCTGTGTCAAGCTGTTTTATCTTCGATGACAAACTCTTGAATGCATGATACTATCTATGCATGCAGAAGTCAGGTGAAGATTATCTTGAGGCCGTCTTGGCACTCAGTGAACAACACGAAAAAGTAAGGACGACCGATGTCGCCCTTCGTCTTGGTGTCTCCAAACCAAGTGTTAATCGTGCGATGAAGGTGCTCTCTTCAGAAGGATATGTGAAGCAGGAGACCTATGGGGACATCCACCTGACAGAGAAGGGGAAGATCAAGGCCTCCCAGATCTATTTCAGACATAAAACCCTCACCAGCTTCTTTAAAGAGGTGCTCGGTGTTGACCCGGTCATTGCCGAGCAGGATGCCTGCCTTATCGAGCATGACATCTCCAGCGAAACCATGGAGAAGTTGGCAAGTTATCTTCGGTCAGTGAAAAAAGAGTTCTCCTAGTGGGGGTAAATCGCTTTTATTATTTTTGGTTCATTCTTGACACTGCAAGGGTTTTGTCCACAAACCTGTGTCGATAAAGGCAAAATCTTTATCTTGTGAATCTGAGGCAAGCATTTACACTGAAAGCAGTAAGACTTGAGGAGGTCACACATGAAAAGATCAATTGCTTTGGCATTGATGGTTGCACTGCTGCTTCCTTTCAGCTTGTTTGCACAAGGTGGAAAGGAATCTGTCGTAGATGAAAATGCTCCGGTAACCGTACAGTACTGGACCCATGAGGATCCGGCTCGAACGGAACTCGAAAATGAACTGATTGCTGCATTCATGGCACAAAACCCGAATATCACAGTTGTCCGTACCACCCAGTCATCTGCAAAGCAGATTGAGCTGGTCCAAACCGCATTTGCGGCAAACCAGGGCCCTGATATGTTCAACCTGCCGATTGAGAACCAGTATGCCTACATCACCAACTACCGCGTTGCCCCGGTCGACTACCAAGCCGCTGGCTATGCAGACAAGGAAGCCCTTCTTGAGACCTATGTAGAGGGGGTATTGGATACGGTTACCGTTGACGGGGAAGTCTATGGCCTTCCTTTGGAACTAACCAACTGGGCAATCTATGTGAACAAGAAGATTTTCCGTGATGCAGGGCTCGATCCAGAGAAGGATTATCCGAAGACCTGGGAAGAGATGGCTGATGTTTCTGAGAAGTTGGTCATCCGTGATGGGGATATCCTCATCCGCCGTGGATTCGACTTCCGCTATCCCTACTATTTGACCTTCTTTGTCCCGATGGTGGAACAGCTGGGCGGGGAGCTCGTCAGCAGCGATGGCAAGCAGGCAATAGTAGGCGATGAGGCTTGGTTGAAGGCGCTTACCTACATGCAGGAGTGGGGTCCTTCTGGACGCAATCTCGGTTCCCCTACCTACAAGAATGCCAGAAAATTGTTTGACTTGGATAACAATGACATGGCTATGGCGCACTCCGGCCTCTACCAACAGGGAAGAATCGCCGAGGACAACCCAGCATTCTACGAGAGTGGCGAGTGGATGGTTATCCCGTATCCTGTATTCGAGGATGCCGTACGCGATGTGGCAGCTTGTTACTATGGACACTTCTTCATGGTCAATGCAGACAGTGATGTGAATGTGCAGAAGGCAGCTTGGAAGCTGGCCGGATTCCTGCTCAGCCATGGTGAAGAATACCTTACCCGTGGCGGAAACATCATCCAGCCCACCAAGGCGCTCTTTGCCAGCGATACGTTGAAGAACATGCCTTATAGTGATGTCTTCATCAACGATATGGAGCGCTCCCATATGATCTACTACGGAGCAAACTCAGCAGAAATCCAGACACAGATCCGCTATGCGGTTGAGTCGGTGATGCTCAGTGGTGTTAGTCCCCAAAAGGCACTGGCAACCCTCCGCTCTGCCGTACAGGAGATTGTAGACGAGCAGTAAGGTCATTTCTCGGTCCTACCTTCCCGTAGGACCGAGACGTTGGTTCATGTTTTTGTAGGAGTACTTCATGGGTATGAAAAAATACCAAGGCATCGAAAAAAAACAGGCTCGGTGGGGGTTTTTCTTTGTGGTTCCCTCTCTGCTGTTTTTTTCGCTTTTCAGTTTTTATCCAATTATCAACGCGTTCTATACCAGCTTCTTTGACAAACGGGCGCTGAGCAAGGCCCCCCCGGATTTCCTTGGCCTTGGGAACTATATCCGGCTCTTCGACCCAAGTAGGGCATCAAGTGAGCTCTCGTTTCTCAACAGTTTGCGTGCAACCTTGGTATTTACCGTTGGCACCTTCATACCGCTGTTGATCATCAGTCTCTTGCTTGCGGTCTTTATCAGCAATCTGACAAGTGGAAAAACGAAGAAGTTCCTGCAGATTGCCTACTACACCCCTGCAATTCTCTCCAGTGTGGTGGCAGCAACCATCTGGATGATCATCTTTGACCCAAGAGGCTTGGGCAACCAGTGGGTGAATACCTTGATGAACACCCCTGGGGTTGACCACCGCTGGCTTGTGGACCCCGTTATGGAGCAGGTCTCCACGATGGTGATCTACTTCTGGAAGTATATCGGGTATTTCGTCATTCTCTTCATCACTGGACTTGCCTCGATACCACCAACCATCTATGAGGCAGCCACCATTGATGGAGCAAGCAAGAACCAAGTGTTCTGGCGTATAACCCTGCCGCTGCTGAAACCGACGGTGGTCCTGGTTTCTGTCATGGCAATGTTGCAGTGCCTGAAAACCTTCAGCACCCAGTATATGCTGTATACGAATGGGGCACCCCGTGCACCGATCAATGTCATTACCTTCAATATCTATGTAACCGGTATTCAGCAACAGTATCTTGGACGGGCAAGTGCCATGAGTGTTGTACTCTTTGTCCTGATGTTGCTGTTGACGCTGTTGCAGTTCAAGACTACAAAAAGTGACCAAGTGGAGTATTAGACGATGCAGATACCCAAGAACATTACCATTTCCAAGATGCTTATTTGGATTGTATTGGCAGCGATGCTCCTCTTCACCTTGACCCCGATTGCATTCATGGTCAGTGCCTCCATGATGGAAAGAAACCAGATCATGCGCATGCCGTTCTCCTGGATTCCTGAGAGTTTCAACAGTGAGAACTTCGTCAAGGCCGTTGCAGGCAATGACCAGAGCTTCATCTTCATCAGAAACCTCACCAACTCCTTGGTGGTGAGCATCACCGTTGCCATCACCACTGTCCTGATTGCAAGTTTGACCGGGTATGGTCTGGCAAAGTTCAGGTTCAGGGGCCGCACCACCATCTTCATGATGATCATGGCAACCATGATGATACCCTTTGAGGCGATCATGATTCCCCTCTACATGGTTGTGATGATGTTGCGTATCCAGAACACCTATGTCGGCCTGATCCTTCCATTCCTGGTCAGTGCATTTGGGGTGTTCCAGATGCGGCAGTATCTTACCACCTTCCCCACAGAGTTCCTCGACGCAGCACGTGTTGATGGAATGGGGGAGTTCGGGATTTATTGGAGGATAGTACTGCCGAACTGCATGCCGGTGGTGGCAACGCTCTCCATCCTCTCCTTTAGAAGCCAGTGGGATAACCTGCTTTGGCCTCTCTTGGTAAGCCAGAGTGAGAAAATGAAGACCATCCCACAATATATCAGTTCATTTGCATTGGAGCGTAATACCGATGAAGGGGCGATGATGGCGGCAGCCTTGCTTGCCTCCATTCCGATGTTCGTCCTCTTCATGTCACTGACCAAGTACTTCATTGGGGGTTCTGCAGTCTATGAATCAAGGAAGGGTTGAGTATGTATGAGTTTCTCTGTACAGACCTGAAGGAATCTGATCCAGATTTTCAAATTCTGGGAGAGTTCTCCAAGGGTATGGTACCTGTTCCTCAAGAAGGACCCTATGAGAGGCATCTGTTCATCAGCAAGGATGTACAGGCAATCGATAAGGCAGGAAAACTGGGGATGGGTGTATTGCAGCATCGTGGGGATCTTGATAAGAACGCCATTGAGGTGCTTATTGCTTCCTATGACCCACCTGTGAAAGAGACGCATGAACTCTTTCTCTTTGACATGGGCAATGTTGTGGTGAAGAACATCACCATGCTCAGCAAGCTCTCCCGTGTATTGGGTATTGGAAAAGAGGAACTGCTCAGTGACTACCTGCACTATGAGTTTCCCCTCATGGAAGGGGTGATCACTGAGCACACCTATTGGAGACATGTTGAGCATCGCTTTGGCCTATCCGTAGAAGGTAACCCTTTTGCGGATGTCTTTGCCCCGCAGTTCAATGAGCCGATAGTGTCCCTCATCAAGGCTCTGCGTGAAGACGGGAAGCGGGTTCTCTGTGCGAGCAATACCATCTTAAGCCACTGGGAGATTCTCAGGGAGATGGGAGCCTTGGCCCTCTTTGACAATGTCTACGCCTCCCATGAGATCGGGCTGAGCAAGCCCTCTGGGCAGTTTTATCAGGCTATTTTGGATGCAGAGGGATTTACAGCAGACCAGGCCTACTTCATCGACGACAGGATGGACAACATCCACAGTAGCAGAACCCTAGGCATTGCAAGCTTTCTGTATGCCGATCTTTCTGTTGGGAAGAAGGACGAACGCCTCGCCTCAATCTTTACAGACCATCTACCTCGTCCCTGAACTGACTTGGGGTCTTGCCTGTGAATCGCTTGAAGATCTTCGCGAAATATCCGGGGGTGGGGAAGCCACAGTTGGTGGCGATCTCACTGATGTTCAGCTTGGGATCCTTCATCATGATTGCTGCCTGGTTGATCCGATAGGCGTTGAGATACTGCAGGAAATTCAGGCCGGTGACTTCCTTGAAGAGACGGCTGAGATGACTCTCCGAGAGATCTAGGTGGGTGGCGGCCTCCTGGAGCCCGACCGGGTCTGAGTATGCACCCTTTATAAAGGCAATGGTTGCATTGATGACATGGTTGTTGGCCTGTTTGGGCAGTGGTATGAGTTCATGTACCGTACGTTTCTGGCTTTTCAGTTCCTCATACTCCTTGTCCTCCTCCTGAAGTTTTCTGACCAGTGAGGCAAGGCTCTCCTCCAGCTCCTCGTCGTCAACAGGCTTGAGCAAATAGTCGAACACTCCAAGACGGATTGCACTCTTCATATAGGAGAAGTCGGTATGCCCGGTTAGGATGATGGCGTGGTTCACCGGGCTCTTGCTGAGCATGGTAAGCCCGTCCTGTCCGGGGAGACGGATGTCGGTAATGACAATGTCCGGTTCCATCTCCTTGATCATCTTCTCCCCACTGAGCCCATCAGAGGCAGTACCTGCCAGTTCCAGACCCAACAGGTCCCAACGTACTGAGGAGACAATCTCCTCACGGACGATCTGCTCATCTTCCACAAACACGACGCTATAACTCATCTCTCTTTTCCTTTTCTGGTACTTCGTTTGGGAAGGATATCCTCGCCCATGTTCCTTCACCCTCTCTTGATTGCAGGGAGAAGTGCATCTTCCTTCCATATTTCAAAAACAATCTTCTATATACATTGTATATACCAACGTGTGGTGAGTTGGCAAGTTCATCAAGGTTCTCTGGAAGCGTACCGATAGGAATTCCCACCCCATCATCATAGACCGTGATGAATACCCTTGAGCCCTGTTTCTCAATCCTTACCGATAGGTTCCATTCCCCTGCCTTGGGTTCCAGGCCGTGGATGATGGCATTCTCCACCAATGGCTGGATTATAAGCTTGGGGGTCTTGATCTCCCGGCAACTGGGATCCAAAAAGGTTTCTGATGTAAGTTTGTCCCCAAATCGCAGCTTTTGGATGGTGAGATAGGAGTCGATCAGGACCATGCTCTGGGCGAGGGTTGCCTCACTGTCATGGTTGTCGATCGAGGAGCGCAGCAGTTTCCCCAGCTTGACGGTAATGGTATAGATATCTTCCTCCTCATGGAGACGGGCGAGGGCCTTGATGGTGTTCAGTGTATTGAAGAGGAAGTGGGGGTTCATCTGGCTCTCCAGGGCCTTTCTTTCTGCTTCACTGAGCTTTGCCTGCTCTTCCCGCGTCAAATCGAGGAGGCTGATGATCTGGCGCAGCATCACATTGAATGAGTGTTCAAGTTGACTGAATTCACTGATTGAGCTACTTACCTCACGACTCTCCAGCTTCCCCGTTTCCACCTCTTTCATCCTTGATGCCAAGCTTTTGATCGGTCTTGCGATGGAACGGCTGAAGAAATATGAGATTCCCAAGGCAAGCATGATGCCGATGCTCATGGTGGTGGTGAATGCGGAAACCCAGTTCTCCATACTCTGAAAAAACGGTGCACTGCTCACTGCTCCTACCAAATGCAGGGCAGTCCCTTCCACACGGGATACGGCGATAACTGAAGTGTCTGTTGGGAGGGATCTGGGTGTGTAGTTCCCATCAAGTGCAAACAGTACTGGGAACTGTTCATAGGAACCGAACCGCTCTGAGAAAACCAAGCTGCTTGCATAGAACGATTTGCTGTCAAGCAGCAACATATCACTCAGTATTTGGTCCTTGTTGATCTGGCTGGTGAATGCATCGGCATAGATATCGAGTACCAAATACCCGAGATTGGTGCCTTCACGGTCATAGATGCGTCTGAGAATGGAAGCAATGACCTGCCTTCCGTTCTCGGCTATACGGTGACCTTGGATGCTGATGATGCTCGCAGTGGGGGAGACCTCACTGTTTTGGTTGATGATTGAGTGCACGTCCCAATCATTGCCGTGGTAGCGGAGATCATACACCTCTGGAAAGGTATGGGTGGATATTCGCACCCTGCCGGTATTGCTTACAATATTGGCACTGGCAAGATATGTGTCGCCGTGCATCACCGTAAACATGAGTTCGTAGAGCTCCCTGCTCTGGTTGCTTTCTGCTTCCAGACTATCGAGTTGCAAGGTCTCTACAACGAGAGGGTCTGTGGAGAGTTGGTACGCCTTGTGCCGATAGGTCTCCAAGGTCTCTGCAACCAGTTTTGCATCGCGGCTTGTGATCGCCTCAGTCTGACGCATGAGGTACCGCTCCTGATTGCTGTCTCCTGCTATTGCGTAGTATGCAGAGAAGAGTCCCAGTGGTACAATGAGTACAATGAGGAAGTAGAGGAAGAGCAGGGTAAAGAGGTTTGGCTTTCTCAGACGGCCATGGGAGCGTTTCATGCAAGCAGTGTAGCGGCAATCGAACAGGGTGGCAATATTTGCTATTGAAACGAATTTTTTCTGTATAAACATGCATTTTTATGAATAGCAGGGTTGACAAGCATCCACAAAGAAAGATACAAACAAGAAACAGCAATCTAGGCTGTTCTTGAGGAGAGTACCGTGAACGCGTTCACTATGCAGGTGCAACAGCACCGTCCATTTGCAAGGAATCGGAAGACGAGGAGTAATAGATGCTCCTGTAGTCCTATGTACAACTCAGCTTCTAGCTCTGTCCTTCCTTTGCTCTCTGTCCTAACGCTTCTCGCTCTAAACCTCCTCCCCCTTCTTTCCCTTATTATTACCCTTCTTATTGTAGTAAGCCTAATTATTCTCTGACCACGGCTGCAATCGTTTTTGCATGGACCGTGGATGGAAGCCCCCGAAACACCGGGGAGCAATCGCTTATACCCAAATATCAGACGAAGGAGTGAAATCTTAGATGAATACCAAAGAAAAACGTTACACACTGGCAATTCTGGTGAACAACCATCCTGGTGTCCTGATGCGTGTTGTCTCCCTGTTCAGTAGAAGGGGTTACAATATCGACAGTCTTTCAGTCGGTGAGACCGAGAATGAGGACTACAGCCGAATCACCATCGTGGTCAGTGGTGACCGCCCGGTGGTTGAGCAGATCAAGAAGCAGGTTGGAAAGCTCTATGATGTGCAGCGGGTCTATGAGATGGCCGGGGAGAAAAGCCTGCAGCGCGAGCTGGTGATGGTGAAGGTCTCCACCGCCCATGACAACCGCTCCCAGGTCATTGAGCTAGCAGAGATCTTCAAGGCGAAGATCAACGATGTGACCGCAACAACCATCACCCTCGAGATGACCGGCAGCCTGGACAAGATTCAGTCCTTTCTGGACCTGGTCACACCCTTTGGGATTGTCGAGATGGCCAGGACCGGTATCACCGCCCTTGAGCGGGGTTCCAGGGCTCTGAGCTCGATCAGCTTCAATGAGGATGAGACATAAGAAAGCATATACACGCCAAACGGCGCGAACCATAACGGAGGATAGGAAGTAATGAGCACAATGTACTATGATTCACAGGCAGATCTCTCGGTTCTTGACGGCAAGAAAGTTGCCATCATCGGATATGGCAGTCAGGGCCATGCACACGCATTGAATCTCCATGAAAGCGGGGTGGATGTTGTTGTCGGTCTCTACAAGGGGTCGAAGAGCTGGGCAATTGCCGAAGAGGCTGGCTTGCAGGTTGCCACTGCAGAGGAAGCCAGCGCCATGGCCCAGGTCATCATGATGCTGCTGCCCGATGAGAGACAGGCGAAAATCTACCATGACAGCATCGAGGCAAACCTGACAAAGGGTAAGTACCTCGCCTTCGCACACGGTTTCAATATCCATTTTGGACAAATCCAGCCGCCAGCTGATGTGAATGTCATCATGATCGCACCCAAGGGTCCCGGACATACGGTTCGTACCCAGTTCCAGGAAGGCAAGGGAGTTCCCTCCCTGATCGCCATCCACCAGGATCCGAGCACAGACTCCAAGGATGTTGCACTTGCCTATGCAAAGGCTCTTGGAGCAGGGAGAGCGGGAATCTTCGAGACCAGTTTCAAGGAAGAGACCGAGACCGACCTATTCGGCGAACAGGCTGTCCTCTGTGGTGGTGTTACAGCACTCATCAAGGCCGGCTTTGACACCTTGGTGGAGGCAGGCTACCAGCCGGAGATGGCATACTTCGAATGCTGCCATGAGATGAAGTTGATCGTAGACCTCATCAACCAGGGGGGATTGTCCTACATGCGCTACTCCATCAGCGATACCGCAGAGTATGGCGATTACACCACCGGGCCCAAGATCATCACCGACGAGACCAAGAAGACCATGAAGCAGGTTCTTACTGACATTCAGGAAGGTACTTTTGCCCGCAATTGGTTGCTGGAGAACCAGGTAGGAAGACCCTACTTCAATGCAAAGAAGCGCATTGAGAAGGAGAGTCTGCTGGAGAAAACAGGTGAGAAACTGAGATCCCTGATGAGCTGGCTGAAGAAATAAGAGAATAACAAAAACTACGTAATAAAACCGGGAAGGACACTATGGAAAAGGACAGAATCTATATCTTTGATACCACATTGAGAGACGGCGAACAGGCTCCTGGATACAGCATGAACCTGGAAGAGAAAATTCGCATGGCCCTACAGCTAGAGGCTCTCGGTGTGGATATCCTGGAAGCCGGGTTTGCCATAGCCTCTCCCGGTGACTTTGCGAGTGTACAGGCGATCAGCAAGGAAGTGAAGGATGTCACCGTTGCATCCCTTTCAAGAGCCTTGGAGAAGGATATTGAAGTTGCATGGGAGGCTGTCAAGTATGCGAAAAGACCGAGAATCCATACCTTCCTCGCAACCAGCGACCTTCACCTGCAGTATAAGCTGAAGATGAGTCGGGAGGATGCCTTGAGTCGTTCCATCGCCATGGTACGGTTTGCACGCAACCTGACGGACAACGTTGAATTCTCCCTTGAGGATGCAACCCGTACCGACCTTGACTATATGTGCAAGGTGGTCGAGGAGGTCATCAAGGCAGGGGCAAGTGTTGTCAACCTGCCCGACACTGTTGGCTATGCAACACCCCTTGATATGACCAGGATGGTATCCACCGTCATGAACAAGGTTCCCAATGTGGACAAGGCAATTCTTGCCGTGCACTGTCACAATGACCTGGGTCTTGCTGTTGCAAACAGCCTTGCAGGGTTGCAGGCAGGAGCAAGACAAGCTGAATGTACTGTCTGCGGTATCGGTGAGCGTGCAGGGAACGCAGCGGTTGAGGAGTTGGTGATGGCAATCAGAACCAGGAGTGATGCCTATCCGTTCTCCTATGGGGTAAAGACTGAGGAAATCTCCCGCTCCAGCCGCCTGCTGACCCAGATCACCGGGGTCAAACCCAATCCTTCCAAGGCAATCGTAGGTGCCAATGCATTTGCTCATGAGAGCGGCATCCACCAGCATGGGGTGATGGCAAACAGCCTCACCTATGAGATCATGACCCCTGAGAGTGTCGGGGTTCTGAATACCAGCCTGGTGCTCGGTAAGCACAGCGGACAGCATGCCTTTGAGAAACGGCTTGCAGATCTGGGTTATACACTGGGCAAGGAAGAGGTTAAGCGGCTCTTTGGGGAGTTCAAGAACCTCGCTGACCGTAAGAAGACCATCACCGATCGTGATCTGATCGCCTTGGTGGAGACCAGCAGCCAGAGCAGCCCGATCATCTGGGAGCTGGAACGGTTCGTCGTCAACAGTGGAAATCTGATGACCAGCACTGCCTGTGTAACCTTGAGGAAGGGAGAGAAGACATTCCAGGAAGTTGCCCTGGGAACCGGCCCTGTCTATGCAGCGCTCAGAGCGGTGGAGAAGATTATCCGTCATCCGTTCAGCTTGGAGGATTACAGCCTGCAGGCGGTAACTGAACATCGAGATGCACTGGGTGAGGTGCATGTGAAGATCACCGACGGAAACGGCATGTACCGTGGGCGGGGTGTAAGTACCGATGTCATTGAAGCCTCAATCCTCAGCTGCCTTGCTGCAGTGAACAGAATGCTCGATGAGGCAGCTTCAATTTCCGGTGGCAAAACACTCAAACCGACCACTTCGCCGATCTTTGAGAACGACATGCTTCGTTCCCACTCAGACAAGGAGAAGGAACGTGGTGAAGCATAATATTGCACTGTTTGATTCAACTCTCAGGGACGGAAGCCAGGGGGAGGGTATCAGCTTCTCTGTTGGGGACAAGATAAAGATTGTAAAAGCCCTCGATGAACTGGGTGTCGCCTACATCGAGGCAGGCAATCCTGGTTCCAACCCAAAGGACCTGGAGTTCTTTCACCGCGCCGAGCAGCTCAAGCTTGAGCATGCAACGTTGGTTGCCTTTGGTTCAACACGAAGAAAGAACAGCAGTGCCCAGGATGATCCAAACCTGAAGAGTCTTGCCAGTGTGAAGACCAAGGTCGTCTCCATCTTCGGTAAGAGCTGGGATCTGCACGTACATGATGTGATCAGGACCACGCGTGAGGAGAACCTTGCCATGATCCGGGATAGCATACGATACATCACCGATCAAGGAAGTGAGGTGTTCTTTGATGCAGAGCACTACTATGACGGCTACCTTGCAGATCCTGAGTATGCCCTGGCAACGCTTCAGGCGGCCTTGGATGGTGGCGCTTCCACCTTGGTTCTCTGTGAGACACGAGGGGGACTGGTGCCCAGCGAGGTTTTCCGGATAACTGAGTTGACCGCCAAGGCTTTTCCCGGTATCCCCTTGGGTATTCATGCCCACGATGACATCGGCTGCGGGGTTGCAAGCTCCATAGCAGCTGTGGAGGCAGGAGCAATCCAGGTACAGGGAACCCTTCTTGGATTTGGCGAGCGATGTGGAAATGCCAACTTGGCAACCGTTGCTGGAATCCTGGGAACCAAGCTTGGCTTGGATTGCCTCTCTGGAGAGAGTATGGAGCATCTTACCGCTACCAGTCGCCAAGTAGCTGAGATTGCCAATGTCAGAATTCCTGGGGGTGCACCCTTCATCGGCAAGAGTGCTTTCGCCCACAAGGGCGGCATGCACATCGATGGGGTGCAGAAGAATCCTCGATCCTTTGAGCATATCGATCCATTTCAGGTCGGCAATGAGCGCAGGCTTCTGATGAGTGAGGTGGCTGGACGCGCTCTGATGCTCAAGCGTATTGCTCGAGTGGTACCCGATTTGGACAAGGATGACCCGGTAACGGTCAGCCTGATGGATGAGCTCAAGCAACTGGAAGCTGCAGGGTATCAGTTTGAGGGAGCTGAGAGCAGCTTTGACTTGGTGATCAGACGCCACCTCAAGATGTATATGCCCTATTTCTCCTTGGTGCACTACCAGACCATTGGAAGCAGTCCCTATGCCGACCCACTCAGCGATGCCACCCATGCTGCGGTGGTGAAGGTGAAGGTTGGAGGAGAGAGTGCCATCACAGCAGCTGAGGGAGAAGGCCCTGTCAATGCACTCGACCAGGCACTCAGAAAGGTCCTCGAGCAGTTCTATCCAACCTTGAAACGGGTACACCTGACCGACTACAAGGTCAGGGTACTGGACTCAGCTGGAGCTACAGCGAGTAAGGTACGGGTTTTGATTGAATCCACCGATGGCAAGGAGAGTTGGACGACCATCGGGGTGAGCAAGGACATTATCGAGGCGAGCTGGTTTGCCCTCAGTGACAGTATCGAGTATAAATTAATTGCCGACGGCGTTGAGCCATCGGTTGAATGAGAGGAAGGAGAGACCCCATGGGTATGACAATGACACAGAAGATTCTGGCCCACCACGCCAAGGCCGAGAGCGTACGCGCTGGACAGCTGATCATGGCAGATCTGGATATGGTGCTGGGAAACGATATCACCGCTCCGGTTGCTATCAATGAGTTTGGAAAATTTGGGAAGGAGACCGTCTTTGACAAGGACAAGGTGGCCCTTGTTCCCGACCACTTCTCACCGAATAAGGATATCAAGGCAGCAGAGCAGTGCAAGGCACTACGCACCTTTGCACACGATCAGGAGATCACCAACTACTTCGATGTAGGGCAGATGGGCATCGAACATGCACTGCTGCCTGAGAAGGGCCTTGTAGGGGCAGGGGATCTGGTCATCGGGGCAGACAGCCATACCTGTACCTATGGTGCGCTTGGCGCATTTTCCACCGGTGTGGGGTCCACGGATATGGCCTGTGGCATGGCAACCGGACAGGCATGGTTCAAGGTTCCTTCTGCAATCAAGTTCAACCTCACCGGTTCCTTCTCCCCCTATGTCAGTGGGAAGGATCTGATTCTGCACATCATTGGGATGATCGGGGTCGATGGTGCACTCTACCAGAGCATGGAGTTCACTGGGGAAGGGGTGAAGAATCTTACAATCGATGACCGTTTCACGGTCGCAAACATGGCAATTGAGGCAGGAGCGAAGAACGGTATCTTCCCGGTTGACGAGGTTGCCCTGGAGTATTTGAAAGCGCATTGTCCGAAGGAGCCACGCATCTACGAGGCAGACAGCGATGCAGAGTATGATCGAATCATCGACATCGATCTCTCTGAGGTCAAGAGCACAGTCAGCTTTCCCCACCTGCCATCGAATACCCGCACCATCGACAAGGTGGGAGAGGTACGGATTGACCAAGTGGTCATCGGCAGTTGCACCAACGGCCATATCAGTGACTTGAGAGAGGCTGCCGCAATTCTCAAGGGCAAGAAGATTGCAAAGCATGTACGCACCCTGATTTTCCCCGCTACCCAGGAGATCTGGAAGCAGGCGATGCATGAAGGACTTTTTGACATCTTCATTGACAGTGGTTGTGCGGTTTCCACCCCCACTTGCGGACCCTGTCTTGGCGGCCATATGGGAATTCTCGCTGAGGGAGAGCGGGCGGTAAGTACCACGAATCGAAACTTCGTAGGAAGAATGGGACACGTGAAGAGTGAAGTCTATCTTGCCAGTCCGGCAGTTGCCGCGGCAAGCGCAGTAGCAGGATATATTGCAGATCCTGCAAAGATAATGGAGGCGTAAGATGCAAGCCAAAGGAACGGTTTTTCGCTATGGGGACAACGTAGATACCGATGTCATCATCCCCGCAAGGTATCTCAATACCTCCAATCACAAGGAGTTGGCCTCCCACTGCATGGAGGATATCGACCAGGATTTCATCAAGCAGGTGAAAGAGGGGGATATCATGGTAGCCGATAAGAATTTCGGCTGTGGATCTTCACGTGAGCATGCCCCCATTGCCATCAAGGAGAGTGGGATCAGCTGTGTCATTGCAAGGACCTTTGCAAGAATTTTCTATCGCAACGCCATCAATATCGGCCTTCCCATCCTGGAGTGCCCTGAGGCGTGTGATGGAATAGGAGGGGGGGATGTAGTCAGCGTGGATTTCACCAGCGGTACGATAACCAATGAAACTACCGGCAAGGTATTCCACAGCGAGCCATTTCCCCCGTTCATGCAGGATTTGATCGCCAGTGGTGGACTTGCAGGCTATATCGCACAGGGAGGAGGCAAGGCATGAAGAAGCATATAGCCCTGGTCCCCGGCGATGGCATCGGTCCGGATATCGTGCGAGAGGCGGTAAAGGTCCTCGATGCAGTTGGAAAGAAGTTCTCCCATGAGTTTGTCACCAGCAGCTATGCTGCAGGTGGGGTTGCAATCGACCGTGAGGGAATTCCCCTCCCTGAGGCAACCCTCCAAGGGTGCAAGGAGAGTGATGGAGTCCTTCTTGGTGCGGTTGGGGGACCCAAGTGGGATACCCTTCCTTCCCATCTGAGACCAGAGAAAGCCTTGCTGGGGCTTCGTGGAGGGTTGGGACTGTTTTGCAACCTCCGCCCAGCAATTCTCTACAAGCAGCTTTCTGATGCATGTCCCCTGAAGCAATCGATCATAGGGGATGGACTGGACATCATGGTTGTACGAGAGCTCACCGGTGGCATCTATTTTGGTGAGCGAGGTCGCAGTGAAGAGCGTGCCTATGATACCATGGCCTATACCGTGGGTGAAGTGGAAAGAATCGTGAGAAAGGGGTTTGAGATTGCCCAGAAACGATCGAAGCGTCTCTGCAGTGTGGATAAGGCGAATATCCTGAATTCCAGCCAGCTCTGGAGAGAGGTGGTTCAACGAGTGCAAAAAGCGTATCCTGATGTAGAGGTCAGCCACATGTATGTGGATAATGCGGCTATGCAGTTGGTACGAAACCCCAACCAGTTCGATGTCATTGTAACCTCGAACATGTTTGGAGATATTCTCAGTGATGAGGCAAGCCAGATCACCGGTTCCATCGGAATGCTTCCCTCTGCCAGTCTGGCCGAGGATGGATTTGGGATGTATGAACCGATACACGGTAGTGCCCCTGATATTGCAGGCAAGGACCTTGCCAACCCGATTGCAACAATACTTTCCGTCAGCATGATGCTGCGCTACAGCTTCTCCCTCTCTCAGGAGGCTGATGCAATCGAGAGAGCCGTGAGCAAGGTACTGGATGCGGGGTACCGAACTGCAGACATATACACCGACGGAATGAAAAAAGTCGGTACGAGCGAGATGGGCACCTTGATTGCCCAGGCCCTCTAAGGGCAGGAGGATCACATGGACGAAAGCAAGAGACGTTCCAGCCAGATGACCGAGGGAGCCGACCGCTCACCTCACCGGTCTCTGATGAAGGCTTTGGGATGGACTGATCGTGAGATCCACATGCCGATCATCGGTATTGTGAATGGAGCAAATGAGATCATTCCCGGCCATATTCACTTGGATAGGATTGTCAATGCAGTAAAGAGCGGGGTACGGCAGGCTGGGGGAAACCCGGTCTCATTCCCGGTCATCGGTGTCTGTGATGGCATTGCCATGGGGCACACGGGAATGAAGTACTCTCTGGCAAGTCGTGAGGTAATAGCCGATTCCATAGAGATCATGGCTACCGCACATCCCTTCGATGCTCTTGTGTTCGTTCCCAATTGTGACAAGATTGTCCCAGGGATGCTGATGGCTGCAGCCAGAATCAACATTCCTTCCATCTTCGTCTCCGGTGGA
Organism: Sphaerochaeta sp.; assembly: GCA_050252715.1. GTDB lineage: Bacteria > Spirochaetota > Spirochaetia > Sphaerochaetales > Sphaerochaetaceae > Sphaerochaeta. Next base: position 22,886 of record JBFWKK010000002.1, on the reverse strand, counting down.
CCGATGCTTGCAGGAAAGATTCCCGGCGAGAGTTCCTGCGGGACCAGCCTCTCTGTCATGTTTGAGAAGGTAGGCAGCTTTGCCGCTGGTCTGATCAGTGAGGAGGAGTTGCTCTCCTATGAGAACAATGCATGTCCGACCTGTGGATCCTGCAGTGGCATGTTCACCGCGAACAGCATGAACTGCCTCACTGAGGCCATCGGCATGGGCCTGCCCGGCAATGGGACCATTCCCGCGGTCTACAGTGCCCGCGACCGGCTTGCCAAGGAAGCAGGGTATCAGGTCATGGAGCTGTTGAAGAAGAACATTCGTCCCTTGGACATCATGACCAAGGAGGCTTTTGCAAACGCCATGGCTGTAGATATGGCCTTGGGTTGCAGTACCAATACGATGCTCCACCTCCCGGCGATCGCTCATGAGGCCGGGGTGGATCTGGATATCTTCATGGCAAACGATATTGCCAAGAAGGTTCCCAATCTCTGTCATCTTGCTCCAGCAGGCCCAGACCATATCGAGAACCTCTTTGAGGCAGGCGGGGTACTTGCCGTCATGCGAGAACTTGGAGAGGCTGGCTTGATCAACGGAGATTTGCAAACTGTCAGCGCAAAGCCAATCGGGGAGCTCTATCGTTCTACCCCCATCTACAACCATGAGGTGATTCGCCCGATCGACAATCCCTTCTCAAAGACCGGCGGCATTGCCGTACTGAGAGGAAACCTTGCCCCAGATGGGGCGGTGGTGAAACAGAGCGCTGTGGATGAGAAGATGCTGGTCCACAAGGGACCTGCAAGGGTCTTTGACAGCGAGGAGGAGACCATCAAGGCCATCTTCTCAGGAGAGATCAAGGTGGGGGATGTAATCGTTATCCGCTACGAGGGTCCAAAAGGTGGGCCAGGGATGCGGGAGATGCTCAGTCCCACCAGTGCCATCGCAGGAATGAACCTGGATAAGGATGTTGCCCTGATCACTGATGGTCGCTTCAGCGGGGCTACCCGTGGGGCATCCATCGGTCATGTCAGCCCAGAAGCTGCCGAGGGTGGACCGATCTCCTTGGTTGAGGAAGGGGACATCATCAGCATCGACATTCCCCAAGGAAAGCTGGAACTGTTGGTCGATGAGAAGACCCTTGCCGCGAGGAAAGAGGTGTGGGTCTGTAAGGAGTCGCCGATAACCACAGGATATCTGGCCCGCTATGCGAAACAGGTTACCAGCGCATCAACCGGAGCAGTATTCAAGAAATGATTTACGATTAAGGAGAACCTACCATGCAGATGACTGGAGCGCAAATAATTATTGAGTGTCTGATAGAACAGGGAGTGGATACCGTTTTTGGCTTTCCCGGGGGATCAGTATTGCCCCTTTACGATGCCCTCTATCAGAATCAGAGCAGAATCCGCCATATTCTGACCAGCCATGAGCAGGGTGCTGCCCATGCTGCAGACGGGTATGCCCGCAGCACCGGAAAGGTCGGGGTATGTATGGCAACCAGTGGCCCTGGAGCAACGAACCTTGTAACCGGCATTGCCACTGCCTACATGGACAGTGTCCCCCTTGTTGCTTTTACCGGTAATGTAACGGTTCCCCTCCTCGGGAAGGATAGCTTCCAGGAGGTCGATATCACCGGTATCACGATGCCGATCACCAAACACAACTTCATAGTGAAGGATGTTGCTGACCTTGCAGAGACGGTACGCTCCGCATTCAGGATTGCCCAGGAGGGCAGGCCCGGTCCTGTTTTGATCGATGTACCCAAGGATGTGACGGTCTATACTGCCGATTTCGTTCCCCAATCTCCAGAGGTATTGCAACCCCGTACTGAACGGTTGAGTGAGAAGAGTGTGGAACAGGCGCTGCAGCTGATTGGGCATGCACAGAGACCGATGTGTTATGTAGGTGGCGGGGTGATCAGGGCAAAGGCCAGCGATGAGCTCTCCCGTTTTCTGGAGAACATTGACAGTCCTGCCTGTACCTCTTTGATGGGAGTAGGGGCGGTCAGCTCTCTCAGTCCCCGATTCACCGGTTTGGTGGGTATGCACGGAACGAAGGTCTCAAACATGAGTGTTTCTGCCTGTGACCTGCTGGTGGTGATCGGAGCACGTTTCAGCGACCGTGTGGTGAGCAAGGCCAGTGCCTTTGCAAAGAATGCAAAGATCATCCACATCGATGTGGACCCTGCTGAGATCGACAAGAACATCAAGACCTACTGCCACCTGATCGGAGATCTGAAGGTGGTGCTCGCTGAGCTGAACAGCCGCATCGAGAAGCCGATGCCCCATGCAAAGTGGATGGAGCAGGTTGCAGAGTACAAGAAGCGATACCCCATCAGGGTGGAACGTGAGAGTGCCCGATCAAAAGAGGTGCTCAAGGCACTGCAGAGTGTACTTCCTGAAGGGTTCTTTGCGGTAACTGAGGTTGGTCAGCACCAGATGTGGGCCGCTCAGTTCCTCAAGCATCTTCTGCCGGGTCACTTCCTGACCAGCGGGGGGCTTGGTACCATGGGCTATGGCACCGGTGCTGCTATTGGGGCACAGGTTGGAAATCCTGAAGCTCGGGTAGTGAACGTAGCTGGGGACGGCAGTTTCAAGATGAACTGCAATGAGTTGGCCACCATTGCTCGTTACAAACTTCCCCTTATCATCCTGCTGATGAACAACCAGACTCTTGGCATGGTGCGGCAGTGGCAGACGCTCTTTTTCGACCGCCGTTACAGTGAGACCACACTCGATACCCCCATCGATTGGATGAAGCTTGCTGAAGCGTATGGAGTAAAGGGAATGCGTATCAAGGCCACTGACGATCCAAAGCCGATTCTTCAGGCAGCCATGGATCTTGGGGAGGCTGTGTTGATCGACTGTGAGATTCCGGTAGATGACAAGGTCTATCCGATGGTTGCCCCTGGAGCATCCATCGATGAGATGCTTGGCGTAGAGGAAGTTGGGGTATAACCATAGAGGTAGTGTACAAACTCCACTACACTGACCTCCAAAGCAGTGCAGATGCTCAGGAAGGTTGAAAGATGGGGACTCCTCTTCCCTGATTCTATGTAATAGAGCTGACTTCGTGAGAGGTCAGCTCTCTCTATGAGCTCTTCCTGGGTCATCTCTCTTTGCTCTCTGAGCTCCTTGATTGCTTGTCCAAGTTTTCTCTGTTGCATAGAAACAGTATTGTCCGTCCTTCTCCCCAAATGCTTGATTTTCGTCAACTCATAGTGATTATTCTTTCCTGCTGCCGGGTATTGACTTGTACTGGGTATTTAGACACGTGTCTAGTTTCTTTTCCCTCAAATGCTTAGATAGGGCGTAAAAGTGCCAGAAAAAGCTCCAGACATTTTCCAAAAACCCGGCATTGGATGCTATACTGGGAGTTCTATCCCCCAGGAGGTTGTACGTGGAAGACGATATGAGACAGATGTCCAGTGAGGAACTCGCCCTACTGTGCTCCAATCTGCAGAAGGCATGTTCCAAGCAGCTCAAGAATGAAGAGGCTGCGCTGTTCGCAGAACTTGCTCGGTACTATGAGCAACACAGAACACAGGAGAGAGCGGATGATTACCATGCATTGCTTGATGCAATAAACGATGATCTCTCAAGAGGGTATGCACAGGCGAACAATCATGCTGAGATTGCTGCAGACAGCGGTGCAAAACGTGCACTGCTGTGGGGTGAGAAGGTCTCCAAGCTTCTGAAAGCACTTTTGGTGCGTTACGAGAAACAAGGTTCATCCCTGTTGGAATCTACCAATGTCTGGGTGTGTGAAGTTTGTGGGTTTGTCTATGTAGGGGATGTTCCGCCGTCCCTCTGCCCTATTTGCAAGGTTCCCAGCTTCAAGATCCATTCCATCCAGAAGGAGGCCCTGTGATGCATGCCGCAAGAAATATCTCACTGTGTACCAAAGACTGTGTCTGCCTGTTCGTCTGTCCTACTGGAGCTACCGATACACAGACAGGGCAGATAGATTTCACCAAGTGTATTGATGGTTGCCGCCTCTGCGTGGATGCATGTCCCAGCCATGCAATCTATCTTGTACCATCTCTCTATCCTGAGCCTCAAAAGAAAAGCATGGAGGTGAGGGAGAGCTTGTTTGCCCTTGCGAAGAGCAAGGCAACCCAAGAGAGTCTTGCCAGAGGACTCGCTGAGACAAGTGATGATCCTGTCTTCAAGCAGCTCATGCATGCCATTGCAACCAGTAATCGCATACTTGCCGAGGACTGCTTTCGAGAAGCTGGCTACCTGATTGCACAAAGTGATGCGGTCCGTTCCTGGTTGAAGGGGCTGCTGGATGAGCATGCAGGACAAGAGGATTTCCCCTCTGATGCTGTCAAGTCGCTGGTAAAGAAGCTCTAGGTTTCCTTTCGTTCAGCTCTCTCTTTCAAGTAAATAAGGAACACCCCGGTTGCCCCAATCAATGCTGCTAGAGAGGTGGAGATCCACAGCAGGCTCATGGAGTACGATTCGATGATCAAGCCCCCGGTAATGGGGGCTATTGCATGCCCGGTCCCCATGATGATGGGCAGGATTGCTGAGAAGCGTGAGCGATGGCTGATAGGAGTATTGTTCGCCACGTAAAAATTGTCATTGGTTGCAGATATGATCTCCCCAAAGGTGTAGATTACCGTCAATGCCATAAAGAGCAAGGGTGTGGTGGCAAAGGCAAACAGCCCAAAGCCTATTGCATAGAGGATGCCGCTGAGCGTTGAGTTTGCCAAGGGATGAAACCGTTTCAGCAGACTGACCAGAATGGGATTGCATATGACCACCACAATACCATTGATAGCCATCATTCTCCCATACAGAGGAGCCCCTGCCTGTCCGAACAGATTTGTGGTAAGTAGGGGAAGGGCAAACAGAGTCTGACTATAGGCGAAGCTGAAGAAGGTTATGGAGAGAGCGAAGAAGAGGAGTCTGGGACGGGTGAACAAGGCCTTGAAGAGGCCACCTTCCTCTCCTTTCTCAGTTGATTGCCAGCTCTTGCTCTCCTCGATGAGCTCCTTGGATGGTTTGCTCTCCTTGACTTTGGCCATGACCAACAGAACTGAGAGGATTCCCGCCGCTGCATTGCCATAGAAGAGCCACTGGGGAGCACTATAGAAGAGATAGCCGGCAATGACCGGTCCGATGGAATACCCGACATTGTGCCCCAGATAGATAAGACTGAATGAGACCTGACGATTCTCGAAGCTGGTAACATCGGTCTTTAGGGCTTCCCGGGCAGGATCGACCGCTCCATCGAAGAACAATCCCAGCAGAATGAAGTAGGGCACGAATGCCTCTCCCTCAAAGAAACCCGCAAGGATGAAACAGAGATCCATCAATAATTGGAATACCACCAACACCGGCTTTCGCCCGATGGTATCGGCAAGCTTGCTTCCGATGAAGGAGCCAGGAACATAGAGTATTGAGGCAATCGTCATGAATGTTCCCGCTTCAAGTGGAGAATACCCCAAACGCCTGGTAAGGTAGAGGGTAAGAAATGGATAGATGAAGATGCCGATCGAGTTGATGACTGTAGCAAAGAAGAGTACATAGATAGGCTGTGGCAATCCCCGGTAGAGGGAGAAGAGCCGCCTCATAGGATGGCCTCAATGGCAAGGGCCAATCCATCCTCTTGGTTGCTGGATGTGAGAGCATGAGCATGGTTCTTGACTGCATCAGGTGCATTTCCCATTGCAACAGCATAGCCAGCAGAACGGAACATGCCCAGGTCATTGAAGTAGTCTCCCACAGCCATGACATTTCCCGGGTGTACGCAGTAGGATTCACAAAGAGACCTTACTGCATGCCCTTTGTCCACACCGCGGGCAAGGATCTCTATGTATCGTGGTGATGAACTGAAGATGTTCAGTGAGCTGCCGAATTGCTCCTGCAGGATTGCTTCCTGTGCTTCCTTGTAGGAGCTGTCTTCATGCATGGCAAGGATCTTGAATGGTCGCTCATTTCCACTGAATGTGTCATAAAGCCCACCAAGGTCCTGAATAATTCCCTGGGTACGGGAGGCTTCTACCTCCACTTCATACCAAGCGTTTTTCTCGTTCATATACCAATGTTCGTTGGTGAAGACAAAGTACTCCATTTCAGTCTTGGACAGGTGAAGAAGAACCTCGCTCAACTGATCACACCTGATGGGGTGCGCTTCCAATTCCTTTCGGTCCTCGTCTAATACCAGTGCACCATTGAAACAGCCCAAAGGGCCGCTGATTCCCAGTTCCTGTTGGATTATGGTGAGGCTGGATGCGATGCGACCACTGACCAGTGCGATAATGATGCCTTTGCGATGAGCTTTTACAATGGCTTCCTTGGTGCGCTCACTGATCCTATGGTTTGGGTCAAGCAGGGTTCCGTCAATATCTGTACAGATGAGTTTGCATTCAAACATGCAAGCATGGTAATACAAGTACTGTTTCTTGTACAGAAGTCTGACTGTCGCCTTGATCCATTCCCCTGGAGTATGGCAATGGGTGCATACAGCAATCAGGTAATCGAACGATTCAAGCGATGGGGCAACCAAGTAAGATCCAGAGAACAAGTGGTACTGCGAAAAAGAGAGATCCGCTTGGTCTCTGGGAAGGTCCTCCCAGAGTAGATTCATGGCATAGTGATCAGGTGACCTGCACGGAACTGTATCACTGAAAAGAGAGGACCCTGCAGTACGCAGAGTCCTCCCAGGGTTTTATCATATATCCCTATGCTTCCTGATACTCCCTTCCGTAATAGGAGTCCAGGTAGAGTTGCTTGATCTCATCGATCAAAGGGTAGCGAGGGTTGGTTCCCGTGCACTGGTCATCGAATGCTTTCACTGCAAGCTCGTCAACCACGGCCAGGAAGTCCTCTTCCTTGATTCCCCACTCCTTGATGGAGGAGGGTATATCAAGTTCCTTTTTCAGCATCTCAATGCCTGCAACCAATGCGGCAACCTTCTTTGCTTGACTGTCACTGGGTGTGGTCTTGATGTAGGGAGTATTCTCCTGCTCATTCACGACCATTGCAACATAGTCTGCAGCACGAGCATACCTGCTTACGGCAGAGGGGTACTCATACTGTGGGAAGGAAGCCTGCTTGGTCGGGTTGTCAGTTGCATTGTAGCGGATGACATTACAGAGCAAGAGAGCATTCGCCATTCCATGGGGAATGTGGAACTGCGCCCCCAGCTTGTGTGCCATCGAGTGACAGACTCCCAAAAATGCATTGCTGAATGCCATACCGGCTATGGTGGAGGCGTTGTGCACTTTCTCACGTGCCTTCTTGTCATTGCCGTCGCGGTAGGCCTTTGGCAAGTACTTGAAGATGACGCGGGCCGCTTCCAGACTCAATCCGTTGGTGTAATCGGTGGACATGCTTGAAGCAAGCGCCTCCAGGGCATGGGTCAGGACGTCGACACCGCAGCTGGCGGTAAGACTCTTTGGCATACCCATGGCAAGTTCACTATCCACGATCGCCATCGTCGGGGTGAGTGCATAGTCTGCAATTGCGTACTTCATGCCACTCTTCTCGTCGGTGATGATTGCAAAGGGAGTAACCTCACTACCGGTACCACTGGTGGTAGGTACACAGACAAGCTCAGCCTTCTTACCCATATTAGGGAATGCATAAATTCTCTTCTGTATATCCATGAATCGCAGAGCGAGACCCTCAAACTGTACCTCAGGATGTTCATAGAGCAGCCACATGATCTTAGCAGCATCCATCGGGGAGCCACCACCAAGGCCGATCAGTACATCAGGCTTGAATGCGTTGATCAGCTTCATCCCTTCGGTGATGGTACCTAGGGTTGGGTCAGGTTTTACCTGGTGGAAGGTTTCACACTCGATGCCCAGTTCATCGAGCGTATCGGTGATTTTCTCAACCATGCCGCTGTTGAACAGGAATGAGTCGGTAATGATGAATGCACGCTTCTTGCCCTTCAATTCACCCAATGCAACGGGCAGACATCCGTACTTGAAGTAGGTCTTCGGTGGCAGTTTGAACCAGAGCATGTTTTCCCTCCTGGCGGCTTCGGTCTTGATGTTCAGCAGGTGTTTTGGACCTACGTTCTCGCTGATGGAGTTGTTTCCCCAGGAACCACAACCCAAGGTAAGGGATGGCTCAAGGCGGAAGTTGTAGATATCTCCGATTGCTCCCTGACTTGCCGGCATATTCACCAGGACGCGACTGGTCTTGACGGTCTTACTGTAGGTGTCGACTTTCTCTGTCTCATTCTCGTCGATGTAGAGGACACTGGTATGGCCGAACCCGCCTAGGGCTACCAGCTTGGCGGCCATGTTGGTCCCTTCCCCATAGTTGTCACAGCGGTACATGGCCAGCACCGGGCTGAGCTTCTCATGGGCAAATGGCTCTTTTGCCTCAATATCCTGTACTTCTCCGATCAGGACCTTGGTGGTCGAAGGTACTTGGATCCCAGCAATTTCAGCCACCTTGGCAGCTTTCTGTCCAACAATGGCGGGATTCACTGTCCCTCGTTTCGCATCAAGGATGACGGCCCTTAGTGCCTCTGTCTCTTTCTTGGTCAAAAAGTATGCTCCCCGTTCCTGGAACTCCTTCTTAACGGCATCATAGATGTCCTTGTGACAGACTACGGCCTGCTCACTGGCACATACCACGCCATTGTCAAAGGTCTTGCTCATAAGGATGGAACTTACAGCCATCTTGACATCAGCACTTCTGTCAAGAAGGGCAGGGGTGTTTCCGGGGCCGACCCCGATTGCAGGTATGCCTGAGGAGTAGGCACTCTTTACCATGGAAGGACCACCGGTTGCAAGAATGAGGTTCACCAGGTTGTGCTTCATCAGATAGTTGGTTTTTTCGATGGAGGGTTCCTCAATCCATCCAATGATATCCTCAGGTGCTCCTGCCTTCACTGCAGCTTCCAGGATGATCCGTGCTGCTTCACAGGTGCACTCTTTTGCTCTTGGGTGTGGGCTGAAGATTATGGCATTCCTTGTCTTCAAGGCGATCAAGCTCTTGAAGATGGCGGTACTGGTTGGATTGGTGGTGGGGATGATCCCGCAGATGACGCCTTTCGGTTCTGCAATCTTCTTGATGCCGAATGCTTGGTCGACCTCAATGATTCCGCAGGTCTTGTCATCCTTGTACTTGTTGAAAATATATTCAGCGGAGAAGTGGTTCTTGATGACCTTGTCCTCCACAATACCCATCCCGGTCTCTTTCACTGCCATGGCAGCAAGCTTGATACGCTCATCGTTTGCAGCAATGGCCGCGGCTCGGAATATGGCATCCACTTGTTCCTGGGAATAGGTAGCGAATTTGGCTTGTGCACGTTTGACACGTTCGATCATTTCCTGGAGTTCTTTCTGCCCTGCAAAAAGTTCTTCGGTTTGTTTCTTATCAGCCATGATGTGCTCCTCATTAGGTTTCTTGGTTATAATGTATAAAAAAATATCTAATAAGGTCAACACAGTTTAAAGAAATTTATAGAATAATATTACAAAATATAATGCACTAAATTATACATTAGTGCACATTAAACTAAATATAATTTGAAATTTAGTAAAATAAAATTTTTTAACTATGTAATAATATTACTATCAGTAATTTAATATACTATCCAGCTAATGAGAGAGATAGACACAACCAAGAACACGATGAACACGAATAATCGTGTGTTCATTGGTTTTTTTTGTACACGAGTCGGAACTTTATCGTGTACTTGCCCGCTTGCTGTAGCCTGAAGCGCCTGGTCCACCCGCTCTATGAGTGTACCCCTCGTCATCTTGAAGGAGCGGGTGAGCAGGCTGAAGTAGGAGAGGGTAAGGGAGAGCAACGTTCCTGCCTTTCCTTGAATTTTTGGGTTGCTGGCGCTCAGGCTCTGGCTTGCCGCCAAGAGTGAGAGTAGGCGCAAGGCCTTGGTAAGGGCGATGGTAAGGGATCCCTCGGTAATGGCAAGCGAGCCCACCTGCAGCAGTACTTTTCCGTTTGGTTCAAACAAGCTCAGCAAGAGCAGGGAGATGATGAGCATCAAGGCAGGTATGACTCTGATTCTTCTCCCTGCGACCCACTGCAAGAGATACATGAGGACTGTTATGATGAGAAGGGGGATGAGGCCTTTTGTGCTGAGAATGGCTGCAATTGCGAGCAATGAGGCAAGTAGGAGATGTTTGTGAGGTGTTCTCTCCTGACTTGGGGGAACGGCCAGAGCCAAGGAGTCTTGCTTGAGCGCTTTTCCTGTTGTTCCCCTCTGCATGTAGATCTCAGATAGAAGGCCGAGGGCGAAGCTGGTAAGCATCCCCAGGGTAAGCATAAGGGGGGCAGCAACCCATATGGATGGGCCGTAGGCAACCCAGGATGCTACCTGGAGCTGGCTGAGGTTGCTAACAAAGGCTCCAAGCAGTGAACAACCGATTAAGCTTACATGGCTTCCCAAGAGTTGCTTTGCCCCCTTCATGGCAAGTCCGCTGCTCAGGGTTCCTGCAAGTGAGATCAGAAAGAGGTAGGAGAAAAGCGTCCCACTGACCATTCCCTGTCCTACTGCCTTCAACAGCAGGACGATGAGAAATGGGCCAAGACTCATGGAGTCCAGAATGAGTAACAGCGGCAGATTGGCCAGTCCAAGCCTGAGGAAGGGAAGCGGCTTTGGGATAAGGTACTCCAAGGAGGAAAGGAGGAGGGCCGTTGCGCTGATGAAGGCTATCTTCTTGTCAGTTTGCGACATCATCTACCTCCAAATTCTCCCTGTCATTCCCCACGATGGTAAGCAGTACCTGGTTGGGGAGGCAGGCAATCCATGCCCGTGCATTGCTGATGGGCTTTTGGAAGGTGCAACTCTTGGTCGGACACGCAGAGTCCTCTATATGGGCATGTCCATCCTCGATGACTATATGTGTCTCTCCCAGCGGTCCGTGTACGGTGATCTCGCGATCGACATCGAGGCTGTATCGATAGGTGGCTTCACTGCTTTGGATCTGCACATATCCGCTTCCTCCCTTGGAAGTTTCTCTGCTGATGGCAACAAGGGCAAGGATGCAGGAAATGAGGATAAGTGTGTCTCCAATGAGGGTTTTCCACCTGAGTCTCATTGGCCAAGTGTAGCGCGGAAGTTTCGCACAGTGCAATAGACAGGTAGATCAGTAGGATATCTCCATACGTGTGCAGAGTCAGTGTGGTATGTGATTGCTGTCTGATTTATTTGACACCATGCTCACACTTTGTCTATTATTAGGGGGAAATGTGAAGAAGCTGTGGAGATATGTGTTGAGTCCACAAGAACGCTTGTCAGACGAGCAAAGGTATGGTGATGTTGCTGTATGAAGATGATTTATGTAGTTGACCCTGTGGTAGAGGATCGCGATGGGGTGAAACAGTACCTCGAATTGTCGGGGTATGAGGTCCAGGTGTTTGAGGATTTACACTCGGTGCAGGTGGCCATCGGCAGACAGGTCCCCGATCTTATGCTTCTTGAGGTGCAGTTCTCCGATGGAGATGGGTTCAGTTATATCAAGAAACTGAAACAGACGCATCTCTTTCCAGTCATCTTCGTGACAAGCAGGGTCGCTGAGAGTGACCGGATTTTGGGCTTTGAGCTGGGTGCTGACGACTATGTGTGCAAGCCATTCAGCTTCAAGGAGCTGGTGCTCAGGGTGCATGCCCTGTTCCGGCGTGTTGATGCCAGTGTTTCTTCCTACCGGGGAGGGTCCGTTTGGATGTTGGGGAATTCAGTACTGCAGTTTGATGAGGTAAGCCACCTCTTTACCCTTGATGGATCCCAGATACCCCTCACGGCTGCTGAGTGGAGGATTATGAGTTATTTGGTGAGTAATAGCGGTATTCTTATTACCCGTTCCCAGATACTGGAGCACTGCTTTGACTACAGCTTTGAATCATACGATAGGATCGTGGACACCCATGTGAAGAACATGCGTGCAAAGATGGGGCCAATGGGGGCCCAGTGGATTGAGACGGTCAGGGGCTATGGATACCGGTTTGCCGGTAAGAGCACTACCACGCCTCCTTCAAACGGAAGCGAAGGGCAGGATTAAACGATGGCAGAGAAAGACGACCTTATTTATATTGTAGAGGATCATGAGGTGATCAGGGAGGGGGTGCGTCAGTACCTTGAGCTCTCCGGCTACCGTGTACAGGGGTACTCCACCCTCCGCTCGGTTCGCGAGGCAATTGCCTCCCAGATACCCTCCCTTCTCATCCAGGATGTCATGCTTCCCGATGGGGATGGGTTTGCATTCGTGAAACAGCTCAAGGAGAAGTGTGACTGTCCGGTCATCTTCATGACCGCACGGACAGAGGAGAGTGATAGAATCCTGGGCTTTGAGCTCGGAGCAGACGACTACATCTCAAAGCCATTCAGTCCGAAGGAGCTGGTGCTCAGGGTCCAGGCTGTGCTCAGGCGCTACCGGAACAACAGCTACAGTCCCGGTGATGGGCTTCTCTACGTCAATGACCATTCGATGCGTTTTGATGAGAGTGACCACAAACTGGTTGTCGATGGTCAGGAAGTCACCCTTACCGCCGCAGAGTGGCGGATTCTCGCACACCTCATTGAAAATTCCCACCACCTAGTCTCTCGCTCACAGATTCTGGAGGAGTGCTTCGACTACTCTCTCGATTCGTATGAGCGAGTGGTGGATACCCATATCAAGAATATTCGGTCCAAACTCGGTGAAGGGCCTTGGATTGAGACTGTGCGCGGTTACGGCTACCGGTTCATTGGACACGAGAAGGAAGGCGCTGCGTTATGAGAAGACAGTTCGTCCGACTCTTCCTCGGTTTCGTTCTGGTGGTTGCCGTGGTAGTGGGAATCCAGACCACGGTGTTCCTGGTGAGTATTCACCGCCAGAGGATCCATTGGACAGAGTCTGTCTTCCAGGATTATCTTGCAGCTTTTGGGGGAAATCTCTCACAAGGGCTTGGCCGACAGAGCTACTCATTGGTTGGCCTTGAGGAGGTCTTGTTGCGCTCCGCCGACGACCGGGTGAGTGGATTGTATATTCGCAATCCCGATGGGACCGTTGCCATTGCCTATGGTATGACCAGCGCAGGGGACTCCCTCCCGATTCCTCGTTCGGAGGCTATGGAACATATGAGACCGATGATGAGTTCCCCTTTGATGCAGCGGGCTAGTCAGCAGATCTCAGAGCAGGGCTTTACCTCCAGGGAGATGCAGAGTGATGTCTATGAGGTGCATATAGAGAAGGATGCAAGTACTGCCTCACTGTCCATGAACAAACAGGCAGATTCCCAAAAACAGACGATTCTCCTGCCTCCCCAGGTCAAGGCCACCGATATTGCCGGCAGCATGATCATTTCCTACAACGATGATGTGCTTGCCTTGGTCGATGTCCTGACCTTTACTCCCTTCACCTATAAGAATACCGGTTACCTGTTCAGGGGGTTGCTATTCCCGATACTCTGGGCGATGCCGATCGCCTTTGTCATTGCTCTCTTGATGGCAGCTTCCATTTCCAAGCGTAGTGAACGCTATACCCAGGGGATCAAAAGTGCTTTGGAGATGTTGAGTAATGGAGAGAATGGGGTGACGCTTCCCAAGACAATGATTGATGAGCAGCGGGTGATCAACGAGTCGATTGCCTTGTTGGATGAGAATCTGGAGCAGCATAAGCGAAGCCGGCAGGCTTGGCTGAGGAGTATTTCCCATGACCTGAATACCCCGGTAGCCAGCATGAAGCTGCTCCTTGATGGGGTTGCCGACGGGGTGTTTCCTGCAAACGAGAAGACATTTGATGCGCTCAGGAAAGAGAATGATGCGCTCTCCCAACGCATTTCCCAGGTGGTTCTCTATAGCAATCTCCAGAGCCCGGATGTGAAGCTGGGCAACAAAGAGCTTGCTCTACCATCTTTCATAGAACAGGTCCTTTCTGCTTTCTCCAAGGAAGAGAGGGATAGAATCTATCTGGATGCAGAAGAGGCTTCCCTGCAGGGTGACGGAGCGTTATTGGTTTATGCAGCCAAGGCCATGCTCACCAATGCCTTGCAGGCCGGCAGTACTGCGGTAGGCTGGTCCATCGCTGGGAATATGATGAAATTCACCAACCGGGGAGAGCTCCTCGAAGGTGTGGATTTCTTTGAGCCTTGGAGCAAGGGTGATGTCAGTCGCGGTACCTTGGGAAGCGGTCTGGGGCTTCCCATCACCTCCCAGATCATGCGTCTCCATCATGGAGAGGCTGAGATCAAGCAAGTAGAAGGGGAGGTTGTGGTGATCCTTAGATGGTGATGCTCATCATCTCCTTGCCGCTTTCCAATTCGTAGATGGTAAAGGTCCTGTCCTTCAGCAAACAGTAACTTGCAGGGAACCCTCCCTTGGGAAGGGAGACCGATCCTGGGTTGATGAACACAAACCCGTCACGCTCCTCAGCCACAGGAATATGGGTGTGGCCGCTGATCACAATGGTACCTGGACTGAGAGGGGGCAGTTCTTTGTGTCCGTGGTGGAGGTAGATTGTGTGTCCTCCAAGCTGTTCGAGGTACATGAGGGCACTGTCACTGAGCATGGGAAATTCCAAAACCATCTGGTCAACCTCGGAATCACAGTTCCCTTTTACAGAAATTAACGATTCTTTCACACTATTTTGTAGCCTACACGCTTCTTTTGGGTTATACTCATAGGGAAAGGCATTTCTAGGGCCATGGTAGAGAAGGTCCCCAAGAAGGATAAGCTTGGAGGCCTTGGTTGTTTGAAAGATGTTCAGGAGTGTATGCATTGCATATGCACTTCCATGGATGTCGGAGGCGAAAAGGTATATCATACTTATATGATACTGAAATCGATTATGTACGGCAATAATGTTGACAAACGAAACGATAGTGTCTGTGTAACCTTCGTGAATTTCACACAAAGGGGATTTATGCACACAAACCACACACAAACACCATTTAGCTTCACAGTTACTCAAACAACATCACTTGTTCCTCACATTAATCTATCATTTGCACAATCCTTATCCATAGTACTCACAAAGTGCATCAGCATACTGATGTTACAAATAAACTCTCACGCAAAAAAATGGAGATTTACGTCATGAAGAAAAAGTTTGTATTGACTCTGGCGCTGGTTCTCATGGTTGCAGGAACTTTGGTTGCTGCTACCCCGATCGAGGTAAGTGGTACTTTCGACTATGGGTACGATTTTGAACTATCTGATGGAACGGTTGGAGCATCAGGAAATGCAGGTGAGCTGGTAACCCTTCTGGATTTCACCGGTGATTTCTGGAAAGTCAGCTTGGATAGTGGTACTCCTGTAGAGTATCATGATGAGCAGAGTGTAACTGCCACTGCTGAGATCTACCTTGACAAGGCTCTTGCTGAGGAAGGCATCGACATGGGTGATATCGCTCTTACCCTCCATGTAGGTAATGGTGTTGGTGATGGATATCCTTCCGTACTCGCTGACAAGAATGATTATGTTGGTGACTACTTGGGAAATGATACAGTAGATTTGTCTTTGGCAATGGCTGGTGCACCTGATAACTTTGGTGTAACTGTTAAGTATGCCGACATGGTCGAAGTCTATGCTTCTGCTGATCCTACCGTTAAGGAAGCTCCAATGGTACTCGGCGCAAAGGTAATGCCTGTTGACGGAGTTGAAGTAGCTGTTGGTTTCACCAATGCATTCCAAGCTTTGGAGAGCAATGCCATGGCAATTTCTGCCAAGGCTGATGTAGCTGCTCTTGCTGGTCTTGATTTTGCCCTTGCTGCTACCGGTGAGTTCTTGCTTGATCTCGAGAACGAAGAGAATGTTATTACTGCAGACGTTGATGGTTCTTATAAAGGTATCGGCCTCTGGGTCGCTTTCCAGAACTCTTCATATGCTGAAGATAGCAGAATGGCTGCTGAGGTTTCCTACGAGACCACCGTATCTGATTTCGATATCTCTGCAAGCTTCAATGCTGACCTTGGTTGGTTTGACGATGATGATGATCAGGAATTCACCATTGGTGCTGGCGCAAGCTACGCAATGGGTGGTGCAACCTACGCTCTTGATGCAGAGTACAAGGTTGAAGCTGAGACTTTCACTGTCAGCCCCAGCGTTTCTATCTCCTTCTAATCGAAAGAGCTTAAAAACGTTATCTAACAAGTGGCCCATCGTTGATGGGTCACTTTTATTGTATCTGCCCAATATCACAATCAAATCTTAGGAGCTTGCCATGCGTTCAGAAGTTACTACCGTAGAAGCATATCTCTCGGAGCTTACCAATGAGCAACGCTCCGTCATTGAACCACTCAGAAAATTGATCCTGGAGAATCTTCCAGAAGGAATCCAGGAAAGTATAAACTGGGGTATGATCAGCTATGAGATTCCATTGAGGACTTTCCCTGATACCTACAACAAACAACCCTTGGGATATGCTGCCCTCTCTGTGCAGAAGCATGGCTTTTCCCTCTACCTTATGCCGCTCTACATGGATGACAAGAACCATGAAAAGTTGCAGAGACAGGGGAAGAAACTTATGCTTGGCAAGTCTTGTATCAGGTTCAAGACACTGGAAGATCTTCCTCTTGATTTTATCAAGGAAATACTTCGCTCTTACACCGTGGAATCGTATATACAAGCATACAAAGTGAGCAGAGCCACTTCTTGACTGTAGTCGTAGAGGGAAGTAATGCTTTCATAGATTTAGAGATTCTAAGGAATTTGGATGAGAACCAATCATCTAGAGATTGTAGGCAACCCCGGTAACGGTGTTGATCTTGAAAACCAGAGAACAGTTAAGAAAAACACATACCGGGGAATCCTGCCAAAACAGCGGTAGGCTGTTTCTTATATCTTTAGAACCCCGGATGGTTCTCATGTAACTACAACATACAACTTGGCTCAGTTACCTTGGATGGAACGAACAACTTACGCAGAACTTTGTGCCTTTCAATACGCTTGGGTATATACCTCTGCGTATCATCAAAGAAAATAGAGGCTACTACTGGGGCAGTGATGGAATACAAACATACCTGCTTCAAAGATCTGGAGCATTCAGTAATCTTCTAGACCTCTCAGTGCAGCAAGCACCTGTAGTAGGGGATTGGTGTGCTGTGAACTCCTATGAGTCAGAGAAGGGTCTCATTGAAGCAGTACTCCCACGCAGTACAGAATTCCATAAACCACTTGTTCACGAGGAAGGATACGCCACAGGATTCCGCGAAGTGGTTGCAAGTAATGTGGATGCCGCTCTCATTGTCTTCGACAGTTGCTTCGACTTCAAAATTCACAAGATAGAGATATATCTCTCCATTCTCTCTGCAGATCATATTACTCCCCTGTTGGTACTTACGAAGATAGACTTGGTTGAAGATCCTCTGAGCTTACTGAGCATTGCCTCTGCGCGTTTTTCATCTTTGAGAGTATCCTAATCGATTCTCTCTCAAAAAATGGAATAGATGAGCTTCAGAGATCTCTGGAAGCAAGCAAGACCTATATGCTGCTGGGTTCCAGTGGTGCAGGGAAATCGACATTGGTAAATCGGCTCTATGGGAAGGATGTCACCAAAACACAAGAAGTACGCGTGGGTGATGGAAAGGGCAGGCATACTACTACCTCCAGGTCTCTCCACCAGCTACCCTCTGGCGCACTTCTCTTGGATACCCCGGGTATCAGGGGGGTGGGGATGAACAGCAGTGCTTCTGAGATTGCTGAAAGTTTCTCTGACATTAAAGCCTTTGCATCACACTGTCGGTTCCATGACTGCACTCATACCGGAGAAATAGGGTGTGCAGTAAAGAGCGCACTGCAATCAGGGGAGTTGAAACAGGACAGGTATGAACATTATCTCCTGCTGAAACATGAAGCACTGAGTTGGGAAGAGGTGATGGTGCAGAGGAAAAGGAAGGAGAAAGAGCTTGGAATTCTGCAATATCAGTATAGGAAAAGTAAGCATCGCTGATTCAAATAGTGAGAATACCTGTGATGTACCACTACAAGCCAAGATGAATGTGAAGAACCATGAAGTTATATGAACTCCTAGTGTTTTGATGGGTAACGCCATTGACGTATGGATGCTATGTGATGATACTGCGTATATACCCTAAGGGGGTATAGGAGTATAAATGATGCTAGTATTACTAATTCTGGTAGGAGTATTTATTTACTTCATGGTTAGGTCTGATAAATCAGGGATTAAAACCCATGAGCCATCAGCATTGGATGTAGTTAATCGCCGATACGCAAAGGGCGAGATCGATAGGGAAACCTATTTGGAATTACGCAAAGATCTTGGTTATTAGGAGGAATGTGTATGTATAGTTCATTATTTTGGGACGCAGGAAGATTGGGACACCACAGCCTTGGCTATGGTATGTACAATGGTGGGGGTATGTGGATCATGGGACTTCTTATTCTTGCAGTAATTGCAGCCCTGACTCTCTCCATCATCGCAATTGTAAGGACATCAAAGAAGAGAAATGCTTCTTCTGACGCACTCCGTATTGTTGAAGAGCGCTATGCAAAGGGAGAGCTGACAAAGGAAGAGTATGATGTCATGAAAAAGGATTTACGCTGAGGCCTTCTTATCAATTCTCTGAATCGTTGCAATACTCATCTTACCTGCAGCTGCACCGGAAAACGGTGCAGTTGCTCAATTACCCTGTTAGATGAGATCATGGGCTGACTTGCAACACTCCATTGGCAAACGATTTTCCATTCAGAGGGCCACTTCCGCTGCAGGTGAAACTTAGGCGGTTGTTTTCATCGAGCGTGAAGGTTATCTGGATGGATAGTTCTAGTCCTGAAGTATCAAGATTGTCTTCTGAGCTGTCATCACAATTAAAGTCATAGGTGCCAGTTATAACTCCATTGGAATAAGAACCGCTTCCCCACGTCCAGTAACTACACGTGCCATCAGTCCATCCGATGTCAGCTGCTGCGGATGTTGCATCATCCGGCATTACAAAAACAGTGATATCAGTATACCCCCCTTGATCAGGAAATGCCCAGGTCCCTTCAAGTGAGGATAGTGATAGGACATTGGGAAGCGAGGTATCTTCACATCCGATAAAAACAAGGATAGGCGCAAGAACAACCAGCAATATGATTCGTCTGTTCATAGAAAACTCCACAAAATTCCTACCAAGGAGGTCTCATTACAAGCCAACACTCAGGAGAACGCTTTAGGAATGCACTGCAAGTGTGTCTGTCTGGGTATGGTTTCCTTTCCCGTTTGGGTAGTCGGTTACTAGTACAATGTCCTTTTTGTAGTGAGACAAATTTCTATATATGTAGTATATCGTACGTTATGAAGACTGCAAGAGAAGAGCCCCCTATTTGGGGGCTCAAACATATTACATCCTGATCTCCTTCCGCTGGAACAGCATATAGGCGAGTACAAAGAGGAGAATAATGCTAGCCAGAAATGCTGTGAAGTGCGGCCAGATCAGCAACATGCTTTGTCCGAAGGGTAGTGCACTGCCCATGATTGCCCCCTGCAACTGGCTGAAGAGAACCACTCCCAAGGACCTGGTTGAGGGGTTCAGTATTGCCAAGGCAGATTCAGTGTAAAGCCTATACGGGGAGACCCTTCCCAGGATTACCTCCAGTTTGGCACTCTGGTAGCTGTCTCCTGCACCAAAGACATAGGCCAAGAGTTGGGAGATCATAGGCCAGAAGATCATAAAGAAGAGCCATAATGCGATAGCCACCAATGCTGATACTGCACTCTGGCGGAAGATGACGGAGAACATCAATCCCACCAAGTACCAAAGCAGAGCATAGAGCAAGGTCACTATATAGAAGGCAAAAGCCCTTGCAATTTGTTCCCCAGATGGTGGTACCCCCAAAAACAGCATTGCGCATCCGATGACCAGAAGCCAGAGGGCCAGAAGTACAATGGCCATTGCACTCACTGCTCCCAGTGCCTTTCCAAAGAGCAATACATCCCGATAGATCGGTTGGGAGAGTATTCTTCCCAGTGTCCTATTCTGGTACTCAGAGTTGATCGCATCAAATCCAAGGGCAATTCCACTCAAAGGCACCAAAAAGGAGATAAAGGAGAGAAAGGACGGTATAGGATCTTGGCTGATTGTGAAGAGATTGAGCAGCATGAAAGAGTCTTCCCCGACAAATGAGCGAAGTGTCTGAGCAGCAACATACATGCTGGCACCAGCTGTGAGGATAATCAGGAACATCAGAATGATCATCCTGATATTTCCTGCATAATCCTGCATCTCTTTCAGCCAGATTACTTGTAAACCCGTCAATGCAGAACCTTCACGTCTATTCATTGCTCGCCTCCTTATACGCCAACTGATAAATTTCATGCAAGGAGTGTTTTTTCAATTCCAGCGAAGAGAGATTGCATCCAGAAGCAAACACCTTTTGAGCAATCGAAGGGCGGATATCCTCCGCTGCGGTGATCAGGTAGTGGTTTTCTTCTCGCTTTTCTACCCGTATTATTCCTTTCTGTTGCTTCAAGAGGTGCACAAGATCCTCTTTGCCTTCTGCTTGGAGGTCAATAAGTACCTCCTTGCCGAAATGCTCTTCTCCCAGTGCATCCACGGAACCAAAGCTGATCAGTTTCCCCTTGGAGAAGAGCCCGACCCTGTCACAGACAGACTGTACCTCATCCAGCTGATGGCTGGAGAGCAGGAAGGTCATCCCCTCGCTGTCACGAAGGGAAGCGATCAGGGAGAGGAACTCCCTGATGGACTGGGGATCGAGTCCTTGGGTTGGCTCATCCAAGATGGCGATCCTCGGTTCCTTAACCAGTAATTCTGCTAGTCCCAGCCTACGTTTCATGCCATGCGAGTATGTCTTGACCTTGTCATGCATGCGATCAGTCAACCGCATCTTGGTAATTGATGCCTTGATGCGTTTCTCCCTTTCCTCTGCATTCAGGCCAAGGAATCTGGCTGTATAATCGAGATTCTCATAGGCTGTCATGTATTCATAGAATCCTATGGTATCCGGCATATACCCCACCTGTCGTTTTACCGCCAATGGTGTACGGAATGGGTTGTGTCCCAGTACTTCCACAGATCCTTCCGTACTTTCCAGGAGTCCCAGCAGCATAAGGATGGTGGTGGTCTTTCCTGAGCCATTGGGCCCAAGCAGCCCAAAGATCTCTCCTTCCTTAAGGGAAAAGGAGATATCATCCACTGCTTTAACCCCCTTGCGGTACTGCTTTGACAGATGGGAAACGTTCAATACAGTTTCGTTGCCCATTGCATTACCTCCTGTTATCGACGTCCGAACTTCTTCACTGCAAATACCAACAGAACTGCTGCAGCAGCGATAATGCCTACTGATACAATGCCCCACAGAGAAGAGGTGCGAACAGTAATCCTGAACTTCTCTGAAATATTGCCTGCATTTTCACTGTTTGCTTTCAAGGTAAGACTATAATCTCCAGTGAGCGCCTCGCTCGAAGGTTTAACCGTAGCCTTTATGGTCATCTTCTCTCCAGCAGAAAGAGATTCAATGACTGATGGTTCATAGCTCACTGTCCAATTGGAGGGTGTATAGGAGGAGAGTTCTACATGCTTAGCTTCAGCACTTCCAGTGTTTTCCAGCTCAAGATCGAGGACTTTCTCTTTTCCTGCAACTGCGCTGGCACTGAGCAAGCCTCCTTGTCCTGTAAGGCTGAGTTTTGCTTGGCCTTGTACATCGAGGGTCACCGGTACAGAAGCCTCAGCTCCAGAGGATCGTGCGGTTACCGTAATGGGATAGCTGCCCTCAGCTACACCGGAGGAGGGAGATACCGTTACCTGAATGGTTTTTGACGAACCAGCTTGCAAGGAAAGGGTATTCAGCGTCTTTGATCCATACTGTTCCTTGAACGATGCATAAAAGCCCTGGGGCACATCGGCATAGAGGTCAATAAGCGTCTCCGCTGCGCTGTTGTTCCTGAGTGTGACGTTGAATGTGAAATCAGAAGAGGGATCTCCCTTGATAACTGGTAGTTCAGTATCGAGTGCGAGTCTCTGAGGGAGTTTTCTTCCCATGGTAACGGTGAGCGGCAGTGTGAAGGAAGCGTCCTCTTCTCCCTCTGCATGTACAGAGAAGGTATAGGTAGCTTCTCTCCCTGTAGCCTCAGGAATTACCCAAAGCTGAACATTGCTGGTTGACTCAGGTTCAGCAAAGACTGCATTTACCAGACCACCTCCACCGACAAATTGGTATTCCCATCCTTTGGGTAATCCAGTCAATGAAAGATTGACCCTCTGTGGAGCAAGATTGTAGTTCTTTACCTTCAGGTCGAAGGTGATCATGTCTGAGGAGCTGACATTCAAGGAAGGGTAGTTGGTAGAGATTGAAAGCCCTTCGTAGTCAGCAAAGAGTGGCATGACTACAACCATGAAGATAAGAAGCAAACCAAACATCCGATTGTTCCGTTTCATGATACATATTCCTCCGCATTATTTGAATGATCTACTGGGAGGAATAAAAATAATCAGTGAAATCGTCAAGTTTGATTCGTATTCAAAGTTATTTACAGATTCAAATTATCTACAAATACTTGAAGACTTTTTCACTTTTCTTAAACAGAAGGTTCAAATAATCTTACCAAAATCTTCAAAGTATATTTGTATAGATACATGGCTTTCAAAGAGAACAAAAAATCTCCAAGTATCCTTAAAAGATTCTTGAAGATTTTTCATACACTCATCTTATAGGCTGCGATTGAAATTCATAACAAAATTGTTCATACACTCGGAGGTTTATTCTGTGAGGGGACTTAAATCCAAAGTAACTCCATCAAGCATATCTTCTCCTTCAAATACTGCTGTTAAAATATTATTTTCGTAGGAGAATGTGATGACTATATCAAAGGGACCTAAAATGCCTTCATCACCCCAATAGGTATAGGTACCTGTCAACTGATTCTCTTCAATGGTGAAATCAGGAATATAGAAAACCTTGTCAGCGTACCAGATATCTATATGAGCATCACCATCTCCTTCAACATAGCCAATGCCATTTTC
>JBFWKK010000001.1:0-94597 GCA_050252715.1 Sphaerochaeta sp. | reverse complement strand
GCAATCTCCTTTGGATTGAGGTGACAGTGATAGTCAAAGATCATCTGGTCTTTTGCATACTCATGATACAGCTTTTGGGCTGTCTTGGTTTGTAATAGAAACTGTTCGTCCATGAATTGTTTCATAATTCTTCTCCTTTTCCCTCTGTCCTAGAGGATGACTCCATCCTTGAACAGGGATATCTCTGCATATCCATTTTCCTCATTTCTCGTCCGTTTTTCACCACTGGCTACTGCCTGGATGAGAGAAAGGAAATACTCGAGCACCCTATCGTTATCCTCACTGAGCAATCTTCCTGCATCGAAGTCTATCCATGTTGGCTTCTTCTCGGCCAAAGGGGTATTGCTGGAAATCTTTACGGTTGGAACCGGGGCGCCGAGCGGAGTTCCCCTTCCTGTGGTAAAAAGAATGATATGTGCACCGGTGGCAGTAAGTGCAGTGGTGGATACAATATCATTTCCCGGGCCGGATAGAAGGTTCAATCCGCTTTTTGTCACCTGTTCTCCATAGGCAAGAACATCGGTTATGATTGCCTCTCCACCTTTCTGTATGCACCCCAGACTCTTGTCTTCCAGTGTGGAAATACCCCCCTCCTTGTTTCCTGGTGAGGGATTCTCATAGACCACCTGATTGTGCTTGATAAAGTACTGCTTGAAGTCGTTGATCAGGGAAACCGTCTTCTCATAGACTTCCTCATCCTGAGAGCGGTTCATCAAGAGTTGCTCAGCACCAAACATCTCCGGGACCTCGGTAAGGATGCCAGTACCACCCATGGCAATCAGGGCATCACAGAAGCGGCCGACCAGTGGATTTGCAGTAATGCCGCTAAGCCCATCAGAGCCGCCACATTTGAACCCGACAATGAGCTTGTCCATCCCAAAGGGTTCTCGTTTGTCCATCTTCATGGTCTCATACAGTTCGCTTAGCAACTGTTTGCTGGTCTCAATCTCGTCACTCACTTCTTGGGAGGTAAGAAATTTCACCCGATTTGGATCGACATCCCCAACCAATGCTTTGAAGGATTCAGGGGTGTTGTTCTCGCAACCAAGGGAGAGCACCAGCACGCCTCCAGCGTTGGGATGGTGCACCAGATCAGCGAGTATGGTTCTCGTTGCCTCGTGGTCATCCCCAAGCTGGCTACAGCCGTAAGGATGGCTCCATACATGGATTCCATCGTAGAACTCACTCTTTGGGAAAGTCTTGTTTGCCCAGGCGACAAGAGTCTCTGCAATCTTGTTCACACAGCCGACGGTGGGAACAATCCAAAGCTCATTCCTGATTCCAATCTTCCCTCCTGCTCTTCTGTATGCCTGGATTGTGGGAATCTTCTCAGCCCAATAAGCCTTCTTTTGTGTAGCCTTCTTTTGAAACTGAAGAGCGATTTTCTTGTCGTAGTGATAGGAAGCAGCTTCTGAGAGCAAAGTCCTGATATTGCTTGCATGGACATGCATACCTGAGGGAATGTCCTCCTTTGCTTCTCCGATAGGAGCCCCATACTTGATGATTGGTTGCCCCTTTTTAATATCCCTGATGGCAAACTTATGACCTGGCGGGATATCCATCTGCAAGGTGATTTTCTTTCCATCGATTGTGACTACCTCCCCCTTTGTGAGGGGAGATATGGCAACCGCTACCACATCGCTTGGATGGATTGTAACAAATGCACTGTGTTCCATGCTGCCTCCTTACAGGTCTTGCATAGCCTTCTTCATGCCAAGCGTCCAGATTGCACGTAGGTTTTTCTGTACCTCACGCTGCAAGCCTTCAACCTCGAGAAGGTCTTGTCCCCACCAATCGCTCTTGGAGAGTATTGCCTTACTGAGTCGCTCAGCCTTTGCTTCTGCACTTCCCCCTTCCTTGTAGAGACCCGCAAAGGCCTCAAGGATATCCTGGTTGTCCTGGATGAGGTATGGCTTTCCGTCCCTCTGACCCTTCAAGGCATTGCCTTCGAACTCTGTACCTTCATAGAAGCTGATCAGGGCAGAGAGTGCAAAGACCAGATGTTTTGGGAGTGTTCCCTGCTTTTCAATGTATCCAAGGAGACTTGGGAGGTTTCGGGTCTTGAACTTTGAGACTGAATTGAGCGAGATGGAGAGTAGTTGGTGTGGATTATAGGGGTTCTCAAACCGTTCCAATACATCCTTTGCATAGGCTTCCAGCTCTTCCTTGGAACCATCCATGGAGGGAATAATCTCCTCAAAGATTCCTTTCTGCATGAAGGGGTAGAGTACGTTCTTATCTGCGATACAGTCCTGAACCGTCTCATGGCCAGCTTGGTATGCGGCAAGGACGCTCATGGTGTGTGCTCCATTGAGAATTCTTACCTTGCGTGTCCGGTAGAAACTCATATCGTCACTCCAGATGACGTTCAGTCCAGCTTTCTGCAGGGGTAGCTCATCTTCATGGAAAGCTCCATGGCATTCAATGACCCAGAGGTGAAAGATCTCAGCCGAATCGAGGAGGTTGTCCTGGTAGCCGATCTGTTCACACAGCTCAGTTGCTTCACTTCGCGGGTATCCAGGTACGATTCGGTCAACAAGTGAGTTGCAGAAGTCACAGGCCTCATCAAGCCAAGTGATGAAGGCTTCTTCAAGCTCCCACTCATTTGCATACTGTTTCACTATTCGTTTCAGGTTGTCCCCGTTCTTGTCGATCAACTCGACAGGAATGATGATAAGGCCCTTGTCCTTTGCTCCATGGAAGGCTTGGTAGCGTTTATAGAGGAATGCACAGACCTTTGCAGGGAATGCACTCTGGGGAGCATCCTTTAAGGTATTTCCTGTGCTGTATGCTATGCCTGCCTCGGTGGTATTGGAGACAATGAATCTGAGATCTTCACTGTGAGCAAGTTTCAGGTACTGCTCATAATCCTCTTTCTTATAGGGATTGAGGCAGCGGCTGACACTGGTGATGGTACGAAAATCCTCTACAGTTTTTCCTCCTTGGACACCACGGAGGACCGTCGTGTAAAGACCGTTTTGGGAATTGATCATGTCACTCAAGCCTCTCTCGAGTGGTTGAACAATGACCACATTGCCGTTGAAGTCAGTCTTTTCATTGAGAATGTCAATCATCCAATCAACGAAGGCCCGTAGGAAATTACCTTCACCAAATTGGAGAATTTTCTCTTTTCTGGGTACTGGTTGTCTTGCTTCTGTGATTGATTGCATGGATGTAGCTCCTTACTATAGTAATGTTACGTTATTTTCTTTCTCCCATAAAGGGTGTAGGCCATGAAGGCACAAACGGTTTGCTGGAAGACGATTCCGAAAATGACAGGAAGTGCAGTCTCAGGGGGGAAGTAGGTTACTGCAAGGATCAAAGCTGTGCTAATATTCCGTAATGATACGGCAAAGGTGATACTTTTGCGGTTTTCCATTTCCAGATGCAACATCTTTCCCAGTCCATCAGAGATAGGATAGCCTGCTATTGTAATCAACGCGCTCACAATGGCTATTGGAATGTATGCCCAAGATAGTGTTTGAAGCAGACGATCAGAGATTTGTGCTGTAGTAATGAGGATGATAAAAAATAAGGCTATTTTTGAAAAAGGCTTTAAAACAGGGATTAGGTGATCATTTACCCTACCTTTTGTTGTTGTGTTTATCGCTACACCGCTCAAAGAGGGTATTGCTACAATCAAGATTAATGAAATCATCATATTGTATGTATCAATCTTGATAGTAGAATTAGCAAGAAGCTTGATGGTATAAGGGGTTACAATTGGTGAAAGTATGGTAGAAATGAGAATGAAAGATAGAGATAATGCGCTATTTCCTTGATAAATTCCGCTCCAGATATACCCTGTTAATGCTGTTGGGATAGACATGAGGAGCACAAACCCGGTAATGATATTTGGGTGATTGGGAAACAAGAGATTAGCCAAGGCCCAGGCCACCAGTGGCATAATAATGTTTGCTCCGAGAATGAAGAACAGGATTGCCTTGGGTTTCTTGATGACCCCGAAGAAGGCATTGGAACTGATGCCCAATCCGCCAATGAAGGTAATGATGGCAAAGAGATAGGGAACCGATGGTTTCATCCAGGTAACCAGTGAGCCCAGAAGAAGACCTAGTATTACCCCGCTTGGGGTGAGTATCGGCATGAACCGATCCAAGGAATGGTTTAGGCGCCTGAGCCCTGCCTCGATTATTTGAAAATGAAACATCGTTCCGAATGATAGCCTTCACCTTGCTGGACTGTCAAGGCAGAAAAGTCTGTGCTATAGTAATATCGTTTACGAGGAGGGCGCAGGTGAGTAGGCGTGTGGGATTGGTTTTAGCTTCAATTCATACCGGAGCCTCCAATGGGCTCTGGTCCCAAATAGCCGATTATGCCAGGCAATCTGGGTACTCCCTGTTTGTGTTTCCCGGAGGTCGTCTGGAGTACCAAGAGAATCAGGAGTACCTCAGAAACGCCATCTACTCGTTGGTACATACCGACAATCTTGATGGAGCCATCACCTGGGCATCTGCCTTGGGAGGGGCTGTCAGTCTCTCTGAGGTACAGCACTTTCTTGACAATCTCCAGGACTTGGCATGTGTTTCCATTGGCATGAAACGGGAAGGCTTCCCAGCAATCTCCTTCGATGCCTACTCTGGGGTGCAAAGCGTCATGCTGCACTGTATCAGGGAGCATGACGCAAGAAAGCTGGCCTTTCTCAGAGGGCCTGAGAACCACTACTCGGCAGAGGATCGCTATAGAGCCTACTGCGACACCTTGGACCAGACCAGCCTTCTCTTTGATCCAAGATTGGTAAGTGATCCATTTTCCTGGTCTGAGGGGAAGAAGGCGATCAAGCAGCTCACTGAGGATCGTAAGCTTGTCCCAGGAGAGGATTTTGACACGCTTGTCTGTGCAAGCGATTTGATGATGTTCGATGCAGGGAAATATTTGGAGGAGCTTGGCTACGCAATCCCTGGTGATCTAAGAATTGTCGGGTATAACGACAGCCGGGAAAGCCATCTGCTCCGCGTCCCCTGTACCACTGCAAAGATGCCGGTCAAGGAACTGGCACGTATGTCTTGGAGCTTGCTCTTGGATATGCTCTCTGAACAGGACGCTTCCTGTTTTGATTTACTCCTTCCCTCCCGGCCGATCATACGCCAGAGTTGTGGGTGTACCTACTCATTGGGCAGTGAACAACAAGCAAGGAAAGCGGTGGGTACGCTCGATTTGTTTCTGGCATGGGTGAGACAGGTATTCGAGGCTGATGAAAACGAGCAGGAACGGATCAAGGAGTTGCTTAAACAAGCCGGGGAAGGGAATGAGAAGGAGGTGCTTTTCCTCATTGAAACACTTTCCTACCGGTTTTTGGACAGGGGAGGGGATCCAAACCTCCTAAGTGAGGCCCTCCACTGGTACTGTACTTTCTTTGCATCTCTTCCATTCAAGGATCTCTGTGCAGGCCCTATCAGGGACCTCTTCCTTCGTCAGAGAGATCTGGTTGCCCATGAGCATGCTTATCAGAGAGCACAGCAGGCGAGTAGTCTGGATAATTTGAAGTGTGACCTATTGGGTGTAAGAACCCTGGCTTCCATTCCCTCTCTTTTGGCAAAGCATCTGCGTGCCCTTGGCCTTGATGCAGGCTATTTGGTCCTCTACGAGGATGAGATCCGAAGTACCTTTAT
Source organism: Sphaerochaeta sp. (assembly GCA_050252715.1). Lineage (GTDB taxonomy): Bacteria > Spirochaetota > Spirochaetia > Sphaerochaetales > Sphaerochaetaceae > Sphaerochaeta. The sequence goes on along the minus strand of JBFWKK010000001.1, from coordinate 88,967 downwards.
TGGAGGGTATGCCGAACATGTACTCATGGATCGGCAACAACAGTTTCCCAAGCATCTGATGCTTCCAAAGGGTTTGTTGGACCATCTAGGGGAAGGAGTGTATGTTGTAGAACCGCTGTTTATGGATAATCAGCCAATGGGGTACGTGATTTTTAGAACCACCCTGTTCAGCGGCACTGTCATGGAAGAGCTGAGAACAGCGCTAAGCTCTGCCATAAAGGGGGCCTTCCTACTGGATGCGGCAAACCGTGCAAGGGAGGAAGCTGAGCGAGCAGAACGGAGCCGTAGTGAGTTTTTCGCCAATGTAGGCGAAAGTTTGAAAAACCCCTTTGAGAACATCCTTTCGATTGCCAAGGGAATTGCTGGACCACTGGGAAAACGTATTGAACAGCAGATACAGTCAGCAACCCATCTTTTGGATCTCTCCCTCTCCCACGCAGGGAATCTGGAATTGGATGTAAAACTCTACAATCCAATCTCCTTGCTTGATCCCGTATTGGCAACTTCTTCCATTGTTTATGAGGGGCCTGAAGAGCTTCCTGCAATCATGGTTGATGGGATGCGCATTACCCAAAGCTTGACGATAATCGGTGAATACATTGTGCGTGAAAGCGGGGGATGCCGCCTTAAGGTGGCAATTACGAAGGATGGACTGCATTTGCAATTCCTTTCTTCCTCCTCTACCTGGAAAGCTTCCCTGGGGAGACAGGATCCCTCTCTCTCGCTTGCTCAGCGGATTGTCCTGATGAGTCATGGTTCCTTCAATCTTCAGGACAATGGTGCAGATATCCTCCTGCCTTGGCCAAGTCTTGTTGGAGTGAGTGCTGAGGCAATACATGACACGGTATTCTATATTAGTGGGGATGAAAGAGAAGACGTTCCTCAGGATCTCTGCTCCTCCTTTGCTTCTTGTAGATCTATACCGGTGGCAAGTATCCAGAGACAAGACCTTTCAGGTATGGAGGGTTCTCTTATCGGGTGGGATGCTACCAACCAGGGCCGCGAGTTCAGGATGCTGCGCAACCTGCTCTCCTCCCACCCCACACTGGCAAGAACTCCCATGCTCTGCCTTCACGCTCCTTCTGGGCTTCAGTCGCTCTCATCAGCCATGGCATCCAGACAAAGTCATCTCTTCGATGGAGTTGTTGTCATGCTTCCCGGTGTATCTGATGAACTGAGTGATGTGTTGGCCTTGGATGAAACGCTTGTTGTGCATTGTGATGCGAGCGCGGTAAAAGACGTGCTTGCCCACCAATCGGTGCACCTGGTAATCTCCTCTCTGTTTGATCCTGCCCTCTATCGTGAGATGCGAAAGGAAAGCGATGCCCCTATTGTGGTAATTCGTGAACAATGGGAGAAGGAGGAGGCAGAGAGCCTCTCCCTCATTCCCCGTCTCCTCATTGCCCACCAGTGCGTTGTGGAGAGTAGTGAATTTGCTGAACGAATCTTTGCACTGCTTGAAACAAAAGAGATGCTCCCTCCTCTTACCGGAGCCTTGGTAAAGCGGGCCGTTGTCTACTTGGGAACCTATGCGACCAGCCAGATTTCCCGTTGGCAACTTGCTGAATCGGTCAATGTAAGTGAAGACTATCTGACACGTATTTTCCGAAAGGAGTTGGGTCTTAGTCCATGGGATTACCTGAACAGGCAAAGAATCCATTTGGCGACCAAGTTGCTTAGGGAGAAAACACTCTCCATCAATGAGGTTGCCAGCCAGACGGGATTTCAGGACCAGGCGTACTTCTGCAGGGTCTTCAAGAAAATCAAGGGATGTGCCCCAGGGAAAATTCGCTCGCAACACTAAGAGTCCTATGCTTCTTGACAGAGAGGGCTGGTCTCACTATTATATATCGCAGTGCGATACATTGTAGCGCGATATAAGGAGCAGGAGATGGATGCCCATATCACAAAGGTCTATGTACCCATGACAGAGACAGGGTTTTATATATTGCTCTGTTTATTGGAACCCCTCCATGGGTATGCAATTGTCCAGAAGGTGGACACGCTTACCAAAGGGGCTGTTCGAATCGGTCCGGGTACACTCTATGGCAGTTTGTCAAAGATGGAGAAGGACTCCTTGATCCGGTTTGTGGATGAACAGGAGAAACGAAAGATTTACCAAATTACCGACCTAGGGAAAGAGGTGCTTGCGTTGGAGAAACTCCGCATTGAGCGGATGTATCAGAATGTAATGGAGGTGGGGCTATGAGGAATTCCAAGCTACGATTCAGATTTTACACGATAGCCGAGTACGAGAAGGAACAAGATTTTTTGCGGAGACAACACCAGAAAGGGTGGGCGTTCAAGCGGGTATATTTCCCCGGAATCTATCGCTTCTCCCGTTGCGAAAAAGAGGATGTAATCTATCAGTTGGACTATAACCAGCAGGGAAGAGCTGAGAAGCAGAACTATCTGCGCTTGTTCCAGGATTGTGGTTGGGAGTATATTCAGGACCTCCTCGGTTACAGCTATTTCAGAAAGCCTGCTGCCCAGATGGACAGCTATGAGGAGCTCTACTGTGATGAAGCCTCGCGTCTTGCCATGGTAGAGCGGGTATTCAAGGCGAGAATGGTACCCCTCTTGTTGCTTTTCTTCCTTATGATCATCCCTCAGCTGGTCCTTCATGGAGGTCTTGAGCGGGGTGAAGAGCGAACCTTCTTTATAGTGTATCTCGTGCTGTTTTTTGTGTATCTTGCCATTTTCATCCAGTTTGGTCTGCAGTATTGGAGGATGAGAAAGCAAGGTCGCTGAAGTACGATGATGGTATTTTCACTCCTCCAACTGGGAGAACGTGACGAGAAAAAGTCGGAAAAGTACAAGAGGCTACCTGCATAATTCTGCCATCCTACGCCTATGCTGAGTATGTGAGGTTGCAGATGGCAGAAAGAACGGCGAAACAACAGTTGCTACGTGATATCAAGCGGCATAAATCAGTCTATGCCCTGCTTGCGATTCCTTTGATCTACTACATTATCTTCAAGTATGTACCGATATTCAACGGCCAGATTGCCTTCAAGGACTATATGGCTCTGGATGGGGTGTTGGGCAGCCGATGGATAGGCCTTGAGCACTTTAGAACCTTCATCAACTCCTACTACTTCGTGGAGTTGATCAGAAATACCCTGATGTACAGTTTTGGTAAGCTGGTCTTCAGTCTCCCACTTGCAATTATTTTGGCTATTGCAATCTATGAGAGCAATCGTCCACTGTTGCGAAAAACAGTCCAGACCTTGGCGTATCTTCCTCACTTCCTCTCCTGGGTTATCATGTACGGTATCCTGCTTGCGCTTCTTGCACCTGGTGATGGAATTGTCAACGATGTCATCAAGTTGTTCGGAGGAAAGCCGATTGACTTTCTGACAAATACTGATGCATTCCCCTGGATTGTCATTCTCAGTGATGCGTGGAAGGAGATGGGATGGAGTGCCATCATCTTTATCGCTGCCCTGATGGGGATTGATCCATCCCTCTTTGAAGCTGCACTGGTTGAGGGGGCAAACTCATGGCAGCGAGTACGCTACATAACCCTTCCATCCATACGTCCAGTCATTGTCATTGTTGTCCTGCTTCGTCTTGGAACCATTCTGGATGCAGGGTTCAACCAGATCTTCATGCTCTACTCGACACCGGTCTACTCGGTTGCCGACATCATCGATACCTGGGTCTATCGTCAAGGTCTTCTGGAGTTCCAGTTCGGTCTTGCAACCGCCGTCGGTCTCTTCAAGGGCGTCATTGGGATGTTCCTCATCCTTGGAAGCAACCGTTTGGTAAAACGCTTCGGCGGAAGCTCATTGTACTAGGAGGCCGGGTATGAAGATGAGAAAAGGACGATTTACTTCAGTAGCGATCAAGCCAACAGCAGCTGATCATAGCTTCAATTTCCTGGTCACTACTTTTTTGACGGCGTTATTGGTCATTATTGCAGTACCACTTTGGAGCACCATTACCCTCTCCTTCAGGCCCAATGACTATATTGGAAACAACTTGGAGGGGATGTTCCTTATGCCGTGGAACTGGTCTACCTCAGCCTATGAGGCCCTATTGGGGAATGCAGGATTCCTTCTTGCATTCGGCAACAGTATCAAGATATTGGTGGGAGGGGTGGCAAGTGCTCTGCTTTTAACCATTCCCTTGGCCTATGTGCTTTCCATTCATACCCTTCCAGGGAGACGGTATCTCAATCTCTTGGTTATCGTTCCCTACGTATTCAATGTAGGTATGATTCCCACCTATCTACTGGTGACCAACATCGGTCTAATAGACAAATTGCCGGCTGTCTATCTTCCGGTTGCAATCAGTACCTACAACTGCCTGATCATGCGCTCCTTCTTTGAGGGTATTCCCAATGAGCTGAAGGAGTCAGCCCGGATTGACGGGGCTTCGGAGATCCAGGTATTGCTGCAGATTATCTTACCGCTCTCCAAGGCCATCATCATGACCATCGGCCTGTTCTACGGGGTTTCATTCTGGAACAACTTCTTCCATGCAATGCTCTACCTCAACAGCAACTCCCTGCAGCCGCTTCCCATTTTGCTCAGGAACATTCTGATGGCCAGTGGAATGAATGAATATGTGGAGGTGAGTGCCTTCGGGGATGCACCAATTGCCGCCATCAAGGCTGCTTCGGTCTTTATGAGCGCTATCCCCATGGTTATTGCCTACCCGTTCATCCAGAAGTATTTCACCAAAGGAACATTGCTGGGGAGTGTAAAGGGCTGATCTACACCCCCGCTTTGCATAGTTTTGCATGGATTTGGTAATTCATAAGGAGGATTTGCCATGAAGAAACAGTATTTCGTATGCATCGCACTTGTTGCGTTGCTCTCTTTCGTTTCCCTGCCGTTGTTTAGTCAGGGAGCCAAAGAACCAGCAGAGGCTGGTCCTGTGACAATCGACTTGTGGTATGGCGCTGCGGTTACCGAAGCTGGACCTCCCCCGGCCGATTGGGTAGGGTTTGACATCATCAAGGAGAAGTTGAACATCGATCTGAAGTTGACGACCCTTCCTTCCAATGAGAGTGACCAGGATGTGAAGATCCAGGCTGCAGCTGCTGCAAACAATCTTCCCGACCTGTTCATGGTCCGCCGTGATGTCCTGACCCGCTTGGTGCCCCAAGGCTTGGTTGCTCCTGTTGACGATCTCTATGAGAAGATGCCCACCCGTACTGCGACCCATTACAATGAGGTAAGCAGAAATCACGCAAAGTTCAATGGGAAGAGTTACGGTTTGGCTGATCCCGGTTCCATCGTCAAGAATGAAGGACTCCTGATTCGAAAGGATTGGCTGGATAATCTTGGTCTGAGTGTTCCTACCAACACGAATGAGTTGCTTCAGGTCATGCGTGCCTTCACCTTTGATGATCCCGATGGGAACGGAAAGGATGACACGTATGGCTACGGTGCATTTCAGGAAGTGAACAACTATGAAGCTTGGCCCGGTCGCCGCTTGCAGCCGATCCTTGGTGCCTTCGGGGTTGAGGGAACCTGGGATATGAGCACAGGCAGTGCTGGTCTGAACATTCTCAAGCCAGAGTTCTATGATGCCATGGCATATATCAAGAAGATGGCTGACGAGGGAATCATCGATCCCAACTGGCTTGCCTACAAGAAAGACGATTTCCGTGCTGCTTGGAAGCAGGGCCGATTCGGCATCATGCGTGAGCAAAACGCTGCTTTTGCTGCACAGTCCAACTATGCACCATTTGACAAGAACTTCCCTGACGGTGAGTGGATCATTATGGATCCCATCGAAGGACCTAAGGGACATGCCTCCATCGGACCCTATACTGCAGGTTTCCGCATCTATGCCATCAGCGCAAAAGCTGTAGAAGAGGGAAAGAAGGACAAGATTGCTGAGTTGCTCGAATGGATGGCCTCTGATGAGGGCTATTACCTGCTTGGTTGGGGAGTGGAAGGCGTGAACTACACCAAGGACGCAAATGGCGTTCCTGTGACAGATGGCCTATCAGATCCTGATTTGGCATTCAGTGGTCCTGTTGGACAGACTGTCACCCAGCTGAGAAACATGGTGTTCTACAACGGCGATATCGAGCTCTACGCCCGCTATCCGAAGTACATCACTGCAACCAGCAAGAAAGAGATGTCTGCACTTGTGGTATTGCGTGAGATGCAGACCAAAGAGTGGACCCCGGCAGTTGGATCAGACATGCTTCCGATTCCAGGTGCCGACCTGAAGCGTTTCTATGAGCAGGGTCTGAGTGAGTTCATCACTGGTAAGCGCACGCTTACCAAGGCGAACTGGAATGCTTGGATTGAAGAGTTCAAGAAACTTGGTGGTCAGGATTGGAATGACAAGGGTGTTTCCTATGCAAAGGAAAACAACCTGCTGAACGACTGACACGATGCGTAATGGTTCCGGTTGCCTCTCTCTGGGGCAGCCGGAAAATTTGGTATGAAATAGAGGATTGAAGCATGATGGACAGGGGTGAGCGCCTTTCTCTGAAGCTAGCGGAAAGTGTGATTTCACGGTACAAGCCCTCACAGATGCGATGGCACTATGAACATGGGCTTGTGATACACAGTTGTTTGCTGGTAGGGGAGGTCTACAACCGAGAAGAGATGTTCCAGTGGGCATACTCCATGTATGACCCGATGGTTGCTGCCGATGGTCACATAACCACATACCGGCTGGGTGAGTATAATCTGGACCAGATCAATGCAGGACGAAATCTCTTTGCTCTCTATGAAAAGACGAAGGAAAAACGATTCCTTTTGGCAGCGCAACTGCTCAAGAGTCAGCTGAACAGTCACCCTAGGACACTCTCTGGCGTTTTCTGGCATAAGGAGATCTATCCATGGCAGATATGGCTTGACGGGGTGTACATGCAAGGTCCATTCAATGCCCAATTCTGTAAAGTAAGTGGAGATACGTCTGGTTTCGACGATACGGTGGAGCAAGTGATCAAGGTGTATCAAACCTTGAGAGACCCCGGAACGGGATTGCTGTATCATGCCTATGATGAGTCCAGAGGGCAACGTTGGTCTAATGCTGAGACAGGACTCTCTCCCCATTTCTGGGGCCGTGCCATTGGTTGGTATTGCATGGCGATTCTGGATATCCTGGACTTCCTTCCCCAAGAGCACCCAAAGCGGGGTGAGCTTGGTCGTATTCTTGGCCAGGTACTGGACTCCCTGCTTCCTTTCCAGAGTGAGAGCGGGATGTGGTACCAGGTGGTGGACAAGGGCGATAAGGAGGGAAACTATCTGGAAACCTCGTGTTCCAGCATGTTTGCCTACTGTCTGCTGAAATCCCTGAGGGTGGGAATCAGCACCAACGAGCAGTATACGAGACAAGCAAAGCTTGCGCTTGAAGACATCAGAAAGCGGTACCTCAGAGAAGATGAAAGAGGCTTCTTCCATCTAGGGGGTATCTGTTCTGTAGCTGGATTGGGAGGAAATCCGTATCGTGATGGGACCATGCACTACTATGTGTGTGAACCGGTTTTAGAGGATGACTTCAAGGGAGTTGGCTCCTTTATCCTGGCATGTTTGGAGGCTGAGCAGACCTCCTAGGTAAAACCATGCTGCCATTTTCCAGAGCCCCCTGCCTGTTGGTTGGGGGTTTGTGTTTCTTGGGTGTTTTTTCCCTCTGCTGCATAGCGGCAACTGGTTTATGTTCAATGGTTTGTATCCTCTGCAATGCTTGCTTTGGCCGTTTCTTTGTTTGACAACGGTACAAGGTGAATGTAGAATGAATGCACACAGTTTTTTGTGCATGATCACAAAAATAGGAGAAGACAGTATGAAAAAATTGGCTGTTGTGCTTTGTATCTTCTTGATGCTTGGCTCATTTGCATTCGCTCAAGGAAGCGAAGAGGGTGCAGCAAAGAAGAGTAATCTTCGTGTTGGAATGGTAACCGATGCTGGTACGATTGATGATAAATCCTTCAACCAGGGCACTTGGGAAGGTATCTTGAAAGCAAGCAAGGACTACGCGCTTGATGTCAAGTATCTCAAGCCTGCTGGGACCACTGAGGCTGATTATCTGAAGGAAATTGGAAACTTGGTTGATGCTGGCTACAACTTTATTGTATGCCCCGGATTCAAGTTTGAGACTGCACTCTTTGAGGCACAGGACAAGTACCCCAATGTGAAGTTCGTCATCCTCGATGGAGAACCCCACAGTGCTGACTACTCTGAATACCGAATTGAACCGAACGTAGTTGCTGTCTACTATGCAGAGCATGAGTCCGGCTTCCTCGCTGGATTGGCAGCTGCATTGCAGATCAAGGAAGGTGACTTTGGTTTTGTCGGTGGTATGGAGATTCCTGCCGTACAGAAGTTCAACTGGGGCTTCCAGCAGGGTGTTGCCTATGCAAATGAAAACTATGGTACCAAGATTGTGATGAAGCAGGAGAACAACCTCTATCAGGGTACTTTTGACAACATCAGTGCAGGCCAGCAGATTGCTGCTTCCATGTATGACCGTGGCGTCGATGTTATCTTTGCTGCTGCCGGTGGTGTTGGTGTTGGTGTTATCAATGAAGCCAAGAACCGCGCTTCCAATGGACAGGATGTATGGGTCATCGGTGTTGATGTTGACCAGTATCCCGAGGGATTGCTTCCCAGTGGAAAGTCCATCATCCTGACCAGTGCCATGAAGTATCTTGACCGTGCTTCCTATGACATGATTGTTGCAGAGCTTAATGGTACCTTCCCTGCAGGAGAGGTTCTTACCTTTACCGCAGCAAATGAGGGAGTTGGCATTCCAGCTGAAAATGTGAATCTCGACAAGGCTGTCACTGATGAAGTCACCAAGGTCTCTGCCATGTTGACCGGTGGTGAGCTGAAGGTTAGAGCTTCAAGTGATGGATTGTTCAAGTAATCCATCCACATAATTCGCAAAGAGAGGGCCACCAACCAGGTGGCCCTTCTGTGCAAACATTGCTATGATTTGTTCACATAGGGAGTCCACTGATGAGCCACGTTATTGAGATGTTGAACATACGCAAGGAGTTTCCAGGGATCGTTGCCAACGATGATATAACCTTGCAGGTGGAACAGGGGGAAATCCACGCCATTCTCGGTGAGAATGGTGCCGGGAAATCCACCTTGATGAGTATCCTTTTTGGACTGTATCACGCCGACAAAGGGAAGATATTGGTCAAGGGAGAGGAAGTCAGGATCAATGATCCAAACGATGCCAATGAACTTGGGATCGGCATGGTGCATCAACACTTCCAATTGGTACAGAATTTTACTGTTACCGAAAATATCATCCTCGGGAAAGAGGGTGGTTTTCTATTGGACCGTAGGTCTGCCTCCAAAAAGATCAAGTCCTTGTCAGAGAAGTATGGGCTTAACATAGACCCCGACATGGTCATTGAGGATATCACGGTGGGAATGCAGCAACGGGTTGAAATCCTGAAGATGCTCTATCGCAATGCTGAAATTCTTATCTTTGATGAACCTACTGCAGTATTGACCCCCCAGGAGATTGAAGACTTGATGGGAATTATGCGTAGTCTGGTTGCCGAGGGAAAGTCGGTGATCTTGATCACTCATAAGCTGAACGAGATCAAGGCAGTTGCAGACAGATGTACCGTCATCAGACGGGGAAAATTCATCGGGGTGGTGGATGTAAGAAGTACCTCCACAGCAAAGATGGCTTCCATGATGGTTGGTAGGCCGGTAAGTTTCAAGGTAGATAAGAAACCGGCACAAGTGGGACGTGTAATTCTCGATATTCATGACTTGAAGGTCATGAACAGCAAGAAGATTCTCGGTGTGAAGGATTTCTCCCTTTCGGTAAAGGCAGGCGAGATTGTAGGTATTGCCGGGGTGGATGGAAATGGGCAGACCGAGCTGGTGGAGGCAATTACAGGACTTCGACCAGTGGACAGTGGTACCATCATCCTTGATGGGAATGACATCACCAATGCAGATATCCGTAAGAGAAATGAGATTGGCTTGGGACATATTCCAGAGGATAGGCAGAAACGTGGTCTGGTTATGAGTTCCGAATTGTTCAACAATGTGGCGATCAAGGAGTATTACCACAGCCCGTTCAGCAAGAAAGGAATTCTTGAGGCTGACTATCTTCGTGAGTATGCCCAGAAGGTGGTTGGACAGTTTGATGTCCGCAGTGGTGAAGGCATTTTCTCACTTGCCGGAAAGCTTTCCGGAGGAAATCAGCAGAAGTTGATAGTAGGCCGTGAAGTGGTGGCTGACCCTGAGTTGCTTATTGCAGTCCAGCCAACCCGTGGGTTGGATGTCGGGGCAATAGAATATATCCACAGTCAGCTTGTTGCACACCGTGACAAGGGGCACGCAGTACTCCTTGTCTCCTTTGAACTGGATGAAATCTTTAATCTCTCCGATAGGATTGCCGTCATGAACAGTGGTGAGTTGATTGATATCGTAAAAACCTCAGAAACAAATGAGGATGAGGTCGGCTTGATGATGGCCGGTGTGAAGCGAAAGGAAGGTGCACAATGAAATCCTTGAAGAAACGAGAACTACAGAGCAACGCCTTCCTTGTAGCCGTAAGTGCAGTCGTCCTGGGATTGATAGCCGGTGCAATACTCATGGCAGTAATTGGAAGCAATCCCTTTAGTGGGTTTTGGTACTTGTTCCGTGGTGGTCTGATGAATATAGAACGGGTAGGAAATACTCTGGCGACTGCTACTACCTTGATGTTGGTAGGTCTTTCGGTGGCCTTTGCATTCAAGACAGGACTCTTCAATATTGGTGCAAGCGGACAGATGTTGGTTGGAGGGCTGTGTGCGACCATTGTTGCGCACAAGGTCTTTCTTCCCAGACCACTCTTCCTGTTGGTCTTGATCGGGGTAGCCTTGCTCGGTGGAGCACTTTGGGGCGTCATACCCGGCTTCCTCAAGGCAAAGTTCAATGTCCACGAGGTTGTTGCTACCATTATGATGAACTGGATTGCCTACTGGTCGGTCTACTATTTTGTGCCTGCCTATCTCAAGGGCCCGTCCTTGGAGACGGAGAGTGCAAGTATTGCAGTAACGCAATCTCTGAGGACCGAATGGTTGACCAATTTGTTCAATGGTTCCTACATGAATCTTGGATTCTTCATTGCCATCATATCGGTGCTTGTGATCAAGGTAATCTTGGACAAGACCACCCTTGGCTTCAGTCTGAAAGCTGTAGGTGCCAACCGCTTCTGTGCTGAGTATGCGGGGATCAAGGTAAACCGGAATGTGGTCATCTCCATGATGATTGCAGGAGGATTGGCCGGATTGGCCGGGCTCTCCTTCTACACCGGATATTCGAGAAACATGCAGATTGGGGTAATGCCCTCCCAAGGGTTTGACGGTATTGCTGTTGCCCTTTTGGGTGCAAGTAGCCCGATCGGGGTATTCTTCAGCGCTCTCTTCTTTGGAGTTCTGCAATCTGGAAAGGGGTTTATGAATGCAATGACCAATGTTCCCCCTGAGATTGCCGATACCATTATTGCGGTAATCATCTACTTTACGGCAACAAGTGTATTGTTCAAGCGATTCTGGGACGCAGTACTGAAACGGCGGAATGAGCGACTGGGTACAGCTACAGAGAAGGAGGAGAACTAGTATGTGGGACACACTGGTAAGTATTTTCCCGTATGCGATTGCCTATACAATCCCCATGTTGATGACCTCCCTTGGTGGCTTGTACAGTGAACGTAGTGGTGTCACCAACCTTGGGTTGGAAGGTCTGATGTTGGTCGGTTACTTTGCAAGTGCCATCACGATCAAGATGAGTGAGGCAACACTTGGCATCAATGCACTGCCGATTGGGTTGCTCGTAGGTGTTCTGGCAGGAGCAATCTTCAGTCTCCTGCATGCATTTGCCTCAATCAATCTCAAGGCTGATCAGGTCATCAGTGGAACTGCAATCAATATGCTTGCTGCCGCACTCACAGTCTATTTGGCCCGCACCATCAGCGGAAGTGGAAACGTACGCATTTTGATGGGCATTGTGAGAAAGAATGTTCCATTTCTTTCGAAGATTCCTATCATAGGACCGCTGTTCTTCAGCCAATCCTACTGGACAACCTGGGTTTGTCTGATCATCTGGGGACTTTCTTGGATCCTCTTGTACAAGACGAGCTTTGGGCTTAGACTGCGTGCCTGTGGTGAGCACCCCTCTGCTGTTGCTTCAGCCGGTGTCAGTGTCCATAAGATGCGATATTTTGGTGTAGCCATGAGTGGGGCCCTTGCTGGTCTTGGTGGGTCAGTCATCCTGATCACCTACTCAGGCGAGTTCAATGGTACGGTTGCCGGTCTTGGCTTCCTATCCATCGCTGCCTTGATATTCGGCCAATGGAAACCACTGGGTATACTTGGTGCAACATTCTTCTTTGGAATTGCCACCACTATTGCTAATGTAAGTCAGGTAATCCCCTCGTTACAGGTGATTCCCCCGGTGTTCTTCAAGATCTTCCCGTATGTGGCTACCTTGCTTGCCTTGGTGTTGTTCTCGAAGAATTCCGCTGCCCCGAAGGCAAGCGGAGAACCGTTCTAGTCGTTTTTGGAGGATTCAATGGATAATTTGAAAGATAAGATGCAGGAAGCTGCAATGTATATTACCTCTCGTATCGGGGATGAACCGGTAACCATTGCTATGGTACTTGGAAGTGGTCTGGGCGGCCTTGCCGATGAACTGGAAGATGCTGTTGCCATTTCCTACAAGGATATTCCACATTTTCCTGTCTCTACTGTGTTTGGGCATAAGGGAAGACTTGTTGCCGGTACCTTGGAGGGTAAGCGGGTTCTCTGCATGCAAGGCCGTTTCCACTACTATGAAGGATATGGAATGGATCAAGTGGTATTTCCCATCCAGGTGATGCATGCCCTTGGCATTGAACAACTCTTGGTAACCAATGCAGCGGGAGGAGTGAACGAAACCTATAAACCTGGTCAGTTGATGCTGATTACAGACCATATCAAGATGATTGCTGATAGCCCCATGCGTGGACCAAACTGTGACAGCCTGGGTGAGCGGTTCTTTGATATGACCAATGCATATGACAAACACCTCAGCAGACTGGCAAGAGAAGAAGCAAAGAAGCTTGAAATTCCATTGCAGGAAGGGGTCTACATGTTCTTTGCCGGACCCTCCTATGAGACCCCCTCAGAGGTACGTGCAGCCAGGATCCTCGGCGCAGACGCAGTTGGTATGTCCACCGTTCCTGAGGCAATTGCTGCAAGTCATATGCGTATGAAAGTGTTGGGTATCAGTTGTATTACCAACATGGCCTCTGGTATTCTCGATCAACCCTTGAGCCATACTGAAGTTATGGAAACTGGGGATCTGGTGAAGGAAGCCTTTACATCCCTTGTTCGCAGTGTGACCAAGGAGTGGCCTGTATGAAAGATGAGGCACTGATCGAAAGATTGGGATTGCAGTTACTCGAGGGAGAAGGTGGATTCTTTAGGAGGGTCCACTCCTTTCTTGAGGGAGATATCCCGATTGGCAGTGCCATCTACTATCTTATTACCGAGGAAAGCTTTTCCTCCTTGCATCATCTATCCACTGATGAAATCTGGTTCTTCCTGGAAGGCGATGCGCTTGATCAGTTGTTGCTCAATGAAGATGGAACACATGAAATGCGTCGTCTTGGCCCTGTAACATTGGGATATAATCCACTCTCGGTGGTGAAGGGAGGGTGTTATCAGGGCACTAAGCTCCATGGAGAACATGGCTGGGCCTTGTGTGCAACGGTAATGTGCCCACCTTTTGAACGTTCAGATTTCAAGCAGGCTACAGATGATATCCTGCAAGCATATCCCGACTGTGTTGATGTTCAAAGATTTCTGGCAAAGGAGGAGTGATGCGTACCATTCTGGTAAGCGGAGGAACGAGTACCCTTGGAAGTGCGATTTGCAAGCGTTTTATTGAATCAGGAGATCTCGTGTATGCTGCATACGCCTCTAGCCAGGAGAAAGCTGAGGAGCTTGCTGACAGACTTGGTCCTTCCTTGATCCCCCTTCACCTCGACGTACAGGATACACAGAGTATTGCATCAGCTGTAGGGGTTCTTCCTGATTTGGATGTACTGGTCAACAATAGTGGGGTATTCTCTGTTTACAGTCCTCATGAACTTAGCGAACAGGAGTGGCAACGTATTTTTGATATCAATGTAAACGGACTGTTCAGATTGACAAAGCAGTGCATTCCCCTGTTGCAGAGCAAGATGGGGTGTATCGTCAATATTGCGAGTATCAATGCCTTGCATCCTGGTTTCGGGGGTACAAGCCACTATGATGCCTCAAAAGGCGCTGTGGTATCCTATACAAAAAGCCTTGCGAAAGAACTTGGTCCATCCATACGGGTAAATGCAGTTGCTCCTGGGTTGTTGCAGGCACCCTATCTGGATGAGAACAATGCTCTAAGAAAGCACTATGAAGAACGTTCATTACTCCATAGTCTGGTAGAACCTGCTGAGGTGGCGAAGGTGGTCCAACTCCTAACAGATTGCAAAGCAATGACAGGGGAATTGGTTGGTGTGGACTGTGGATATCTGATGGGGTGAGTATGAAACTACTATGTATAGCAGATGAGTCAGATCCGTTGGTATATTCCAAGAATATTGCCAGTCGCTATGCGGATGTCGATGCAATCATTGCAGCAGGAGACCTGCCCCTGAAATACTATGAGTTCATCATATCCAGTCTGAACAAGCCGCTCTACTTTGTCTTTGGAAACCATAATCTGGAGTATCTGCACCAGTTCTTTGAGCGTTCTCCCCTAATGGAGCAGTATGGGTACAAGGATGGTAAGATCCAGACACTGCCTCCTTTTGGAGGGGAGTTTACTGATGGGAAAGTGCTCTACGACAAGAAGCATGATCTGATCATCGCAGGTCTTGGTGGTTCAATGCGATACAATAAAGGGGCCCATCAATATAGTGAGCGGGAGATGTTTTTCCGAATGCTCAAGATGGTTCCCCGCCTGCTTTTCAATCGCATTTTTCGTGGGAGGTGGGTGGATATCCTCCTTACCCATGCAGCCCCTCTCGGGCTCGGTGATGACACCGATCGCTGCCATCAGGGGTTTTCTACATTTTTAACGTTTATGCAATGGTTCAAGCCCAGATACTTGCTTCACGGGCATATTCACCTGCATGATATGAATGCCAACAGGCATCATGTATATAAGAGAACCAAGATCATCAATATTTTCCAAAGTTACATCTTGGAGGATCCTACACTAGGAAAGGGGAGAGAGGATGGCAAGGATAGGCATTGACTTGTTTTCCCAGACAAACGAGGATTTTGAGAAAGCTCGCTCGAGAGGGAGAATGCAGTCACTACTCAGTAGTCTTGCATGGAAAAACTCAGACCTTCTGAGCTTCTATGCAGTAACTGAGTTGATAAAACCAAAAAATGAGACGTATCGGGGAATGCGGACCATACCGGTGAACCAGATAATTGGAAGTGAAGGTAGATACCAGGATTTTTCCCTTGCCTTCTATCCGAAGAAAGAGCTGCTCAGGACACGATGGAGAAGCATCGACAGGGCAACGAAGGAGTATGTAATCCTTCCTCCCATCTCTGTATACAAGCTTGGTCAGTGGTACTTTGTCCGTGATGGGAATCACCGTGTTTCGGTTGCCAAGACCCAAGGTGTTGAGTTCATTGATGCTGAGGTGGTAGAGCTGGACAGTCAGATACCACTTGAGCCGGGACTGACCATGAAAGGTCTGAGGAAACGGGTGATCGAGTATGAACGAGAGCGTTTCATCAACCAGTACAATCCGTCCTTTCTCCCGATGGAGGATATCCTGTTCACCTCTCCTGGATCATACCCTGAGATGGTGAATCATATTCTGGTGCATAAGTATTACCTGAATGAGGGAAAGGACGAGGAGATCAGTTTCGAGGAAGGAGCAATGTCCTGGTACAAGCATGTCTACCAGCCGATTATTGAGGAAGTGCGGCAAGCAAAATTGCTCGCATCCTTCCCTGGTAATACAGAGGCAGACCTCTATATGTGGATCGTCAGGCATTGGGACAACCTGAAACACATGAGTGGCAGTCAGGAGGTAAGTATAGAGAGTGCAACGCACGACTATAAGATTCGTTATGGGAAAGGTTGGTTTGTTCGTTGGTTGCAGAGAGTAAAATATTTCTTTTCCAAAGGGTAAAGAGAGAGAGGGAAGCGATATACGCTTCCCTCCTATCTCTGGTGTTCTTACTCTTGGATGTATGCGCTGAGCGTGTCTGCGTATACCTCCATCTCCTTGCCGAGGCGGTCACTGGGTCTAATGGCCCCCTCCTTTCCTGCAAGGTGGACGATTCCGGAAACCGGTTGGTCACAGAAGTCCAGTTCGTCATGCACCCCGAAAGGAATATGCAACATCCCCATCGACTGCGCCCAATAGATCATGGCTGTAAGGGTGTGGGCTCCTTCACAGGTAGAGTTCGAGCAGCTGGTAAAGCATGCGAAGAACTTTGTTTCCAGGCTCTTGTCCTTGCTCAAGGGCAGGGTGGTATCGAGGAATGTCTTCATTTCTGCTGAGATATTTCCAAATCGTGTCGGACTTCCCATGATGATCATATCGCTCTTGAGCAGGGTTGATGTACTGACAATCGGCAGCTCAAGGATATCCTCATAGTAGTCATTTGTCGTCTCTTGGGTATTTGCCCAGATGTGTAAATCGGGGTCGTCAACCCGGTAGAGGCGTGCATCGACGTTTCGTTCGGCCATCAGCTCTTTCAGATACGAGCCGATGATATAGCAATTGCCGCTTACGCTGTGGATGATGATGGAACAACGCTTCATGTGTAGACCTCGCTTGTTTTGTTCTTGTCTTTACTATACTACACAAAGCCCCTTTCGTGGGAAAAATGCTTCAGCACCAAGCGCTGTAAAGTCCATCGCGTTCATCCACGAAGACCTTTACACCATATACCTGGGAGAGCAGATCCTCCTGGAGGATCTGCTCCTTGGGACCGTCGGCGACGATGGTGCCGTGTTGCATGACAACAACCCGCTTGATCGCTGGAATGATCTCACTGAGTTCATGAGTGGCAAGAATGATGGTTTTTCCTTCCTTGTCGAGCGTATGAAGCGTCTCTCGATAGTTGTGGCGACTAGGGAAATCCAGGTTTGAGACCGCCTCATCGAGGAGCATTACCTGGGGGTCATGGACGCTTGCGCGACAGAGCAGAACCCGTCTTGCCTCCCCGCTTGAGAGTCTGTTCATCTGCTTATCCTTGAGATGCCACACACCGTAGCGTTGCATGACAGTCTTGACAACTTCTTGTTGGTGGATAGATATCTGGTGGTGAAAATCCAGTCCGATGGAACTGAAGAACCCAGAGATGGCAATCTCCCAGGCCTTGTAGGTTGAGTTGCAGAGATACTGGACCCGCTGGCTGACAATCCCCATCTGTTTTCTCAGCTCCAAAACCTGCCAACGCTCCCTGCCAAAGAGAATCCTCTTTGTCTCTTCACGGTACAGTGGATGGATTTCTTCGCTGATGACCTGAACGAGAGTGCTTTTGCCTGCACCGTTTGGTCCGATGATGGCTACATGCTCATTACGGTGTACAGAAAGGGAGACATCATCCAGGATTGGGTTGCCCTGGCGACGAACGGTGATATGGGCGAGGCGTATGATCTCTTCCATAAAAAATCCTCCACGGCGACTATAGCACAGTGGAGGGTTTTTGCCAAAGCTCTAACATTTACGCATACGAGACGATTGCATCCTCATCCGGATAGTGGTCCATGACCTTGTTTTCCAACGTGGTAAGGGTCACTAGGACAAGAGCTACAGCCAAATCGGTCTGACCGTTCTGGAGAGCCTCGCAAAGATAGGTATAATCCTTGGAGCGCTTCTCCAACTGCAATGCAGTAAACTTGATTGAAGTCATCGCATTATCCAGCATGGGGGAGAGATTGCTGTAGATGGTGGAAAGTATCTGGTTTCCATTGGCGTAGACCAGCGTTCTGTGGAATTCGGCCTCGGCGCTATTGAACTCCTTCAAAGCCTGAGCATCCTTGTGCAGAATTTTTGGTACGGCTGCTTCCATCTTGTGGCTGGCATTCCACAGCTGTGAGAGGTACTCCTCACGATTCTCCAATCGGGTGAACTCCCTTGCTGCGCTGGTGGCAACCGTGATGCGAACCTGCATAAGATTGCGCATGAGCTTGCCGTGGCTGATCTTGCTGTTCACAATAGAGGTCGAGATGGATTCTACATATTGGTTGAGGCTGTTGCTCCTTACCTGGGCACGGCGACCTTGCATAATTACAACCAATCCCTTTGCTTCGAGAAGCTTCAACGCCTCCCTGATCGGACGGCTGCTCGTATTGAATCGCTGGGCAAGTATTTGTTGAGAAGGGAGGAACGAGCCACTTTTGATTCGCTTGTCAAGAATCATTTCTTCCAAAGCGGTAGCAACCCTTGCTGTCTTGGTCTGAGCTATATACTCCATGTATACTCCCTGTTTATTATGTTGTAGGTATGATAGATGTCATACGTACTAAGTTATATCTTGCATAAACTATACAACAAAATGTAAATTCATGCAATAGCTGTATATCAAATATATAAAAGATGTCATTAGTTGTATTTACTTATTTATATTCTTGAATAAAACCAGAACCTAAGACATAAGATGGTATCACCTGTAACGTACTTAAGACATGAAAAATAACAGGAGGGCCTTCTTGAAGGACCTCCTGTATTGAAGATGTTGGCTTGCGTTATTCGGTTAGTACCTTGAAGTGGTACAATCCCTCCAATACGCCTGCTGCTGACTTTTTTGTGGCAAAGAATACCCGTTTTGATTTCCGTATGGTATTCAAGGATTCCTCATGATTCGCCACAATGATGGAGCGCAAGGGATTGGAGAACATGTCCCGGTCATTGCCTGAATCCCCAGCCGTCAGTACACGACTGGCGTCGATATTCCACTTCCATGCCAGGTAGTGGATTGCATCTCCCTTGCTGGCACGATAGGGGAGGATGTCCAGATAGGTGTCATGGCTGAGTACAAGATGCTGCATGCTTTTTGTTTCTGCCAGTGCAGAGCGGATGCGTTCCATCAAGCTGGAGATTTCACTCCCCTCTCTAATGTTGTAGCTGATCTTGTATTTGCGCTGGGTGCCATCCTCATCCTGTAGTTCCAGCTCCGAAAAGGAAGAGAGCACGCTCCTGATGCTTTCCGGTTTCCACCTTCTTCTAATATGGTTCGACCATCCCTTGTCGGGGACATCCTGAGAGCCGTAGTGGATCTCACTTCCCACTGCTGTGATAAGAATATCCGGTTCTGGGAAGGAGTAGCTCTTAAGTACCTCCTGTGCAGATTCAATACTGCGTCCGGTTGCAATGGCAAACCCAATCTTGTCATGGTGAGCTTTCAGGGCCTTTGCCAATTCATCTGCAGCGGCCATGTCCCCGGTGAGGGTGTTGTCGATATCGCAGACTAGGAGATGTTCGATCGAACCCATCCTGGTAGCCAGTGCCGGTTGTTTCTTCTTGTTTGCAAGTACCTTCTCGAGGTGGGCGAGATAGGTATCTGCATGTGCCTTCCAGTTATATACCTGGCGTATGCGTTGTACACCGTTTTCAGAGAGCTTCTGCCACTGCTCTGCATCGGTAAGCAGATTGTAGAGGATCTCTTCTATAGCCTTCCTGTTGGAGATGTCGACCAGGATCCCGCTCTCGCAGTTCTCATAGATGTCCCTGACCCCTCCCTTGTCAGTTCCCACATAGGGAAGTCCTACAGCAGAAGCCTCGATGAACGTGAGTCCAAAGTTCTCCAATGCAGCGGTACTAACGAAAATACCCCGTTTCATTGCGGCCAAACGATAGATTTCGGGTACATCACGCTGAGGGTTGTGATGCTTTGGAATGGCCATCTTGCCGTACAGGTCATAGCGGTCCATCAAAAGCAGCATATCGGTGAGGACCTGCTTTTCTCCATCTTCCATCTTGGTGATATCGTCGCGAATTCCTGCGACAATGACCAGATTCGCGATCGCCTGCAGCTCCTTGCTCTTTCCATAGACGTCGATCAGAAGATCGATGTTCTTTCTTGCCTCTGGTCTGCAGAGAGCAAGGATGAATGGCTTGTCCATATTCGTCAGGAAGCGTTGAAGTTCCTTTACCATGGAGTACTGGGCAAGTTTCATCTCCTCTGTGATGGAGGGGTCCTGGATTTCATAGTGGTAGTAGGGAAAGAACGTGTCCAGATCCAATCCTGGGGGTATGACCTCCATCTTTGAGAGATCCTGTGACTCATAGGGCTTATACAGTACATTCTTCTCGTAGTTTGTGCTGGTAATGACCATGGAGGCATGGCGCATGGTACGCTCTTCCTGCCTGATACGGGTCTGGATATGGTAGTACTGGTTGAGTTTCTCCTCGCTTACTCCCTGACTCTGCAAATACTCTAGTTTGTTCCTGCCCATGGAGTGGCCGGTAAAGACCAGAGGAACTTGGAAGTACGTGGCAAGTTCTGTTGCCACGTAGCCGGCATCGGCATAGTGGGCGTGAATGATATCCGGGGTTTTCTTCTGTGTACGGAAGAAGGAGATCAAATTATCGACGTATTCATCCAGATAGGGCCAAAGCAACTCCTTGCGAAGGTATCTGGTCCCTCCACAAGTTAGGCGGACGATACGAGCATGTTCGCCAATCTGCTCAATGCTCTTACGATAATCTTCGCTGGTGCGATTGTCCTTGATCAGACGGGTGAACAAGTCCACCTCGACATCTTCCCTGGTGGAGAGTTCCTTTACGAGGTCGACGACATATCGGGTCTGTCCGCCGGTATCGGCGTCCCTTCCCATTTCGATATTGTCACTACGAACAAGTCCATGTACGTTAATTAATGCTATATACATATGCACCTCAGAGTAATTTTTCCATAGATACTGATATGTGTCAAATTACAAAACAGACAACGGGAAAAAAACAAAAACCTGCCGTTTTGCGGATGTGCATGGGCGGCAGGCAGGCATACAAAGCATCTCCCCTAGAGATCCAAGGTCTCAAACTTGTCCTTGATATTGGTCAGATTAACCAGAGTCAAGGCAACGGCAAGGTCGGTTTGCCCATTTTCAAGAGCGTCGACCAGATAGCGGTACTCATTCACCTTCTTGCGTTGCTCGCTGTATGTTTCAGGCAGTCTGTCCAAGGCAGCGTAAAGCTGGGGGGCGAGGTTCTCGTAGATGCTGCTGAGAATGATATTGTCATTCGACTTTATCAGGGCGGCATGGAAATCGAATTCGGTGGCCTTGAACTGTTTCATTGCCTCTTCGTCTTTCCCGTTTTCGAGGGTAGGCAGCAAATGTTCCATTCGGGTGCATGCCCGGTCCAGAGAGCGGACAATAAGCATACGGTTTGGATCTCGGCTGAGTTCTCTGGTTGCTGAAACCTCAATGGTGGTTCTTACCTGCATCAGGTCGGTGAGCAGTTTCTTGTCAGGAGTGTGTTTGTTCATCATGGAGGCAGAAAGAGACTCCACGAATTGGTCCAGACTGTTGCTCTGTACAACTGCCTTCTTACCTTGCTGAACTCTTATAAGGCCCTTTGCCTCCAGGTTCTTGAATGCTTCTCGAACGCTTCTGCTCGAGGCATTGAACTGAAGGGCCAGCTCATGCTGGCTTGGCAGGTTTTCCCCTGCCTGATACTTTTTGGAGAGAATTTCTTCCTCAAGCTTGTTCGCTATCGTGGTTGATTTCGTTTCTTGTCCGGACATAAGGTTGCCGTTCATCTTCTCACTTCCTTGTTGCAAATATCTTGCGCTGTACAGCCTAGTAGGGTGCTTCGTGCCTGAGCACAAAGTCTTCTTTACATATATACGCCATTATTCTGTGAAAAGCAATGGTATATGTTATAAGTTTGTTAAAGGAATATAATGAAGGAATGAAATTATAAAACTATGCTATTACTATATATAGATGAAAATAGTGTTGATTGTGTACAAAAACCATATAACTGCTTTTAGGGTAACTTCTCCCATTCTGACATAGGAAAGTTTCGTGATTGTAGACTTCATATATGAATGAAAATAAGTCATTACAGGAAATACGTTATGAGGATGTCATAAGTATAGAGCCTAATAACTATATATAAATAAATAAGATAAATACACAATACGGTAAAATATTTAAATCTGTATTGAATGAAATAGCATTTCTATTGACATAAGTTTTTATCCCGCAGTATAGTTGAGAAGTGGATACCACTTGTTTGGGAGATTGGATTCTATGAAATGGATGTGCATTGTACTGTTGCTTTTGGCTTTCCCCTTGGCTCTCTTTGCTGATGAGCCTGCTCAGCCTGCGCAAGTCACCATCTCTCTTACCACTACTGTTCCAGAAATTCTCACACACGGATTCCTCTCTAGCGAGGGTAGTACGAACATCCTCTCTACTCTGTCTGTTCCCGACGCTTTCGATGCCGAGGGTGCTACCATCTACTATGCAATCCAGACAAATGTCGCCAGGCCATTCAAGGTCTACGCAACGGTGAGCCCTTTTGAGCTGAAGAATGCAAACACTTCAGCCCAGGTGGCCATCGAGAAACTTCTGGTGGGTGCAAATGAGATTACTGGAAGTGAAGGGGAGTATCAGATCATTGACTTCAACCAATCAGCTTCAGGAATGGGGCTGGTCTATTATACCTTGACCATCATTGCAGACCAGGACGCAATTGAGGCCGTTCCATCAGGTCGGTATGAGTCAACCGTAATGATTGGCATCAGGAGCGATTGACAGCACTGCTGCAAGATACTTGGAATGTAAGCTGCCGTTGGCAGCTTTTGTAGTATAAAGAGGGTTCTTTTATAACATAGATATGTCAGATGCTAGAGATAATTCAAAGATACATGAACCATCTGTATCTGGTATCTTCCTAGTATTCTAAAAGGTTGTATACAAAAATACCAAACATACGTTATAAGTTAAAAATTATATAATTAATTGTAATATAATAAAATAATATCATTAATAGAAATTAGTATTAAAAAAATATAAAAATACATCTTCCTATATTGACATAAGTCCTACTTGGTAGTAGGCTATCCATACAAAGGATAGAGGAATAATCATCCGGAGGAGATTGAGATATGAATAAAAAGGTTATTACACTTGCACTGGTGTTGCTTATTGCAATGAGTGGGGCTTTTGCTGCTACTCTGACAATCAATGATAACCCTGTTGCCAATGTTACTGCTACATTGACGGCAATTATTGGTGATTACTTTCATCATGGTTTTGATGACCCAGACGATGGTACTCAGTTTAATGCAGAGTTGGATATTGAAGATGCCTTCACTACTGATCCTGTCTTCACCTATAGGTATGAGACAAATACGTCAACTAATTTTGCTATCATGATGGAAGTCGGTGATTTTATCAATGGTTCTGATTCGGACTATAAGATTAAAATTCTTGATGTGTTGGTTGGTAGCGATGATCCAGAACCAGCAAGTGGTTTATATACCATACTTAGTTCTGCGCTTTCCGGAAATACAGGATCTGTAGCGATAACCATCAAGCCGATGAAAGAGATAATTGCAAACACTGCCGATCATTTGGGAGTTATCGTTGAAGTTGGGGACGACGAAGACAAGTATGTAAATGAAAATGCTATGGCTGGAACGTATACTTCAACGGTTACCATTTCAGTTGCAACGGTGAGCTAATCAATTCATCTGGTTCACACGAACAAGGCTGTGCAGTAACCTGCACAGCTTTTTCTTTCCCCTCTTTTCAGCGGGAATGGTTGCTGTTACTATACGTATAGTTTGATGGTATTGGGAGATGGATATGAAGAAAGTTTTCTTAGCATGTATACTCCTCTTCTTTGTGTTGCCCTTGGCAGCAGAAGATCCACCGCGGTTTCCTTCTGCCACGGTGTACATGCAGGGGGTCATAGATCAAAAGGATCTTCAGTTCGCCATCTATAATGAAGAGGGGGTTGAGCTTGGGGGGGATGAGGCAATGCTGAGCTTTGAGTTCCCGAATTTGGAAGAGTGGGAATTGAGTCAGTCGCTCTACTTCCGCTACTCCTCACACCTTGCCTCACCAACGATGGGCAAGTTGATCTTCTCTCTTTCCGATCTACAAATGAATGAGATGAATCGGCTTCGGACAACCCTTGAACTTGAAAGTGAAAACATTTCAACCATTGTAGAGAATGGGGACACCTTCCATACCAGATTTCCTGCAGGTGCACAGAACGATGTTTCCATCGGGAAGTTAACCTTGATCATTACCAAGCGTGCTGCCGATGTATTCAGTGCTGGTACCTACTCAGGTTCCTTCTCCATTAATTATACCGAAGGAAGCTGAGATACAGGGTGATGCCCTGTTTTTGTGAAGAGTTGGCCTTTAATCAAACAAATAGTGAAATAGTTACAAAATGCTGCAAGTAATGTTTTACACGGCAGGAAAACCATGCAATAATCATGAGTGTCGTTGCTCGAGTCTAGTCCGATGGTTCCAGCGGATGGACGCGTACCCTTAGGAGAGGAGTCCTAGGGTTCTCAAGGAGGTTGCCGCTACCCGTTTTGGGTAGCGGTTTTTCATGGTTAGAGCTCTTGCATCGCTTTGAGCATGCGACGTTGGAATACCCATCTATCCAGAGCAACAGCAACACTTCCCAGGATGGCGCTACGATCCTTCAATTGGGAGCGTACCACCGGTATACCGGAAAGGCTATGGTGGGCATGCCTCTGGTAATAGGATTGCAGCTGCGAGAGATAGGAATCAGGGAGGTTTGAAATACCACCGCCGATGATGATCTTGTCACAACCGGTTACTGCACTGGCAGCTATCAGTGCCATTCCCATAGCCTCAACTGCGGTATTGAGGGCTTCTACTACCCCCGCTTCTTGACTCTGAGCGAGCTCTTTCACTGATTTTCCCTTGAACATTTCACTGAGTGCCCATCCTGAGGCGACTGTCTCCAGGCAGCCAATCCCTCCACAACGACAGAGGCCGGTCTGCTTGATCGTCAGGTGTCCAAAGCGACTCTTTTGGGCAATAATGGTGCTCTCCTGGACCAGTGCACTGCTGATATGTTCTCCCCAGTTCACATAGAGGAATGATTTTTCCTTCTCACACGCAAACCATTGTTCAGCCTCCACCATTGCCTGTACGGAGTGCACAAGCATCGCCGGGCTCTGGGTGTACTCACTGATCGCTTTCGCAAGAGGTACGTCTTTCCAATCCCAGTGGTCATGGCGGATGATGGACTGTCCATCATCGCTGATCAGTGCACTGGTTGCCACCACAATGCCGGCAATAGGAATCTTGGTGATCCTGCGCATCTTGAGACAGGTTTTAATGATGGTAAGACCATGCTCCTGCGCCCCCGGCTTGATTGGGGTGGGAATACGCTCAAAACGCAATACATTGCCCATTAAATCTGAGAGGCTGAAGCAGGTGTTTTTGCTTCCCAGTTCAACCCCAAGGACAAGCAGAGCAGTCTGTTGCAGCTTGAGGACGGTAGGTCTTCTCCCGTTTGCGGTCTTTGCCTTGCCTCTCTCCTCGACAAGACCTTCCTCGAGAAGTTGCTGGACGATTTCGCTGGTGGAAGGCTTGTTCAGCGTGAGGCGACGTGCAATATCAGAGCGACTGAGCTCGCCTTCTTGGGCAAGCAAATTGAGAACTCTCAGACGATTGACCATGCGGGCTGAGCTTGGGGTGGAAAACTGCATGCCCAAGCATATCCCACCTAGCGGATTTTGTTAAGGAACAATTGCCGTTACGGTGAAAAATCAGTATGTTTGCCTATATCCCTTTGGAGGTATTATTCAACCATGGAACAAAAGAAGTTCAAAACTGAAGTATCTGAGCTACTTCACCTGATTATCCACTCGCTCTATTCCCATAAGGAAATCTTCCTGCGCGAGCTGGTATCCAACTCGTCCGATGCACTGGACAAACTCAAGTATCTCACCCTTACCGATGACAAGCTCAAGGACCTAGCATTTGAGCCGCGCATCGACATCTCCTTTACAGAGGAGGGTGAGGACCGCACGCTCACCATTCGTGACAACGGACTCGGTATGGGCCACGACGACTTGGCGGACAACCTGGGTACCATTGCATCCAGCGGAACCAAGAAGTTCTTGGCTTCTCTCACCGATGAGCAAAAGAAGGACAGCAACCTTATCGGCCAGTTTGGTGTAGGGTTCTATAGTGCCTTCATGGTTGCCAAGAAAGTTGAGGTTGTCAGCCGAAAGGCCGGTGAGGAACAGGCCTGGAAGTGGAGCAGTACTGGTAAGGGTACGTTTACCCTTGAGGAAGCAGAACGTGAAAGTCAGGGTACAACCATTGTCCTATACTTGAACGAGGAAGGCAGTGAGTACGCCAACCGCTGGCAGATTGAACAGCTGGTCAAGAAGTATAGCGACCACATTGCCTACCCGATTTTCCTCTCCTACGACCAGACATCCTACGATGACAAAAAGAAGGACAAGGAAGGCAACCCTCTGAAGAAGGTTGAGCATAAAATCGAGCAGATCAATAGCTCATCAGCCCTTTGGAGACGAAGCAAGAGTGAGCTGACCGATGAGGAATACAAGGAGTTCTACAAGCAGAGCAGTTATGACAGTGAAGACCCCTTGTTCTACCTGCATACCCGTGCAGAGGGTGCAACCGAGTATATCACGCTCTTCTATATCCCGAGCAAGGCTCCCTTTGACATGTACTATGCCGACTACAAGCCTGGGGTAAAACTGTATGTGAAGCGTGTCTACATCACCGATGACGACAAAGAACTGCTTCCTTCCTATCTTCGCTTCGTACGTGGTGTAATCGACAGCGAGGACCTCCCACTGAACGTGAGCCGTGAGATATTACAGCAGAACCGCGTGATGAACGCGATTCGCACTGCTTCAGTAAAGAAATTGCTGGGCGAGTTCCAGAAAATCAGTGAACAGAACCCAGATCTCTACGGGAAGTTCATTGAGCAGTACAACCGCCCGCTGAAGGAAGGCCTTTACAGCGACTATGCAAACCGCGATGCCTTGCTCGATTTGGTTCGTTTCAAGAGTTCCACTGAGGATGGCTATGTAAGTCTTGCTTCCTACAAGGAGCGGATGAAGAGTGAGCAGAAGTCCATCTTCTACATTGCAGGAGGCAAGGAAGAGACGCTCAAGGCAAGTCCCTTGCTTGAAGCCTACCGGAAGAAGGGCTATGAGGTTCTGATCATGAGCGATGATATCGACGATATTGTGGTGGGCTCGATCGGAACCTACAAGGAACTGCCCTTGAAGGCAATCAACAAGAGCGGAGCTGTTGATGACTTGAAGGAAGAAGGCGAGAAGAAGAAGGAATCAAAAGAGTCCAAGGCGCTCATCAAGAAGGTGAAAAAAGCTCTTGGAGACAAGGTGAAGGACGTAGTTGCTTCCACCCGTCTCTCTGATTCTCCTGCCGTGGTTGTCGTTGATGAGAACGATCCCTCAGTGCAGATGCAGCAGATTCTCAAGAGCATGGGCCAGAGTGACTTTGAGGAAGCAAAGCCGATTCTTGAGATTAATGTTGATGATCCGATGGTCAAAAAGATTGAGAACAGTGACGATGAACAGTTCATCGAACAGCTGAGCTCGGTGCTGCTTGATCAGGCACTGCTCTCCGAGGGCGTCATGCCCAAGGATCCTGTCGGGTTTGCAAAACGGCTCCATACGCTTTTGTCTACATAATAGACGGTATTTAATTACTTATATCGCAAGGTGAAGAGTCTTTTTCTTCACCTTGTTTTTTTTCTTCACCGATGGTAGTGTTTTATATACTACAGAAAAAGGAAGTAGCACTATGATTTCAAATCTCATGGCCCTTAGCAGTGAAGCTGTTGCTGAAAGTTCCGCTTTTGGTCGCTTTATGGAGAAGATTGATAGCTGGATTCAGATTGGTCCCGTTGAATTCCTGGTAAACGTTGCGGTTGGATTGCTCATTGTTCTCATCGGTAAACTGGTGATCATCGGCATTTCTCGAATGCTTAAACGCGTACTTGACCGTTCCAAGAAGATAAATGACCTGATGGCCCGTTTCATCTTGAAACTGGTGAATGTGATCGGATGGATCTTCCTCATCATTGCATTCCTTGGCAGACTTGGCCTCGATATGGGTCCTGTGCTTGCCGGACTTGGCATCACTGGAGTTGTCCTTGGGTTTGCATTCCAGGATACCATCGGTAATCTGCTCAGTGGTATGATGATTGTCATCAATGCTCCCTTCAGGATTGGTGACTACATCGAGACAGGATCGTTCAGTGGTTCTGTGAGTGATATGGACATGATCTGTGTCATTCTCTCAACGCCTGACAATAGGAAGATCACTATCGCCAACAAGCTTGTTTGGGGAAGCCCTATTGTGAACTACTCCAATGTTGACCGAAGAAGACTTGGCCTTACGGTCAGTGTTGCGTATGGGACCAACATACAGTTGGCGAAGGATACCATCTGGAAAATTCTCAATTCATACAGTGAGATTCTTCCCGAGCCTGCTCCCATGGTAGAGGTGAACACCCTTGCTGCCTCCTCCATAGACTTCGCGGTTCGGCCTTGGACCAAACCAGAAGATTTCTGGAAGGTTCATTGGAGATTCCAGGGTGAGATCGTTGATCGTCTCGCTGAGGTTGGAATCTCAGTTCCTTTCAACCAGTTGGATGTACATATTTTAGACCAGAGCGCAACATAGGTTATTGCTGTTCGCTCACAGAGCAGTGGCTTTCAAGGATGGTGCAGAACTCCTTGGAATCCTGGAGGAGGAATTTCCCCAAATAGGAGTTTTTCCTCCAAGCCTTTGAGCCGAATACCAAGGTAATAATCGTATCGTGTGTTTCAATGACAACGGAGATGCCGGAGAGCTTATGTTTCTCTGGCATCTCATATGTTTGTTTGCAGGAGACAAAAGCGTTGCATGGAAAATGATAGAACTCTTCAGCCAAGGTAATGCCAACAACCTGCTTCTTGGTATCGAAACAGAGAAGAATGCCGTCTCCAAGGTCATTGATGTATCCATGACGATCGTCAAAGTCATACCCATGTTCTTTCATAAGATCATTGGTTCTTGCCCCCAGTTTCTGTAGGGTAAGGCGGTAGTTTGCCGCTGCGCGGGTACGATTTTTCTTTCCGATGGTCAAGGCATAGAGATTGACCGCGGTAATGATGACAAGCAGGACCAATAAGAGATATTGCAGGATATTCATAGCCGGACAATACCAAGAGCAGACCGGCTTTGTAAAGAGAAGCGCTTGTGTTACACTCTTGGCGAGGTGTCACATTGATTAAGATTTTGATTGTCGTACCCTATCAAGAGTTGCAAGAAGCATTCGATCAAGTAGTCCAGAGTTATGACCTGGATACCATTGACGTGCGCACCACCCATATCTTTGGAAGTGATCCCCAGAAGATTGCCCCGCTGGCTGCCGATATTATTGTTGCACGTGGTATCACTGCCCAGGCAATCGCCCATCTAAAGCCATCGGTGCATGTGGTGCCTATCGCTTTAAGCAGTGCCGATCTGTTGAGCGCACTCGCCCAGGCAAAGAAAATGAAACCAGATGCCCCTATCGGAGTGGTCACCAATGAACAGTTGTGCGACCAGGAGGTGATCAGCACCTTGGTAGGTCAGCCGGTCTCCATCTTTCAAGTCACCGATGAAAAGGATGTTGAGGTAGGTCTTTCACATCTTGCAAGAAAAGGTTGTTCCATCTTTGTCGGAGGATTGACGATGTGCCGGCTCTGTGAGGAGCGTGGTTTTTCCCATGTACACGTCAAGAGTGGGTATCAGGCGGTGGTCCACGCCGTTGCAGAGGCAGTTGCTGCAGCACGCTCCCTTGAGCGGGCGCAGACTCGAGGGAACCTTCTCGGGACGCTCCTCAACAATGCAGCATACGCATTACTTGCCATCAATAGCAGTTCTACCATTATTGCAGCAAACCGTCAGGCTGAGCAGCTCTTTGGGAGCAAGGAACTGGTTGGCAGGCAGCTTTCCGATGTCTACTGGTCAGGGAAGTGGGACCTGAATCTGAAATCCGGTAAACGTGAAGTTGTAGTCCCTATAGCTGGCAAGCAGTATCTTGTAACCCAACAACCGATCAGCATGGATGAGGAGACATCCGGGTTTCTTTTTACCTACCAGAATACCGAGGCAATCCAGCAGACCGAACATATGATCAGAACAGAGCTGAGCAAGAAGGGCTTGGTGGCAAAATATACGTTCGAGAATATTGTTACCCAGAGTGGACATATGCGTTCTCTTGTCGATAAGGCTAGGCGGTTCAGTCAAGTTCCAGGTGCCGTTCTTTTATTGGGGGAGACCGGTACAGGAAAGGAGCTGTTTGCACAAAGCATCCACAATGCATCTGCGCGTGCCTCGCAGCCGTTTGTTGCGGTGAATTGTGCGGCACTGCCTGAACAGCTGCTGGAGAGTGAGTTGTTCGGTTACGCTGAGGGAGCCTTCACCGGTGCAAGCAAGGGAGGAAAGCCTGGCTTGTTTGAATTGGCGCATAAGGGCACCATCTTCCTCGATGAAATAGCAGAGATGCCGATAGTCGTGCAAGCCAAACTCCTCCGTGTGCTCCAGGAGCGGGAGGTTAGGCGAGTAGGTGCTGATATGGTTGTCCCTGTTGATGTCAGGGTTATCAGTGCTGCCAACGATACAATCCTGCAGAAGGTGCAGGATGGGTCCTTCCGTCTTGATCTCTTTTACCGAATCAGCTTGTTGAGCCTTATGTTGATCCCCTTACGTAAACGCCCGGAGGACATTGGCCTGCTTTTCTCACATTTTGTCGATCAGTATTGTGAACGACATGGGTTGCCGAGGGTCACCATGGATGAGCAAGCAATGGAGATGCTCCGTCAGTTCTACTGGCCGGGGAATATCAGAGAGCTTCGTAATGCTGCTGAACGTCTGGCAATTCTCCATACTTCTGTTCATATCGGTGTCCATGAGATAGAGCAACTGGATATCAGCTCAACTGGGCTGTATTTGGAGGGTTTGGAGAGCGAAAAACCAAGAAGAAGCAAGAAAAAGCGTTCTGACCATGAACTGTATGAGCAGTTTCTCTCCAGTGGTTTGACCCGCGAGGAGTTCGCAAAGCAGCAAGGAATTAGCAGAACAACCCTATGGAGAAAATTTTCTCAGTTCGAAGGATAGGAATGTTTCATATATGTTTCATTTGAAACATGAAACATATTATGTGAAACATTGAAACATGTAAAAAAAGTCTTAGAAATTTTTAGAAAACTATGAGAAATTTTTGTATTTAGTTGTCAAGAGAAGAGATGTGTGTATACAAAACCGTACATTTTAAAAGATTGTATACAATAGAATGAAAACTTGGCACACTAGTTGCTTCCTGTATTGCCGGAATGACGACCATCGTTATTCACAGAATGTAAGAAGGGGAGTAATCCATGAATGATAAACCTGTGTTGGGAATATTGACCGGTGATGGTGCCGGTGTCGGACCTGAGATCATTGCCAAGCTGGCTGCGGGTGGTTTTTTTGAGCAGTATTGCAGACCAGTAGTCATTGGAGATGTGCGAATACTTGAACGTGCATTCTCGGTAATCGGTTCTTCAGTTCCCTTGCAGGTAATCGGTGATGTTGTAGATGCAGACTGGCAGAAGGGTCTTCCTGTTCTCGACCAGAAGGATCAGGATCCATCTGTTGTCGAGTTTGGAAAGCTGACTGTAGAAGCTGGAAAAGCAAACCTGAATGCACTCACTCTTGGTGTGCAACTCTACAAGGAAAAGAAGATTGAAGGGTTCTGTTTTGCCCCATTCCACAAGGCAGGACTCAAGCAGGCTGGAAGCAAGGTTGAGAGCGAACACCACTTCCTCGCTCAGCTCTTCAACCATACTGAACCCTTCGGTGAGATAAACGTGGTAGGGGACCTCTGGACAACCCGTACCACCAGCCATATTCCCATCAGTGAAGTAAGCAAGAACTTGACGGTTGAAAGCATCCTTCGTGCTGTACGCCTTGCCAATACATCCTTGAAGAATAGTGGAATAGCCAATCCTCGTCTTGCCTTGGCTGCCTTGAATCCCCATGCTGGGGAGAACGGGCTCTGTGGCCGTGAGGAGATAGATGTCATCACACCGGCTATTGAGAAAGCAAGGGAGATGGGTATTGATGCAACGGGTCCCTATCCAAGTGACATCACATTCATTAAGGCTTTCCGTGGCGATTTTGATGGGGTTGTGACCATGTATCATGACCAGGGACAGATTGCCTTGAAGCTTCGAGGTTTCGACGAAGGCATTACCATTGCCGGTGGTCTTCCTGCCCCTATCGTGACCTGTGCACATGGTACAGCCTATGATATTGCCGGAACCGGTGTTGTAAAAACCAGCGCTTTTGAGAATGCAGTGAAGATGGCCTCCCGTATGGCCAACCATCTGCGTCAGCAGGCGTAAGGAGAGAGAGGAATATGCAGTTGAAAAAGGTTACGAGTCAGTTGGTGATTCCCGTTGTTACGGCTGTGATTGCGGTGCTGTTCATCTATCTCGGGATCACCAAGTATGGGTTCTGGCATGAAGTCAGAGGTCCTCTTCCAGGCTTTTTTCCCACCATCATTGGGTTTGCATTGCTTGCCTTGAGTCTTATTGCATTCCTTGGCTCGTTCAAGGAGGCAAAGACTACCTACCCGATTGAGAGTTGGTATCCTGCTCTGGGCGTTGTTGCCATTATGCTTGCCACACTGGTTATTGGCATGCTGCCAAGCCTCGCCATATTCGTGGTGCTGTGGCTCAAGTGGTACGAGAAATATAGTTGGAAGACTACCCTTATAGGGTTGGCTGTCATCATGGCCATTGTAATTGGAGCCTTCGTCATGTGGCTCGCAGTTCCTTTCCCGAAGGGAATCATTTACAACTGGATCGCATACTGAGGAGCAAACAATGGAAAATCTAGAAATGCTGTTCATGGGCTTTTCAGTAGTCCTTACCTTCCAGAATATTATGGTAACCATGCTTGGTGCAGTGCTCGGCCTCATCGTCGGAGCCATGCCTGGCATTGGTTCCCTTGCAGGGGTTGCTTTGCTGCTTCCCCTTACCTATAAGTTCAATCCAACCACCGCAATCATCATGCTTGGTGCGTTGTACTACTCCAATATGTATGGGGGGTCCTTCAGTGCAATCCTCCTGAACATTCCTGGCGACTCTCCGGCGGTCATGACCGCCCTGGATGGCTACCCGATGGCAACCAAAAGAAACCGTCCTGGCCAGGCTCTGTTCACGTCAAACCTCTCCTCCTTTATCGGTGGTTTCATCGGGATGATCATCTTGACCTTCATGGGGCCTGCCCTTGCTGAGCTTGGACTCAAGTTCGGCCCAGCTGAGATGACATCGCTTCTATTGGTTGCCATGACTTCCATTGGCTGGCTTGTCGGAGAGAGTCCGACAAAAGGTGTGGTACTGACCATGGTTGGTATCCTTCTGGCTACCATGGGTATGGATACTCTTACAGGAAGCCCCCGTTACGACTTCGGCAACATGTATCTGCTAGGGGGCATTCCTTTTACTCCGTTCGTCATCGGGTCGGTTGGGTTCAGCCAAGTGCTCAAGCTGATGGCTGAGCGAAACAAGAAAATTGAAGCAAACCTGAACCAGAAGCTGACGATCAAGGGTTCTATGCTGACCCTCCATGATGTACGTCGCTTGGTTCCTCCAGCCCTACGCAGTGGTTTTATGGGAACCTTTGTTGGAGTGCTTCCCGGAGCTGGTGCTACAACCGGAGCATTCCTTGGCTATGCAGCGCAGAAAGCCTTCAAGAGTGAGGATCCGCTTGGTAGTGGTGCAATCGAAGGGATTGCAAGCTGTGAGGCTGCAAACAACGCAGCTGCCGCTGGGTCTTTTGCTCCCTTGCTTGCCTTGGGCATTCCTGGAAGTGGTACCGGTGCAGTCTTGCTTGGAGGCTTAATGATGTGGGGTCTGAATCCTGGGCCGCTGCTTTTCTCCAGCAATCCTGATTTTGCCTGGGGTTTGATCGCCAGCTTGTTCCTTGCGAACCTGCTTACCCTGTTCATTTCCTTGGGAGTTATTCCATTCCTGATCAAGATTCTCACCGTGCCGGTCCGAATTTTGATCCCGATCATTACCGTCGTCTGTGTGGTTGGCGGCTACAGTACCAGCAATTCCATGTATGGCGTGATCATTATGTTCCTCTCAGGCTTGTTCGGGTACATTCTTGACAGAAATGGATACGGAGTTGCTCCGATGCTCCTCTCCTTTGTCTTGGCCCCGCTGCTCGAGTCGAATATGCGTAAGGCATTCATCATCAGCAATGGTGGATTGGGTATCTTCGTTGAGAAGCCCATCTCAGCCGTTCTTTTGCTGGTGCTGCTTGCGATCGTCCTGACCCCTGTGGTGAAGTTCATACTCAGAAAGGTCTCAGTTCGCAGAAAATAAGGATTTCATCCTCGTAAGAGGAATTGGATATTGGAAAATGTGGGAAGGTATCCCACGAGAAACAAAGAGGAGATAGAGAAATGAGAAAATTTGCTCTAGTATTGGCCTTGGCTTTGTTGGTGAGCGTATCTGTTTTCGCAAACGGTGCTGCTGAAGTTGCAGATGGTGCAGAGAAGTCCTTCGTTCCTACCCGGAACGTCGATTGGTACGTAACCAGCTCCCCCGGTGGTGGTTCCGACATCTTCACCCGCACAATCACTGACATTATTGTGGAAGAGGAAATGATCGAGGATGCAAACTTTGTCATTCAGTACAAGACCGATGGTGCCGGCGAGGTTGGTAGACTGCTTGTTTCCAACATCAGAGCTGGTGTTCAGGCTGACCACACTTTGTTGACCTTCAACAGTGGTGACTTGATGCCGATGGTCAAGAACACTGCCAACCGTTTCCAGAACTTCCAGCCTGTTGCACACATGGCTGTAGACAAGCACCTGATCTTCATCGGTGAGTCCTCCAAGTACAAGAGTGCTGAAGAGATCATCAATGCACTGAAGAATGGTGAGAGATTGGTTCTTGGCGGTTCCAAGGGTGATGACATCGCTTGTCACGCTGCTCTTATCAAGGAACTTGGGGTAACCCAGGACCAGCTTTCCTACATTGCCCACGATGCAACCAGTGGTGCTATCACGGCAATCCTTGGTGGTCACTTCGACCTCTTGATCTCCAAGCCTGCAGCTGCATCCCAGTATGTTGAAGCTGGAAAGCTCACCCCGGTACTGGCTCTTTCCACCAGCCGCTTCCCTGGAAACCTCAGTGGTGCTCCGACCCTCAGCGAGCTCGGTTACGAGAACGTAGAGGTTCCCAACTGGAGATCTGTCGTTGCTCCCAAGAGCATGAGTGAAGCTGCCCTCAACTACTGGAGCAACATCATGAAGCAGGTCAACGATACCGAAGCTTGGCAGAAAGGCTATATCGAGAAGCAGAAATTGGTTCCCGATTTCATGGATACCGATACCTACAGAGCGTATGGTATGAAGTTCCAGGCTGACTACCTTGAGTCAATCGGAAAGTCTGAGTAAGGATTTCCAAGTATTGTGGCAATGATAGTGAGGGGTGGAAGAGGTTCTCTTTCATCCCTCATCTCTATGATACACTGATTTATACATAGTATAAGAATGAAAGCATTGAAAGAGGGACGATGAGATGAAACGAGTTGCACTGATCCATACGGTTCGACCGGTGTTGGAAAGTTTCCCGGTACTGTTGCAGAAGGTAGTGGGACAAGAGTTGAAAATCCATAATATTCTTGACGATTTTCTTGCCAACGATCCAGCTGAGATTGGATACTTTTCTTTGGAGAACAGGAAAAGATTGTTCAATGACTTGCAATCCTGTGAACTGACCAAACCCGATGTTATAGTGGTAACTTGCTCGACCCTCACCCCGACAGTTCAGCTCATCAGGCCGTTCATCAACGTTCCTATAGTAGCGATTGATGATGCGATGAGTGAGCAGGCAGTACGTATTGGAAGAAAGATCAAGGTTGTTGCCACCGCCATGAGCACCCTCGAGCCCACCATCAGCAAACTCAAGATGGAAGCCAGCATAGCAGGAACGGAAATTGAAGTGGATGCAGAGGATAATGAACCTGCCTACACCGCCATGCGCTCTGGGGACATGGAGAAGCACAATCGATTGGTACTGGAGATGATCGAGCGTGTAAAAGGGTATGACTGCATCGTCCTTGCACAAGCTTCCATGGGCCATTTACAAAAAGAAGCAGAGAAGCTGGCAGGGGTACCGGTACTTGCAAGTCCCGTTCTCTGTTGTGAGAAAGTAAAACGGATTCTCGAGGGGGATGCATCATGAAGAGAGATATTCATTCTTATTGTAGATTGGGAATCGTGGTTTCCATGGCCTACCCGGGTTGTTCAGAAAGTGAACAAGCCTATCAGGACTCTCTCAAGAGATTGCTTGTCGATCCCTTCTTTCAGGTCATGGAGTTGGGTTCTCTTCCATTTCCCTCGCTCTACGATACAGTACCTCACATGGTAAGGACGGCACACTGTGTCAGCACCTATAGTGGGCACTCCCGTCTCTTTGCCAAGAAGCTGAATATCAATAGCTTGAATGAAGATGAGAGGAGGCAGGCCGTCAAGACTTTGAAGATGGGAATAGATGAGGCATACAGGATGGGATGTGAGGAGTTCCAGTTCCTTTCCCGTGGGTATGAGAAAGGGAAGGAAGATTCCTATCTCGATGCATTGACCGCCTCAACAAAGGAACTGTGTGCCTATGCAAAAAGCAAAGGTTCCATGCCTGTGGTCCTGGAGGTTTTTGACCATACCATCGACAAGAAATCACTGCTAGGTCCCTCTTCCTTGGTTGAGAAGTATGTTGAGGCGGTCTGTTTGGAATACGATAATTTTGGGATCATGATCGATTGTTCCCACATTCCCATGATCGGGGAGAGTATTGATGAGGCCGTTGATCCCATCAAGCACTATATCCGACACGTCCATGTGGGCAATACCTACATCAGTGATCCCAATCATCCCAGCTATGGGGACAACCACCCACGCTTTGGGTATCCCGGTTCGGAGAATGACACGGACTACCTTGCCTCCTTCTTGAAGAAACTGAAGGAGATCGGCTATCTCAAGCAAGGAGGAAGGAATATTCTCTCCTTTGAGGTAAAACCCCAGGCAGGGGAGGATGCTGAGCTGGTGGTAGCCAATGCAAAAAGGACTCTCTTGGATGCATGGAGGATGGTGTAGTGAGACTTGGAAATACAAGCATGGAAGTATCACCCATAGCCCTTGGTACCTGGGCAATGGGAGGAGGGGATAGCTGGGGGCCCAGTGATGAGAAGGCTAGCATCAAGACCGTGCATCGGGCTCTGGAGATGGGTATCAACTTCATTGACACTGCTCCTGCCTATGGGAATGGCCTCAGTGAAGAACTGTTGGGCAAGGCTCTCAAGGAAAAACGAAATGAGTGTATTCTGGCCACCAAATGCGGCCTGCTCTGGGGAGCAGAGGACGAGGGATCGGTACACAAGAGTCGTGATGGGGTGGTTATACGGCGTAATCTCAGCCCAGGCAGCATCATTGAACAGGTAGAGAAGAGTCTGAAACGGCTTGAGACAGACCATATTGATCTGCTCTTGACACACTGGCAATCAATTCCTCCCTTCTTTACACCGATTGAAGAGACTGTTCAGACCATGGAGCGATTGATTGCAGAGGGCAAGATACGCAGCTATGGTTCATGTAATCTCACACAGGAGCAGCTCAAGGAGTACCAGAGGTTTGGCAATCCTTCTCTGGTACAGGAGCGATTCAGCCTGCTTACTCGAAGCAAACAAGAACTTGCTTCTTACTGTGCTGAGCATGACATCACCTTTCAGGCATATAGCCCTCTTGAGCGGGGTTTGCTTACCGGAAACGTCAATCTTGCTACCAAAGTGGTGGGAACGGCAAAGGCGTCTGTTTCCTGGTATGACGAGGTTCATCGTCCCCAAGTGTTGCATCTGCTTGACTCTCTAGAGAACCTTTCCAGGAAGTATGAGCTCAGTATTGCTTCCTTGGTCATTGCTTGGACAAAGCAGGTAAGTGGTACCATGAATGTACTGACCGGAGCTCGCAGGCCAGAGCAGATCGAGGAGAACAGTACAGCCTTGTCTGCTGTACTTTCACGAGAGGACTGGAAAGTTATTGATGACCTGGCTAGGTCTCTTTTAACATAGTTCAGGAAGACAACACCAATACAAGGCACCCGTTTGGGTGCCTTGTATTAAGTAGCAATGAATCTGTATCTTATTCGGCATCCAGTTCCTTGATGAACTTGATCATATCGATTGCCTTGGGAGGACAACCGGGAAGACTCTTTCCCAAGCCCCTGGTACAGATGCCGACTCCTACCTTGGTTGGGTCCTCTTTGCCCTTGTACCCTTGTCCTATGCAGATGGTGTGGTTGAGATTCTTCAAGCGGTTGACCTCGTCAAGCCGCTTCAGGGCATGGATCAGATTTCCATAGCAGGCAGAGCAAGCACTATCCGGTTCTGTATAGCGACCAAGGTAGTTTGCCCTACCGGTTGGTCTGGCTACCGGCTCATCGCTTGGTTCATTCAGTTGTATGATGTTGGCTTTCTCAAGGTCTGTTGTTCCAACACCAAGGGATTCCGCCATCTGGATATACGGGACATCCTTCAGTTCAAAGCCCATGAGGGATGCTCCAAAGCTGTCACAGAGAACACTGTCACGGCAGGCAAACATCCTGTTTGTCTCAACAGGGTTTCCTCCCTCCTCGAAATCGAGATCGCCATTGAGACTGTCAACGATCACCAAGTCTGCTGCGCGTACCACATTGAGATCTGCA
The DNA here is from genome assembly GCA_050252715.1 of Sphaerochaeta sp. Taxonomy (GTDB): domain Bacteria; phylum Spirochaetota; class Spirochaetia; order Sphaerochaetales; family Sphaerochaetaceae; genus Sphaerochaeta. The sequence goes on along the minus strand of JBFWKK010000001.1, from coordinate 50,224 downwards.
ATGGGGCGGTGTAGGCCAAGTGAGTGAAATAACCGTTTGCTGCGGTCACTGAGACAACCCTTCATGTTTTTCAAGGCACAGGTCATTGCTGTCTGGCAGTGCCCCTTGAGTACCGGCAAGCTGATCACAAAGTCGGTTTCCAGAATAGTCTTGCTGACCTCCATGGTGATTCCTTCCACGGTTCTCTTCTCATAGGAGTCACTCTTTACATCAACAAGAGGGACTTTGTACTGCTTGCTGATCTGGTTGTACCCGTTGACCTTGAACCCTTCCTTGGTGGAATCCCCAACCCAGGCACTTTCCACGATTGAGATGTTGTGATACCCCCTCTCCTGCAGAAATGTGATGATGGAGATGAGAATCTCAGGGTGGGTGGTCGCCCCGGTATCAGCGGTTACTGCAACCACCAGATTGGGTTTCAGGGCAATGGTTGCATGCTTATCGGGAATCAGTGATTCAATATCGATGGTTTCCAAGATTGCACGAGTCATGGAGGAGGCATCAGAGCCATAGGTGATGATGATGTCTTCTTTCTTCATACGGTATCCTTCTGGAGATGGCTGGTAAGGTCATGGGTGATGTGCTCGTACAGCAGATGCTTGCAGGCTTCCTTCTGTCCGGTTTTCAAGAGGCTCATCATTTGGGCATGCTGACCAAGATAAAAGGCAAGCTCATCATCAGGAAGGTTTTGGGCAATTCGAAGCTGCTGGATTTTGGCATCGAGTCGTTCGCAGATATTGATCAGGGCCTTGTTTCTGCTTGCTTTTACCAAGGCAAGGTGGAATAGGCTATCCTGTTCAAAAACGGTGGCTCTGTCCCCGATTCCCATCGCATACTGGCAATCGGCAGCGTACCGGGAGAGTTCCCGTACATTCTCTGCGTATGCCTCCTCGTCAATTGAATCGATGGCAAGTTGTTCCAATGTCACACGCACCTTGGCAATATCGTCTGCTTCTTGTGGAGAGATAAGCGAGACAACTGCATGACTCCTTGGTTTGATGGTCACCAGTCCATACTCTGCCAATCGTCTGATCGCTTCTCTGATCGGGGTTCTGGAAACCCCGAACTGTTCAGCCAAGGTTTCCTCGGGAATTTTCATCCCTCCCTTAAGCTGACCAGAGAGAATCTGATCCTTGAGCATGGTATAGACTTGGTCCGAAAGACTGTTTTGTATACATTTAGGCATACCTTGTACCCCCAGTTACTAATACTACTGTAGAAGGAATTTTTCCATTCGTCAATGTTAATTGTGTACAAAAAACGTTTTCTTCATTTCCCCCTATTTTTGGGGGGTGAAATGAACAGAGATTTCTTGGTAATTAGTTATAAATACACTATATTTTCAATAAAATCAGAAGAAGTACAAGAATCCCTTTGACAAGATTTGCTCTCCATGGTATCAATATTGTATACAGTACACAATGCAGTCCTTCTTGGGGAACCAAGCCTGCAACATATGAAGGAGTTTCCTAGATGAATACAACAGTCAAGGAGTTGCTCAAAGAGAGTGATCGTAAGTTCAATGAGAAGGAACTTGCCCTCTTGGCGGCATATTTCAGGAGCGTGATGTTCGATACTCTCCACAGTAGTGGGACAGGTCACTGGGGCGGAGCCGCTTCAAGTGCCGAACTGACCACGTGCCTCTATTTCAATCGTCTCAATATCAAGAGCGACAATCCCTTATGGGAAGATCGTGACCGTGTGGTGCTCTCCAAGGGACATGCTTCCATGAACCTCTACACCATGCTCGCCCACCGTGGGTTTTTTCCGGTTGAGGAACTTCCAACCTTTCGTACACTCAATACCCGGTTGCAGGGTCATCCTTGTATGAAGACCCTTCCTGGAGTGGATATGTCCACCGGAGCTCTGGGGCATGGGCTTTCCATTGGATTGGGAATGGCTCTGGCTGCGAACCAGTCAGGAAAGGATTATTGGACCTATGTGATCAGTGGGGAAGGGTGTCTGAACGAGGGACAGAGCTGGGAAGCAATCATGAGTGCTGCAAAGTTCAAGCCCAAGCATTTTGTACTGATGATTGACTACAACAAGGTCCAGCTTGACGGTACTTCTGATGACATTATGCCCCTTGGCCCGCTGGCGGACAAACTCAAGGCCTTTGGATGGAATGTTGCTGAGAAGCTTTATGATGGAAACAACACCAGTGAGGTGCTTGAGTCATTCGCTTGGATGGACAGTGATGAACAGTGGCCCAAGGCTGTCATCTACAACACCATAAAAGGAAAGGGTGTTTCCTTCACCGAAGGGAAGAATACCTGGCATGGGGCGGTCATTGACGACGATTCCCATGCAAAGGGTATGGTTGAACTGCAAGCTGACATTGAAAAGAAGGAGGCCGCCCTATGAGCGAGGCTATGAGAGATGCTTTTGGCAAGAAACTTGCCGAGCTGGGTGCAACCCATCCCGAGTTGGTGGTCTTTGATGCAGATGTATCCTCTTCCACCAAGAGTGCCTATTTTGGTAAAGCTTTCCCGGATCGTTTCTACAACGTGGGAGTGGCTGAGGCAAACATGGTCGATATTGCAGCCGGTATGGCCACCTCTGGATACCACCCGGTAGTCAATGCGTTTGCAATATTCCTTGCCTTGAAGGCTACCGACCAGATCCGTAACACCATCTGCTACAACAACCTTCCGGTTATTATCGCAGGAGCTTATGGTGGGCTTTCCGACTCCTTTGATGGAGCAAGCCATCAAGCAATAACAGACATTGCCATCATGAGAGCACTACCGAACATGCAGGTTATCGTTCCTGGTGATGCAAAACAGGCTGAGCAGGCATTGGAGTATGCATTAGAGCAAAGTGGGCCTGTATACATCCGTCTTAACAGAAATGCAATTCCTGATCTTCCTGCTTCAGAGAAGATTGGTACGGTCTGCACGACAAGCGGTAGTGATGTGACAATCGCAGCAAATGGAATCACCGCACGCTATGCAAATGAAGCAGCTGCACTGCTCAAGAAGGAAGGCATTACTGCTGAGGTATTGAGTGTACCGGTTGTTAAACCGCTCGATGTTCAGGCGCTCAAAGACAGTGTGGAAAAGACCGGAAAACTCCTTTGTGTCGAAGAACATGTACTCTTTGGTGGTTTTTCCAGTGCCGTGAGTGAGGCCTTTATGAAAGAAGGAATATCCTGTAGATTTGATGCTATAGGAATTGAAGATGTATTTACTGAGACCGGTCCCTATGAACCGCTTTTGGCAAAATATGGTATCAGCGCAGAAAATATTGCAGAACGCGCGAAAAAACTTTGCAAATAAGGAGATACTTGTATGGATCAGATGAAACGTGCCTATACACTCTTGAATGAATGGAAAGGGGACTCATATGTCCACGGACTGGGAGTACTCGATCAGGTAGGTCCCCTTGCCGCCAAGTTCGGCAAGCGTGCCCTGGTGGTGAGCAATACCACATATATGAAACCGGTAGCAGACAAGGTTGTCTCCTACCTCAACGCAAGTGGTGTTGAGCTTGCAGGGAACATGATTGCCCCGGATGCAAAGCCGAATGCACCCCGTGAGGATGTATATCGCTTGGAGTCCTATATCCTGCACACCAAGCCGGATGTCATTGTAGTCATCGGTGGTGGCTCGGCAATTGACGCGGTGAAGGCAGCCAATGCACTGGCTACCCTTGGTGCAAAGGTTACCCCTGAGATAGACCACTACTTTGGGACTAATGTGGTAAGCGATGCGCTCAAGGAGACTGGCTCCTCCCTCATTCCCGTCATTGCAGTGCAGACCAGTGCTTCCAGTGGTGCCCACCTGACTAAGTACTCCAACGTCACCGATCCTGTGGCAGGACAGAAGAAGCTTATCGTGGACAACGCAGTCGTCCCGACTGTTGGCCTGTTCGACTATGAGACAACGGTCAGCATGCCGATCAGTGTAACCATCGACGGTGCTCTTGATGCAATCGCACACACCTTCGAGGTGTTCTGTGGTGCCAAGGAAGAGACCTATGAAAAGGCTCGTGAGATTGCAGAGTGTGCAATCAGCCTGGTAGCTGAGTATGCAAAGGTGTTGGTCGACGATCCCAAGAACGTGAAGGCTCGTGAGGCCATCGGACTTGCAACCGACCTCGGTGGCTATGCCATCATGATCGGGGGAACCAGCGGTGCGCACCTGACCAGCTTCTCCTTGGTGGATATTGTAAGCCACGGAACTGCCTGTGGGATCATGAACCCCTACTATGCAGTGCTCTACTCCAAGGCAATACAGAAGCAGCTGAAGGTTGTTGGGTCCATCTTCTCCGAGTTTGGATTCGGCTCATCGATTGAGAACCTGGAAGGTGAGGACCTTGCCGTTGCAGTTGCTGAGGCCATGATTGCATTCAGCAAGTCAATCAAGGCTCCCAGCAAGCTCAACGATTTGAAGGGATTCAGTGAGGCCCACATTGAGCGTGCGCTGAATGCCGCCAAGGATCCACAGCTTGCCATGAAACTGCAGAACATGCCGGTTCCCATGACCAGCTCTGATGTGGACACCTATATGGAACCACTGCTTCGGGCAGCTGCCACTGGGGATCTCTCCCTGATCAAGGCGATGTAACGAGAACAGAGAAGAACAGGGCACCAAGGGTGTCCTGTTTTTCCTTCAATGGAGTATATATACTATGAAACTATCTGTAGCCATTGCCGGAAAAGAGGCAATGCCTAATGCTTTTGTGGTCTTTCGCGGGGTGAAGGAGTCGATCATCAAGGCCCATGAATTGGGATATGATGGTGTGGAGCTTGCACTCAAGCGACCGGATGAAGTATCCAAGAACGACCTTCAGCAGTGGTTGCGAGAGAACAGCCTTGAGGTCAGCGCCATCTCAAGTGGGCAGGTCTTTGCGGCAAGAAATCTCTATTTCACCGATGAGAACAAGGAAAACCGCAAGGAACTATACCAGAACTTCTGTGATTTTATTGATCTGGCGGCTGACTTCGGTGGCCTGGTGAATATCGGGAGGACGAGGGGCCCTATCGCTTCTCGTGATCCCTCCTTTGTTGAGGAACTCTTCTTGGATATGGCACACAACGTTGCCGACCATGCTGAAAAGCGAGGAGTTGAACTGATCCTCGAACCGGTAAACCGCTACGAGATCGACTTCATCAACAATCTGGATGAATGCTCGGCACTCTTGAAGAAAATCAACCGGAAGAACTTTGTCATGATGCCCGATGTGTTCCACATGAATATCGAGGATGACCACATTGGTGAGAGCTTTATCCGGAACAAGGAGTATGTACGGTATGTACACTTTGCCGATACCAATCGTCATGCCCCCGGTGATGGTCATATGGATTGGGATGAGATTTTCACAGCATTAAGCTCCATCGGCTACGATGGTTGGACCACAGCTGAAATACTTCCCTACCCGGATCCAGAGACAGCAGCAAAAAGAACTGTCAGCTTCTTGAAAGGGACCTACAGCGCATATTACGCCTAAGATTAAGAGAGAGCCACCGTTTGGTGGCTCTCATCCTGTTTTCTACTTCAACAGTGCGTTTATATTCTCCCTAACCATCTCTTCCAGGCTGCCTCTTCCTCCCTTCTCAGGGAAGTTCCTCCAGACAACCAGCTTTGCTGAAGGGGATACCTCCATCAAAGGACCGGCAATAGGATTGTGGATATTGTCGATGATGATCTGGTAGTCTCCCTTGGCAACCTCACTGATCTGTTGTGCAGTCACCGGCCCCGGGCCATAGGTTCCAGCAATCTGCAGTCCCAAATCCTCTGCAAGATAGACCTGCATGGCGTGGCAGTATACCTTCATCTCAGTAAGGCCCTGATTCTTTGCCTTTTCTGCGCCATCATTGATGGTATTGATGTAGCTTGCAAGCCTCTCTTCGCTTTGCTCTTGGGTGCCCATAAGCTCTGCAAGTAATTCGGCCTGCTTCTTCACATTCAGGATGTCATTGGTTGTGGTGATCTTCACCATTGTTCCCTCTTCCTTCTTGATTGCATCCCCCATGCTCTGCATCATCCGCTCATAGCCAGCAAAGATGAAGTAGTCTGCGTGGTTGATTTTTACCACATCACTGACTGTAATCTCATACTCAGGTGGATGTGTGAGGGTTGCTGGTGCAATGAAAGTGACCTCATCAAGCCCTCCAAGATCAGCAAAGGCAGCTGTCCAACTGGTGCTTGCAACGATGGAAGCAGGGTGGGAAGCACTGGATGCAGCAACTTCTTCCGGTACACCTTGGGCGGTGATGGTGCCAAGGACAAACAGAACGATAATCAAAGACAATACATTTCTTTTCATGAAGATACTCCTTTCTTATGGGTAGTAGGTATGATGAACAGCAGAGCCGAAAGCAGTGCGACCGTTCCACTGGGAGGCAAGTCGGTGGCAATGGCTGCCAAAAATCCGAAGGTAGAAACAAAGAGCCCGATCAGGCAGGAGTAGAGCAGCAGCTGCTTTAAGCTTTGTGCGCGTTTCCCTGCCACCAGGACGGGAAGGATAAGCAGGGCATCGATAAGCAGTGCCCCAAGCAGTTTCATGGAAAAGGCGATGACCATGGCAATGACCAAGACCATTGCCGTGTAGTGCGCTTTCACTGGCATACCGAGTGACCAGGCTATCTCCTGGTCAAAGAAAATGGCACTGATGGTTCTGAAGCTGGTCAAAAGATAGGTTACCAGGATAACCGCTATGGCAATCAAGACAGCGATATCCGCCCAGCTAAGGGCAAAGGGACTTCCCCACAAGAGTTGCAGGGTATCCTTGGCCGGAACATCCCACAGGTGCATCACGAGTGAGGCGGCTGCCATGGTGAAGACCATTGCGGCAGCACTGGCAAGGCCGAAGCCGTGGCGGGTATCCTTGGCAAGATGCATCATGGCCAATACCAGTATAATATTCAGTGCAATACTGACCGGTAGCAGGGGAAGCGAGAGTGCCAAGGAGATTGCACCTCCCAGAATCACTCCATGCATCAACATATAGCGCATGGGAACCAGATCGAGGCGAAGGACCATGACCCCACTTGCAGGGAAACAGAGTCCAGCAATAGCCATGGCGAGCAATCCCTTGGTAACCGGAGGGAGAGAGATCGCATACAGAAAATCAATCATGATCACCTCCCAGACGGAGTGTAGGCCAGAGCAGATCCTGTTCAAGTGCCTTGTCGTGGGTTACGATAATGATGGTGGGCATCTCTCCCACGGTCATGCTCTGCAGGATATCAACAAGGGTTTCACGGCTCTTTGCATCCAGAAAAGAGGTTGGTTCATCGAGCAAGAGAAGTCGGGCTTTCTGACAGAGGGTTCTCGAGAGTGCCACTTTCTGTCGCTCACCCCCGCTTAGGGTGAAGAAGTTTCGTTTTGCAAGATGCTCTATCTTGGTTCTCCTCAAGGCTGTGTCAATCTCCCACGTCTTTTCTTCCTTGGAGAGTTTTGGATCACAGGCCATGGCTACCACTTCACGAACAGAGACCGGAAACTGCTGTTCCTGTCCTTGCTGACGAATATAACCGATGGTGCGTTTCTCCAACTGTTCGATGGGTTTTTCTCCGATGAGGACGGTTCCCTTTGTAGGAGAGAGTTTCCCCATCAGGATTGAGAGCAGCGTGGTTTTTCCCATCCCATTGTCACCCTGTATGAGCAATCGTTCACCTTCCTCTAGATGGAAGGAGAGATCCTTCAGAATCGCTTTTTGGTCTGGGTAGCTGAATGAGATGTCCTCAACCCTGAGAGAGACCCCTCTGACCAGTTTTGCCCTTTTTCGAAGTATACGGTACATCTGCTCTTCGTCATGCATCTGACCAAGCAGCTCTTCTGTCTTGCACTGCAGACGCTCTATTCTTTTTTCGTAAGAGATTTCAATTCCATGCATTTGATAGTGGGCGATGGCAAGTTCGCTGATGAGGTTGATATGGGCTCGTCTAATCCCCAATCGTGCCATGAGCAGGGCTGCAGCTTTTCCTGCAGCAGTATCATGTGCGCTCAGGCAGTCTTTCTTCCCGCTGTAGGTCTCGAGAAACTGCTCGAATGCGAACAGTGGTGTGAGCCAATGTCCATTCTCTGTGAAGATCAGCTGATCATGGTTGTAGACCTCCAGGGTATGGTTGTCAGCAAGCGGTTGTTTGTATCGTTCCAATGGTATGCTCCAAAAAGAGAGCCATGCAAGCAAAAAAGTAGTACTCTTCTTTGCCTTCATGGCTCTCTTGCGTAAATAGGAAAATGCTGAGGATTATGCCCCTTCATGAGGCATGTTGGATGGTATTTTACCTACCTCAAGCGGTACTGTCAAGGAAGCGTGCAATCTCCTGCAACGTATATTCGATCATGACGGAGAGAGAGGTTTCCTGGACCCCTACGATTACCACATTGCACTTGCTTATGGGAATCAGAATCTTGTGTGCGCCACTCTGGGCAACTGCCAATGCCATAGCCGGGGTGATCTCCCCGTGTAGTGCGTCTGATGTAATAATGCCGAGGGGACCAATGATGATATCGGCACTCCTGCACGCTACAAGTACTGGATTTTCTCCAGTTGCAATGGCATCTGCCCCGCTTTTCAGCATAGCACTGGCAGCTAGGCTGTTGGTACCAATACCAAGGATTTCCAGTTGGTTATATGTTTTCTTGATTGCTGAGACAAGAGCTTTTCCCAAGCTCCCTCCCTGCCCGTCAATTACCACAAGTTGTAGTTTCTGTTTCATGGAATCAGTATAGAAGATACGGGTTTTCTGTACCAGTGGTGGACTGTCTTGCAGATTTTGTCGCTTCGCGATACGATAGCGCCATGCAGTCCCTGAAAAAAGAACGTGTTTCGGTCATGGTCACCGATGCAATTAGAACGATTATCAAAGAAGAGCACCTCAAACCAGGTGACAAGCTTTACAGTGAGAAAGAGCTTGTAAGGAAGCTTGAAGTGAGCCGCTCTTCAATTCGTGAAGCACTGAGGATGCTTGAGGTCTCTGGCGTAGTAAAGGTCTATCAGGGAAAGGGTGTTTTTGTCAGCGATCCAGAGGAACAGTCCCATCCAGTAAAGCGGTGGGTTGTCGAGAACGCTGACGCATTACGAGAACATTTTGAGGTTCGTCTCTTGATCGAGCCCCATGCTGCAGCTCTTGCCTGCCGGTTTGCAGAGGCCAAGGATCTTGAAGCCTTGAAGGCATCCTATGAGACCTTCGTGAATAAAGTTCGCACCGGTGATGTCTCTAAAGCCATCAGCAGTGACAGTGCATTTCATCTTGCCATCGCGAAGGCGACCAAGAATCGTACCCTGGCTGTACTGATGAGGACCATGGATCAGACGCTCAACGAGGGTTGGTATGCAAGTCTTCATGCTCCAGGGAGATTGGTATCATCCATTGAGGAGCATGGCAGGCTGTTGCAAGCAATCCTTGACCATGATGGAACGGCTGCATCACAGGCAATGGAAGACCATCTGAATAATGCGCTGAAAGATATCCAACACTATTTTGGAACTCTCTAGAATTTTTGTTTGACAAATGGAAAATGCGGGTTTATGGTATAGTCAACTTGTCAGACCTCTGACCTGTTAGACTACTCATAAAAGGTTATACCATGTCCTTAGAAATAACTACCTTGATCGAAAATACCCTGGGGGAACACACGGGACTTGCCACTGAGCACGGCCTCTCATTCCTAATTGAGACAGGAAATGACAGTGTTCTCTTTGATACCGGTCGCAGTGATGCATTTTTGAAGAATGCAAAGTTGCTGCGAAAACAAATGGATGATGTGACGCATGTCGTGCTCAGTCATGGCCACTATGACCACAGTGGAGGCTTTCAGTCGTTTGTCCAAGCGAGGAAGGACCGTGCGTTTACCTTGCACACCGGGGATGGCTTTTTCCAGGAGAAGTGGGCACAGTTCAATGCCTCATACCAATATCTTGGCAATGACTTCGGGGAAAATTACATCCATGAGATGGGAATAGCTCACCACACCATTACCGGAAAAACAGAGATTGCAAAGGGTGTATGGGCGCTTACCCACTTCAAGCGTATCCATGCAGAGGAGACCATTCATCCACGGTTCGTTCTGAGAGATGGACAAGGCTGGATTCCCGACCGCTTCGAGGACGAGGTCTTGCTTGTCGTTGAAACCAAGAAGGGGCTGGTCATGTTGGTGGGGTGCTCTCATCCTGGAATTCTCAACATGCTTGCAGCAGTTGAGCAAGCATTCTCAATGCCGGTCTATGCCCTCTTGGGAGGCACCCATTTGGTCGAGGCAGATAGTGCAAGGACTGCTCAAAGCATCCAGGTTTTCCAGGAGAAGGGAATTAAAGTACTGGGTATCAATCACTGTTCAGGAGCAGAGGCAATAAGCCTTGCTACCGCGCATTCATCAATACATTTCCATAACGGAACGGGTTCTAGCCTTATCCTGGAAGGATAGGGAAACGATAGAGAGAGTAGGAGGAACGATATGGCAGGATGGTATCTATTTCTGGTCATCATTGTCGCGATTGTAGGAATGGTACTTTTGATCTCACGATTCAAATGGCACCCATTCATTGTACTGTTGCTTGCAGGATATTTTGTCGGGGTACTTGGGGGTATGCCTGTTGATGATTTGATCAACACACTCACCAGTGGCTTCGGCTCCATCCTGGGCAGCATCGGAATTGTCATTATTGCTGGTACCATCATTGGTACAATCCTGGAAAAGACAGGTGCAGCACTGACGATGGCAAACTCAATTCTGAATCTGGTAGGAAAGAAACGGGCACCCCTGACCATGAGCCTTACCGGCTATATTGTCAGTATCCCGGTCTTCTGTGACTCTGGCTTTGTTATTCTTTCCCCGATCAACCGTGCCCTTGCTGCAAAGAGTGGTGTTTCCCTTGCAGTCATGGCTACCTGCTTGAGCTCTGGGCTGTATGCAACCCACTGTCTGGTACCTCCCACACCAGGACCGATCATCATGGCTGGCACCTTGCAGGCAGATCTTGGCTTGGTAATCCTGGTAGGATTGCTTGTTTCCATCCCTGTCATGCTGGTTGGATATCTCTATGCAATTAAAATCTCCAGCAAGTTCGACATCCCAGCCAATCCAGAGGTCTCCTTGGAAGAGTTGGTTGAGAAGTATGGAAAGTTGCCTAATGCCATGCGCTCCTTTGCCCCAATCCTGTTCCCCATTATTCTCATTGCCTTGAAGTCTGTGGCAGATTTTCCCTCAGCTCCCTTTGGGGCTGGTGGTGCAAAGGCCTTCTTTGACTTCATCGGTAACCCGGTTACCGCACTTATTCTGGGTGTAGGCCTGGCGGTCACCTTGATTCCCAAGAGTGAAGGGAAGGGAACAGCCTTCTCCTGGATCAGCGATGGTATTCACAGTTCAGCCAGTATTTTGGCAATTACCGGTGCTGGTGGTGCCTTTGGTGCAGTGTTGAAGACACTTCCCATTGCAGAGGTGCTCTCAGGTAGCTTGGTGCAGTTGAATGCCGGCCTCTTGATCCCCTTTATCATCGCAGCACTTCTCAAGAGTGCCATGGGTGCTTCCACTGTTGCAATGATTGTAACCAGTGCCATGATGGCTCCTCTGATGGGGCAGCTTGGTTGGACCAGTGAGATGGCAAAAGTATTGGCACTGTTGTCAATTGGAGCAGGTTCCATGACCGTCTCCCATGCAAACGACAGTTACTTCTGGGTGGTTTCGCAGTTCTCTGACATGAATACTGCAACTGCCTACAAGAACCAAACGGGTGTGACCTTGGTACAGGGTGTTACAACCATCATCATCTTGATGATCATTGGAATTTTTGTACTGTAATGACGAATGAGAGCGGTGATGTTGACTGTAATGTCGGCATCACCATCTGGGGGAACTATGGATCTGGTGAAATGGTATTATCAGCGTAGGATGCTTAATGCAATGGTTCAAGACAAGTGGGAGGAAGCTGAACGCTTCACCCATAAGCTCATAAACCATGAGGGTCCCTCGATGGGATTGCACTACAATCTTGCCCTGATTGCACTTGGTTCAGGAGATAAGGAAAAGGCCTACGATGTTTTGGTAAAGGCTGTCCTGCGTTATGGAGAAAGTCTGCGGTTGTGCCGCCTTCTTGGGGATATCGCCTACCTCTCTGGAAAGCAGGAGGAGGCTGTTCACTGGTATACTTCTGCCTTGGCAGATAATCCCTCTGAGAAGGAGGAGTATCTGATGCATCTACGTCTTGAGCTGCTCTCCTCTGATGAGAAGTATACCAAGGTTATACAAGCCTATCAGTTGTTGCCTGAAGCACAAAAAGTGTTGGATTCTGATCCTGATAAAGCCCGTTCAATGTATGAACAAATCCTCGCAGATGATCCTTCCCAGGCAGAGGCTTGGAATAATCTTGGGTGCCTCGCCCTTGACCATTTCTCTGATACAAAAACAGCGATTGAAGCGTTTGGAAAAACATTGGAACTGGTAGACCACCAAGGAGCCGCGAGGAACTTGGCCAGGGCACAAAAAGCCTGATCACTGTTCTTTGCGATCAATTCCCACCAGATAAATCTCAAATGAGTCATCCCTACATGCCTTTGGCTTGTAGGGTTTTACTTTACCAAAGAGTGTTCTCATCAGTTGCAGAAGTTGAACCTGCCCACCACCTTGGAATACCTTCACCACCAGGTTTCCATGTATCTTGAGGTGGTCTTTTGCGAGGTAGATGACTTGTTCAGCAAGAGCTTCGCTTCGTGCGGTATCAACACTACGGTTTCCCATGGTCATGGGAGCTGCATCGCTGATAATGGCATCGTAGGGACCGCTCTCTACCAGCTTCTCCCTGATTTCCTTGCTGAAGGCATCACCTATATAGGCGGTAACGGTGGGAGGGACAGGGTTGAGGTTCAGTGGATTCAGGTCAACCGCAATAATGCTTCCTTGTCCCTTGATCAGGTTTCTATGGGTGTAAAGCGTCCAAGATCCTGGGGCGGCACCTACATCGAGGACTTTGTCCCCACGTTTTACCAAGGAAAAGTGTTGCTGTAGTTCTTCCAGCTTATAGACGGAACGGGCTGGATAGCCCTCCTTGTGTGCTCGTTTGGTATAGGAGTCTGCACGGTCCCTTCTGCTCGTTGCCATGTTCCCACTATAGCAAACTATTGAGGGAGCAGGAAGAGCAAAAAGATGGTGCCAGCGGTATTGTGGGGTGGGGAGAGAGAACCGCTGGCACCAAAGAAATCACACTTTAAGGAGGTTTGAAAAAAACTGTTGCTCTGTTCTGCCAATAGTAGTGCAACTAGTGTGCCAACTTTATAAACATATACTTACAGCATAGAATAGACACTGTAAAGAGGTTTTAGGATTGAACGACCGTGCTACTAAGGTGTGCATTTTTATCACACTATTTCAAATTTTCACAGATTAGGACAAAAAAGTAGGGTGCCAAAAGTAGTTTGGGGAAAATCTTTTGGCACCCTGTCGGTATAAAAAGGAGGAGTATGAAAAAAATTGTTGCTCTGTTCTGCTTATAACAATGCAATAAGCGTGCCAAGCTTAAAACAGGCATTCAAGGTGGGAATCAAGGGTTTAAGGGTGTAAGGAGTGTGCATTGCTTGCACACCGATAAAAAGGTGTGCAAATTTTGCTCAATTGACGTTACCTCATTCCCTTTATACTGTATGCGTATGAAAAAAGGCACGATTTTGAACCGGAGATTCCGGGATACCAGCTATAAAAATGTTACCCTGAAGTTGATTATCATCAACGCTCTGGTCTATCTCGTCACGACGATGGTCTATCCGAGGCTTACCTACTACCTTGCCATGATTCCTTCCTTTGTACTGGGAGGGTATCTCTGGCAACCGTTTACTTATATGTTCGTTCACGGAGGGTTCAGCCATCTATTGTTCAATATGTTGAGCTTGTTTATCTTCGGCTCCATGGTTGAGCGCAGGATAGGAAGCAAGGAGTTTCTGCTCTTCTACCTTCTGACTGGCCTCTTCAGCGGCATTGTGAGTTTTATCAGCTACTACTTGGCTGGGACCAACGTCATTCTGGTTGGGGCATCAGGGGCAATCTACGGGGTGCTTTTGATGTTTGCTGTGTTCTACCCTTACTCAGTGATTTTTGTGTTTGGCATCATCCCTGTGAGAGCCCCGATCCTGGTCATCCTCTATGCACTCATAGAGCTCTCAAGCCATGTCTTTGGAGCCGGAGGAAACGTTGCACACCTTACCCACTTGAGCGGTTTGGTCTTTGGGTATCTCTACTGCAGGATTCGCATGAGAATCAACCCATTGGAAGTATTCAGGAGAACCCTCTAGTCCTCAATCCCGTAGCGTTGGCGAATCTCTGCATACTGCTTCTTGATCACATCGTAGATGATGGCAAGTTTTTGGTCGTGGTGGATGAATGCCGACTTCATGGCATTTATGGTAATCTTCTCCAGATCACGAATGTTCAGATTGTAGTGCTGTACCGCCAGCTCCATCTCTCTGGTCAAATTGGTGTCGCTCATCAAACGGTTGTCACTGCATAGGAATACCCTGAACTTGTTTCTGAAGAGGATTGGGAAGGGGTGACTGTCATAATCTTTTACGGCCCCTGTTCCCACATTGCTGGTAAGGCACATCTCCATCGGAATTCTTCTGTCGAGGATGAAGTTGGCAAGCGATCCCATCTCCTCAATTCTGGTACCTTCAAGCCCCATATCCTCTACCAGTCTCACCCCATGTCCGATACGGTGCGCTCCACAGAGTTGAACAGCCTGCCAGATGGACTCCACACCAAAAGCCTCTCCGGCATGGATCGTAATATTGAAATTCTTGCTCCTGATGAATTGGAACGCATCAAGATGTTTTTTTGCTGGGTAGCCGATTTCATCACCTGCAAGGTCGAACCCTACAACTCCACGGTCAGCGAATGCAACTGCGAGTTCTGCGATACTTTTACTGACACTGGGGGATTGGTTTCTCATGGCACAGAGGATCAATCCCGTTGGCATGCCGGTCCTTCGTGTTCCTCGCTGCAGGCCATCAAGGACTGCTTGGACTGCTTCTTCCAAGGTGAGCCCCTTTGCAACATGGAGGATTGGAGCAAAGCGGATCTCAGCATAGCAAACCTGTTCATTGGCCAAATCTTCAACCGCTTCAAAAGCAATTCGTTCCAGTGCCTCTGCCGTCTGCATGAGTTTCGTTGTCAAGGCAAAGGACTCCAAATAGAGGGTGAGGCTTTTCTGTTTGCCTCCTCTGACAAACCACTGATGAAGGGCTTGTGGGTCTTCACTGGGGAGGGTGATCCCTTGTTCTTTAGCAAGCTCCAGAATGGTCTGGATTCTCAATCCTCCATCGAGATGGTCGTGGAGTTCTACCTTGGGGACCTGTTTGATGATTTCCTTGGTTACCATGGTTGTATCATACTGCTATTTGTGTGGTGAGGCAAATCCTAAAGAAGGCAAAAGGATAGCGGTGTGGTGAATTCAAGCAAAAAGCAGGTCCAAGACTGTACAATGTTATGGAAAATTGGGATACTGGATGTAGTAAGTACAATTCAAATAATGAGTAAGGAGATATCCAACATATGTCAAAACGAGAAGAGACGTTGAATAAGAAACTGCTTGCAGCTGCTATTTCCGCTACCAAGGTGAAGGAAGTGAAAAGTCTTCTGGAGCAGGGAGCTGATATTCATACCCAGAATGAGTGGGGCCTTACTCCCATCATGTTGGCCGCTCAGTACAATCCATCGGTTAATGTACTGAAAGCATTGTTGGAGGCTGGGGCCGATATTCAGGAAGCTGAGCCCAAGTATCGTTCGAATGCCCTGCACCTTGCAGCAAACAAGAGCACCAGTCCCAAGGTCATCGAGGAGTTGCTGAAAGCTGGAGCTGACTTGAATGCACGCAACTATCTTGGCGAGACCGCATTGATCATGGCGGTGAACACCAATCCAGAGACGCGCGTAGTGACTGCCTTGATCAAGGCCGGTGCAGATATCAATGCACGAGACTATCAGGGACACTCTGTGCTGGAGTATGCAAAGGCAGCAAAGCGTACCTATATCATCAACCAGCTGAAAAAGATGGGCGCCAACTAATTAGGTTCCTTCAGATCCCTGAAAAAATCCCCTTGTCAGTATGACGAGGGGATTTTAGGTAGGAGAACGTATCAGTCCTTCTTCCACTCATATTCTACAATCTGGCTTTCCATTTCATTCTTGAGCTTGGCGATCAGACTGAGCGTTTCCTCTACTACGGTATCTACAGCGAAGGAGAAGGATTCATCGAGGTTGCTTCTGAGTTTGACCTCAACCTTTCCTTCCTTCAAGGAGCGATTTCCGAGGGTGATGCGGATTGGCAACCCTATGAGGTCAGCATCAGCAAACTTGACACCAGCTGACTCCTTTCTGTCATCATACAGGACCTCTAAGCCTGCCTGCGTCAATGCCTGGTAGATTGACTCAGCTACTTGTGCATCCTTTACCAGACTTACCAGATGAACCTGCATGGGAGCTACACTGATAGGAAGGCTGAGTCCCTTCTCATCGCTGTAATGCTCTGCAAGACAAGCAAGCAATCGACCAACCCCAATTCCATAGGAGCCCATGATGACGGGTTTTCGAACACCGTTCTCATCTTGGTAGGAACAGTTCATGCTTTCGCTGTAGCGGGTATTCAGCTGGAAGATGTTGCCAACTTCCACTCCCTTTGAAGAGACCAATGGTTTGCCGCACTCTGGGCAGGCATAGCCACTGCTTGCACTGGCAATATCAGCGACCACTCCTTGGTAGTCCCTTCCGTAGTTCGTATTCAGGAGGTGATACCCCTCTTCATTTGCACCGGCGACCAGGTTGTTGCTCTTTGCGACCGAATCGTCAACCACTATCAGTACATTCTCCTTGCAGCCAACGGCCGAACCATAGCCGGGAACCATGTTCCCTGCAACAATCTCTTCAGCATGGGCAGGACGTAAAGCGTTTGCTCTCACTGCATTTTGCAACTTGTTCTCTTCTACCTCGAGGTCACCACGGATGATACCGACAATGAGTTTCTCTTCTTCCTCACCGTTGGTGTCATTGATGAAGGTCCCTACCTCGAAGACAGCCTTTGCTGTCTGTCTCTTCTCTATCTTCAAGAAGGCGGCAAGCTCTTCGATGGTCTTGCAATCAGGGGTGCTTACCTTCTCCATCTCCTGCATCTCTTCTGTATAGTAGGTCTTTCTGAAAGTGGCTACTTGGCGGTTTGCAGTATAGTTGCAAGCGGGACAGGTGATAATGGTATCCTCCCCGATAGGAGAGAGGTACATGTACTCGTGGCTTACCTTGCCTCCCATCATGCCGCTGTCTGCACCGACAACAATGACAGGAAGACCACAACGACTGAAAATCCTGAAGTAAGCCTTGTAGTGCTCAGCATACTGTTTGTCCAGACCTTCTTGGTCAATATCAAAGGAGTAGCTGTCCTTCATGGTAAATTCACGGACCCTGATCAAACCGGCGCGGGGACGGGGATCATCACGCCACTTGGTCTGGATTTGGTAGACAAGCAAGGGGAGACGCTTGTAACTGTCAATTTCCCCACGAGCGAGGTCTGTTACCGCTTCCTCATGGGTCATGGCAAGTACCATATCTCTCCCTGAGCGGTCATTGAACCGGCTCATCTCGCGGTCGATACTGTAAAAACGGCCGGTCTCCTTCCAGATATCTGCTGGATTGACCAGAGGCATCAGGATCTCCTGACCTCCAATTGCATTCATCTCTTCACGGATGACCTGCTCAATGTTCTTGGCCACATTGAACCCGAAGGGGAGCAAGGTGAAGATGCCAGCTCCCAACTGGCGTATAAAGCCTGCTCGCAGCAGATATTCATAGCCCTTGCTGTCAGCTCCATTGGGGGCTTCTCTCAGGGTTTTGGAAAAGAGTTTTGACATCTTCATCGTGGTACATCTCCTTACTATTCGAACAGGGGCCATTGTAGCAAAAGCATCATGCCTTCTCAAGGTACCAGCAAGAGCGCTTTACCGTTCCCCAAGAAGGGCGCTCATGCTATACTCGTCCCATGGACTTACAGAAATATGAAAACTACCGAAGACAGGTCGCTTCCTTCATGAGTCGCCTGTATGACCGGCAACTTACCACCGCCAGCGGTGGAAATATCAGCATGCGAATCAACAAGGATCTGTTCTGCATCACCCCCAGTGCCTTGGACAAGGGTCTGCTTACATCAGAGGATATCGCTGTTGTCACCCTGGAGGGGAAGAACCTGACTCCAAAGCTCCGTCTCAGTATAGAGACAGAGATGCATCGTCTTATTCTTATTGCAAGGCCCGATATCCAGGCAATTGTGCATGCACACCCTACCTATGTTTCTGCATTCACTGCAATCACGAAGGATGGCAAGAATGCGATCAACACCCACTTGATCGCAGAATCCTACTTTATACTCGAAGACCCCGTCCTTGTCGATTACCGGCTTATGGGAACGGTGGATCTTGCTGAACAAGTAGCTGCCCAATCTTTCGACCACGATGTGTTGTTGTTGGAGAACCATGGAGCAGTGGCTCTCGGTCGTTCCATGCTCGAGGCATTCGACAAGATGGAGCTCCTTGAGCGTGCTGCACAGATGACGGTCATCACCAAGCAGATGGGTGGCGGTGAGTATGCTGTTCAAGAGTTGCCTGATCCTAGGCTGAAGCAACTGATGCAGATGAAATACGGGTCAAAGTAGATGAAAATAGAACTTGAGACCATACCCGTATGGGATGGAGTACACAGTGGAGCGGAGTGTTTTATTTGCTCGCTGATGGCAGAAGCACAGAAGGATGCGATTGATTTTTATCTGGGAAACTCTGTTATGAATCCAGAGACCCGAGTAAAGGTAAATGAGCATGGATTCTGCAATAAGCATTGGCAGTTGCTTGCAAAGGCAGGCAAACCACAGGGTATTGCCCTGATGAGTGACACCTACTTGGAAACCACTCGAAAAAAGAGTGAGTCTGCAATCAATCAATTGCTCTCAGCGAAAAGTACGAGACAGGCACGTAAAGCGGTGGCAGGATTCCAAGCTGTCCTGGCATCGCGTGAAAAAGGGTGCTTGGTATGCTCTGCAATGGATGAGCGGCTTCAACGCTATCTCTATACAACCAGCTATCTTTGGAATGAGGATCCCTCATTTCATGAAGCACTTGCCGATGGAAAAGGCTTCTGTCTCCACCACTTTTCTCTCCTGCTGCTGGTTGCCCAAAAAGCACTTCCCTCCGCACGGTATGCTGATTTTGTACGTGAAATGACGCAGATTCAGGTGAAAAATCTCGATAGGATTGCCAAGGATGTACACTGGATGACCCAGAAGTATAAGTCTGAGAATGCTGACAAACCTTGGCATGGGTGTGAAGATGCCCATAAGAGAACCGTGGACAAGATGACTGGACGAAGTCGGGTCATTGATCCTGTACAGTGACCTTTTTTCTTTTCTTTTTCTTTCGTTCCTTGATCCCCAGCAGGAGTTGCAGAGAGTCCTCTGCCCCGTCCGCCACCTCCTTCCCCTTGAGATGGGTGGTGGTTCCGTCAGCCTTGTTGAAGTGGTAGTACTCCAAACTCTCCTGCGAGGGACTGTAGAGCAGGACATACTCCTTCTGGGGAAGGAATGCAGTGCCGAGCACCAACTGACAACCCTGATTTTGTGCTTGGATAAGATGATTTTGTTGCACCTTGCTCAGATACTCGGTTCCCAGCACAATACCCAGCAGTTTGACTCCCTTGCGGTCATGAACCAATACATCGAATCCCATGGTCATGATATCCACCTTGATATTTCCTGGGAGGGAGAAAAAATGGGGGTTTGCCACATTCTCCGCAAGATTGAGAACCCTTGTGAGACTCAACTGGAGCTGGTTTGCAAGGCAGTGAGCAAGCGTATGCTTTGATTTTGGCCAGGAGAGAACCTCCTTGTCTTCTACCAGGAGTTGTCGCATGGCAGTCTCAAAGGCTTCAAAGAGCAGGATGTTGGTAAAGCGTGCGCTGACTGTCATGGTACTACAAGAATTCCACTTCGTAGTCCATCTCACTGACCTGTGAGATCGTCTGGAAGATGGAGCAGTAACGAGAGGCCGTCTCAAAGGCCTTCAGAAATTTCTTTTGGTTGTCGACCCCGGTAGCTTGTACGGAAATATGCAGTGTCTTGAGTGTGGTTGGTGGGTCATCCCGCTTCTCGCCATTCACTTCAAAACTGATATGCTCCCAAGTGAAGCGCATTTTCGAGGCCAGCTCTTCAAATGTTGCAAATAAACAGCCGCTCAATGCTCCAAGGAGGTAGTCATACGGGGCACTGGAGGGCCCAATCTCAAAACTGGTTCCTTTGTCTGTAGTGAACTGGTAGTGTCCAGGTACAAAATCTGCACGTACATGTTTCTTCTCGCCCATCAGGTATCTCCTCTTCTCACATCATAGCCCATAGAACATGAATTTTCTAGGATATGCTACCTGCTCTTTGTATGCTTGTAGGGATTTACATGAACCATACAGTGTTTTACTTGGGGAAAGCTGGTTTCAATGGCATGATGAACCCGCTCTGCGATGCAGTGCGCATCAACAAGACTTTGCGACCCTTCAGCAGAAATCTCAACATCGACATAGGCTTTGGAGCCAAACTTCCTGGTTCTCAGGAGGTCCAATCCCTTTACTCCCTCCTGGTCGAGAATGAGAGAGCGAATCTCTTGTACAACCTTTTCAGGACAAGCATGATCAACCATTTTATACATGCCATCACGGAAGATTTCGATCCCGACGCGGATAATGAACAGTGAGATAAGGATGGCTGCTATTGAATCCGCAATGGGGTATCCCATGCGGGAAGCGATGATGCCGATCAAGCCTCCGGTAGTTGCAAGCACGTCACTCTGGGAGTCCCACGCCGAGGCCATCAATGCTGAGGAGTCGGTCTTCTTGCCTGCCCAACGGGTATAGAGGAACATAATCTGCTTGATGACAATGGAGGCAATGGCGGCAATGACTGTGATTACCCCCGGTACGGGCAAAGCATGATAGCTACCGGTTACGATGGTGGTTATCCCATCCACCAGGAGGCCGAATCCCACGACCATGATGACTCCAGAGAGCAGAATTGCTGCAACACACTCCAGTCTTTCATGTCCATATTGGTGGTCCTCGTCAGACTCCTTGGAGCCTGCAGAGATACCGATCATGGCAATGATGGAGCTTGCTACATCGCCGGCATTGTTGATCCCATCATTCACGAGAGCCACAGAGTGGGCAACAATACCAATAGTGGTTTTGCTTATTGCAAGTACAATATTGCCGAAAATATTGAGATAGGATACGCGTAAGGCAAGGTTCTTTTTCATCTGTAGTACTCACACCTTCGCTCGGTGTTCCTCCTTGGCAAGAAAAACCCCGGAATTACCCGGGGTTCACCGTTTATGCTTTTGGCTCAGGATACTTGACGATCAGATGCAGGTCATCAAGCTGCTTTTGGTCAACCAGTGAAGGAGAGTCATCCATCGGTGAAATTCCCGCAGTATTCTTGGGGAATGCAATAACCTCGTGGATTGAGCTCTCTTCAGCCATGATCATTACCATACGGTCAACACCTGGTGCGATACCTCCATGGGGGGGAGCACCGTAACGGAATGCGTTGAGCAGGAAGCCAAAGCGTTCCTCAGCAGTCTTGTCATCGAAGTTGCAGATGCGGAAGATTCGCTTCTGCAGCTCCACATCGTGAATACGGATGGAGCCACTAGCTACCTCATAGCCGTTGAGGACCAAGTCGTAGAGATCTCCCTTTACGCTGCCTGGGTCAGACTCAAGGGTCTCAAGGTATTCTGCCTGCGGCATGCTGAACATATGGTGTGCAGCTTCCCAGTGGCCTTCTTCCTCATTGTACTCAAAGAGGGGAAAGTCAACAATCCAGCAAAAGGCAAAGCCACCCCGGCTGAGGCTCAAATCCGCTCCAAGTTTTGTGCGTACAGCACTTAAACTGGCACAGCACTTTTTCCAGTCCTGATGGGCAACAAAGAGGATCATATCTCCTTCTTTTGCATCCAGCTTCTGGGCGAGCTCGTCTTCAAGACCAACAAAGAATTTGCTTACCCCACCGGTGAAACTGTTGTTTTCCCCTACCTTGATCCATGCCAGACCCTGGGCACCATACACTTTTGCGGCGTCCTCGAGGCTGGTGATGTATTTGCGGGAAAAGTCAACGGTTTCACTCTTTGGTGCAACAAGGGCCTTTACATAACCACCTTGACTGACAATCTCCTTGAACGTGGTGAAACTGCTTCTCTGGGCAAGATCATTCACATCAGAGAGGGGAACGTCAAAGCGGAGATCTGGCTTATCACAGCCGTAGGTATTCATTGCGTCATGGTAGCTGAGTCTCCTGAATTGTGATGGAAGATCATAGTCCATGACTTCCTTGAACACCGAGGAAAAGAGGTTCTCCATCAGGGAGAGTACATCGTCACGCTTTACGAAGCTCATTTCCAAATCAAGCTGGGTGAATTCAAGCTGTCTGTCCCCACGTGCATCCTCATCCCTATAACAGCGGGCTATCTGGAAGTATTTGTCCATCCCCCCGACCATCAGGATTTGCTTGAAAAGCTGTGGGCTCTGGGGAAGTGCGTAGAACTTTCCAGGGTAGTTTCTGCTTGGCACCAAAAAGTCACGTGCACCCTCTGGGGTGCTCTTGATCATGGTTGGTGTCTCGATCTCATAGAAATCCCTGCTTGTGAGGAATTTTCTACATGCAAAAATAAAGTCATGGCGAAGCTTCATTCGTTTTTGCATTCCCTGGGTGCGGAGGTCAAGGTAACGGTATTTGAGCCTGAGGTCCTCCCTCGGTTCATTGCCATCATCAATCTGGAAAGGAAGCGGTGCACACGTGCTGAGTATTTCAATCTTCTCAGCCTTTACCTCAATCTCTCCGGTCACCATATCAGGATTTACCATGGAATCAGGTCTGAGGCGGACTACACCGGTTACTGCAATGCAGTACTCCAAGTGCAATGCATTGGCAACCTCCTGGAGTTCCTTGCTGGCATCATCATCTACCACCACCTGGGTGATACCGTAGCGGTCACGGAGATTGATGAAATGCAGGGCACCATGATTTCTGTCACGGTGTACCCAGCCGTTGAGCACCACTGTAGCGCCGTTGTCAGCCTTTGTCAGTGATCCACAGGTAGTTGTTCGTTGGGAAAATACTTCTTCTGCCATAGTCGGTCCCTTTAGGTCTCCTTAAGAAAGTATTCCCATACTATACGATAGAAGTCCAAAAGGCAATTGCCCCTTATGACGGCAATTCCCGTACAACGACCTGCTTCTTTTGCAGGTATTCGATTGCCTCCACAGCAGCTACCGCTGCGCTCGTTGTCGTGGTATAGGGTATCTTCATACGCATCGCAATACTCCTGATCTCATCATCGCTTTGGTGAGCATGGAATCCCATCGGGGTGTTGATGACCAAGGCAATCTGCTTCTTTTGCAGGTAGTCTGTGATATTGGGTCTCCCCTCATGTACTTTCTGCATTACCTCTGTGAGGATCCCCTGTTCATAGAGATAGGCAGCTGTTCCTTGTGTTGCTGCAATGCTGAAACCAAGGGAGACGAGTTTCTTCACTACTGGCAGTATTGTATTGCGGTCCTTCTTATTCACGCTGATGAATACCTTCCCGGAAACAGGAAGGCGGTTTCCACTGCTGATCTGGCTCTTTGCAAAGGCTTCTCCAAAGGTTTTTCCCAATCCAATGGACTCTCCGGTTGAACGCATCTCTGGTCCCAGCGCGGGGTCCACATTGCTGAATCGGTCAAAACTGAATACAGCTTCCTTTACCGCCCAACCGACCTTGCAGGTTCCCAGAGCTCTTGCCCCTTTCTTCTTTACCAAGCCTTGCTTATAGAGGTCTTGCCCTTCCCATATCCTGATTGCAACCTCAATAAGGTCAACTGAACTCGTTTTGCAGATAAATGGTACGGTACGTGATGCGCGGGGATTGACCTCGATAAGGTAGAGTTCTCCATCCTTTGCTGCAAACTGGATATTCATCAATCCCTTTACCTGCAGTGCTATGGCTAGCTTATGTGCCCAATCCTGCATCTCTAGAAGAAGAGCTGGGGTGCTCTTATAGGGAGGGAACACCGCCGCTGAATCTCCGCTATGGATTCCGGCAGCTTCAATGTGCTGGAGAATGCCTCCAATGTAGAGACTCTCTCCATCACAGACGGCATCAAGGTCATACTCAAAGGCATCCTCAAGAAACTGGTCAACCAGCACCGGTGCCTCTTCACTGACCTCAACAGGAGGTAGTGAGGCAAGTCCTTCCTCATCGTAAACGATGTACATGCCTCTTCCTCCCAGAACATGGGAAGGTCGTATCAAGACAGGAAACCCAATCTCTTGGGCAAACCGCAGAATTTCATCCTCCTTGGTGGCAGCCTTGTTTTTTGGTTGTCGCAGCCCAAGGTTCTTTACCAAGGCTGAGAATTTTCCCCGGTCCCCTGCATCCAGGAGTCCAGTCAGATCGGTTCCCTCCAGTTTGGCTCCTGATAGCGTGAGGGTTGGTGCCAGATTCAAGGGGGTCTGGCCGCCAAGCTGTACAACTACACGTTGGGTCTGCTCATGGCGCAGTATCTCCTTCACCTCTTCCCCTGTAAGCCCCTGGAGGTAGAGACGGTCACTGATATTGTAGTCAGTGGATACCGTCTCAGGATTGCTGTTGACCATGATGGTCTTTCGCCCAAGTTTTCGATAGGCGAGACTGGCGAGGGTACAGCAGGTATCGAACTCAAGGCCCTGTCCTATTCTGTTTGGTCCACTTGCGAGTATCACAACTGCCTGTTCTCCTAGAGGAGGGGCTTCTTCCGTTTCTCCGTAGGTGGTGTAGAGATATGGGGTGAGTGCGTCGAACTCACCGCTACAGGTATCGACATGGTGGGTCACCGGATGCATCTCGTAGGCGTAGCGGAGACGCTCGATCTCCTCTTCCTTCCGTCTTGTGATCAATGCTATGTAGGCATCACTCATTCCCGCTTGCTTTGCTTTGAGCAATGTCTCTTGGTCCAGGTGGAATCTGATCTCCTGTTCGAGAGCTCGTTGTTGCACCAAAAGGTCGAGAAACCAAGGCTCGAAACCCGTAACCTCCTGAATGCGGGGAAGAGCCTTCAAACCTTCCATGCAGAGGGTGGTGTAGGCGGCAAGCAGGCGTAGTGGGTGTGCACTGGTGAGAAATTGGGAAACCTGTTCTGCGCTGTAAAGACCAAGTTCTATGAGATTGCAAAGTCCTTCCAGTTTTCTCTCCGAGCTTCTGATTCCTTTGTTCAAGGCCTCCAAGGCAGTTCTTCCCAGTGCCAGAGCCTCCCCGATACTCCTCATCTGGGTGCCTAGTGCAGAGAGGGGAAGTGGGAACTTCTCCAACTCAAAGCGAGGTACTTTCACAGCACAGTAGTCGAGCACCGGTTCAAAGCAGGAGACGGACTGACCGGTTATTTCGTTGAGCACCTCATCCAGGGTATATCCAACAGCCAGCTTGGCTGAACAGCGGGCAATGGGAAATCCTGTTGCCTTGCTGGCAAGAGCTGAAGAACGTGAGACGCGGGGGTTCATCTCAATGACCACCATCCTCCCTGTTTCAGGGTGTACGGCAAACTGTACGTTGCTGCCACCACAGTCAACACCAATTGCACGTAGGATTGCTATGGATGCAGAGCGCATCTTCTGGTAGCTTCTCTCATCCAGTGTCTGAATTGGTGCAATGGTCATGCTGTCCCCGGTATGTACACCCATGGGGTCGATGTTCTCGATGGAGCAGACAATGATAGCGTTGTCATTTCTATCACGCATCACCTCCATCTCAAATTCCTTCCACCCGATCAGCGACTCCTCGATGAGAACTTCATGGGTTGGACTTGTTTCCAGAGCATGTTCAAGAAGGGTTGGATACTCTTCCATGGTGTAGGCGATTGCGCCCCCCATCCCTCCAAGGGTATAGGAGGGTCGGATGATCAAGGGGAAGGGGAACTCCTCTTGCAACGCCAATGCTTCTTCCATGCTGTGGACAATGGCACTCTTTGCACTCTGTAGACCCAACCCTTCAATGACATGTTTGAATGCACCGCGGTCTTCTGCGAGTTTGATGGATTTGATTGAAGATCCTATAACCTCCACCCCATACTGGCTAAGCAATCCAGCTTCCTCAAGCTCCAAGGCCAAGTTGAGCCCGCTCTGACCTCCCATGGTGGTGAGGATTGCATCCGGTCTTTCCCGTTGAAATATCTGCTCAACATACTCCACCCTGAGAGGATCGAGATAGATATGATCAGCCAAGCCCGCAGTGGTCATGACCGTTGCAGGATTAGGATTCAGGAGGATGACCTCATACCCCTCTTCCTTCAAAGCTTTTACTGCTTGGGTACCACTGTAGTCAAACTCGCAGGCTTGCCCGATAACGATAGGACCGCTTCCGATTACCAGGATCCGTTTGATGTCATTTCTTGCACTCATGCCTTGTTCTCCTCTGTAATCTCAATGAACCGGTCGAAAATCCAGGTTGCATCATGTGGCCCGGGGGCTGCCTCGGGGTGGAACTGTACACAGCTCACTGGCTTTTCATTGCTGAACAGGCCTTCAATGGAGTTGTCGTTTGCATTTCTGAACCAGACGGTCACAGAATCAGGGAGATGTGCTTCATCACTTGCATAACTGTGGTTCTGGCTGGTGACAAAGCATGAGCCACTTTGTGTGTCCACCACTGGGTGGTTTCCCCCATGATGTCCGTATTTCATCTTCTTGGTAGTGCCGCCCAGAGCCCAGGTGATAAGCTGGTGTCCGAGGCAGATGCCAAAGACAGGAAGTCCTGCACCAATGATCTCTTGTGTCATTGCAATGGCCCCATGCAATCGTTGGGGGTCTCCAGGACCGTTGGAAAGTAACATCGCATCACAACCAGATTGAAGTATCTCTGCTGACTGGATTGTTGGAGGAAATAGGGTAACGGCTACATTTCGTGTATAGAGCTCATGCACAATGGAGCGTTTTATTCCAAAATCCACTACAGCGAAACGAAATATTGGATTGGTTGGGAGGGAAGGCAATGGGGGGTCTTTTCGTATCTCTTTGCTGCTTACCCCCTCAATAAGGTCCAGCTCACTGACCGATGGGTATGCTTTGATCAAAGAGAGTGCATACGCTTTCTGTGCAGGTGAGGGTGTCTTTTCCGCTGACCGAAAGATAATCGCTTTCTGTGCACCATGGTTCCTGATATGAATGGTCAGGGAACGGGTGTCAACTTCACTCAGTCCTACAATTCCTTGTGCAAGAAGATAGGCATGTAAAGAGACCCTCTTTGGTGGAAGAGGGCCTGTATACAGGGATCGGATAATCATTGCCGTACAACTGATGGGCTTTTGCAGACCCATATGCTCTTCAAAGGAGGTTTCACACCCATAGTTCCCAATGTGCGGGTAGGTCATTACGATCGACTGCCCATGGTAGGAGGGATCGGTCAATATTTCCTGGTATCCAGTCATGCTGGTGTTGAATACCACCTCTGCGATGGGTGCCTGCTCACCAAGCAGGGGAGCAGGTTGACCGAATCCAACAGCGGTGAAAAGGGTCCCGTCCTCTAGTAGCAGAAAGCTTGTATCCATAGGTTCTCCAGTAGTTTAAATTGTAGGGATAATACCGGATACTGGAAATTTATGCAACACTTTATGCATGAATATGCAACAAAAACAGTATTCACTTGAAATTATGCAACATAATGTAGGGTAAATACCAGCTATTTGTTGCTTTTCTTCTCTCCGATTGAAAATTTCTCTGGATTGAATGCATCACTTCCGAGCCAGAGGTCAATACGCAGTCCACTATCTGAGTTATCGACATCTGCGTGTTTGATCTGCCAGCCTATAAGCTTCAGTCGGGAATCCCAAGTGACATCGTGACCGGCCATCAGCCCATAGTACTCGGCAAGTTCAGGTCGTTCATGCTTTGGGTGCAGTGCCTTGTTGATGCGCTTGAGTTCCTCGTCACTTCGCTTCTTGTCATCGAAGAAGGTAAGATGTGCACCATCCTCCTCCTGATGGAGTGAGACCACCAAACGTAGTGGATTGCCGTCCAGGAGAAAGTTGGTCACCTCCCCGATCAATCGTCCCAATAATTCTTTCCGTTTCATTCGGTAAAATCCTCCTCAGGTCGGTTGGTCTTATACCATTGCAGGATGGCTACGAACAGGCTGGCTGTCAATCCACCGGCAAATCCATTGTTGTAGAGATCAAGTCCACCATGCCAGGAAGCGGTAACCTCTACCATGACAAGATGGAGGAATCCTGCCAGGATGCCGGCAAGAAAACCAAACTGGCCGGCGATTGGAGCAAGTGTTGTGGAGAAAAGTGTTGCAAGGAGCGGGCCGGGCGCAACCAGCGACTTGGAGAAGAGCAGAGCAGAGAGTACTACTCCCAAGGCAACGGGGAATGTATTCTTGACGGTTTTTCCGAATCCCCCAAAGGCAATGATGGTGAATAGGGCTCCGATGGTTGGACCGTTGATTGGGGCTCCAATGACAACGAGGTAGAGCCAGAACAAGAGGCCCAGGACCCCGACATTCAAAAAGGTGCCGGCAGTATAACCGGTATCCAGGAAGTCATAGGGGAGACGACCTGAGAGTTTCTGTATCTCCAGAAAACCGAGCAATCCCTGTTTTGGTTTCTCGATGAAAAAAGCTGTCACGATCATGAGCAAGGAGAAAAGTGGTATGACCAGAAAGAGCGGGAGGGAGAACTCCTGATTCCAGGTAATTGCAATGGGTTTCATTTTTCCTGCTGCCACCAGTATATTTGCTGCAAAGAGCCCAATGAACCCACAGCTGAAGCCAACGTTGTATAGGTTGTAGCCTTGGTGGAGTTGCAGCATTGCACCGGCAACTGCAGGGAGGATGAATCCAGCGGCAAGCCCTCCGGCAAGGCCGAGGGGAATGGAAAGCGAAAGCGGTAGGTCGGTGGAGAACATCAGGTAGGTCACCAAGGGCCCCAGAGCAGTGGAGAAGAGAGCGATCAAGCTGTAGGAACCAAACGTTTTGCGTGCAAGCTTGCTTGCAAGCCAGACTCCACCGATGAGGGGAATGCTGTTGAGCAACGTGTTGCCGAAGAAGGAGAAACCCATCATGGTCAGAATTGCACTGATGGTAGGACCAGAGAGACTGACCGATGCATGGAACACAAGGATCAAGGCAAGCAATCCCACGGAGGCTGCATTGAACATGGCAGTCCCTACCCCGAACAAGGTAAAGTCACTAATCAGTCGAGCAGCGTGAGTCTGCAGACGTAGGGTATTCTGTAAGACAGTGAGTGGACCCTCAAGGACCATGGCTATGAGCATGAGGGAGCTTATGAGTACGATGAGTAGAGCATAGAGGATGCGTTCACTTCGTTCCACGGGGCCTCCTTGGATAGGCATATGCTACCTACAGATACGTGATTATGACAAGTAGTGAGCCGAGTAACAAGCCATACTGGTGCAGAAAGAAGAAGGGCTGCCACCCCTAAGGCAGCAGCCCGTTTCCCTACACACCAACTTACTGTTTGTTGATATTCACTCCAGCAATGTCGGTGAAGCGAAGATCCCCAAAGGTTGGCGATGCTTGGTCGAGGACCAGGATCCCATCTCCAGCACTGTGCAGAATCTCCCCATTTCTAAACAATGGCTTGGTACTGCCCAGGGTGATGAATGTAGCCTTTCTCCAAGCTCCACTTACTACCTTTTGGGCCCCGGCATACATGATCTTGCTAGCATCAATGGTACCAGTTGACCCAGGATTGTAGATAATGCCGACCCAATCTCCTGCATTTGGCTTTGTTGCATTGCCATCCCCATTGGTATCATTGCGAAGATCATCCTTGTAGCTGGTGATGATTACCGGGGTGCTCCCTGTTCCCAGGATATCGAGCGTGCCGCTGTTGGAGATGTAACTGTCCCCCTCCATCTTCAAGTAGGTGCCACCAAGAATGGTCACGCTTGCACCCTCTTTGATGTTGATGCTTCCTGAAACCAGAGGAAGGTAATCCTGGGAGATCAGATTGATCGACAACCCAGAAGGCACATCATGTACGTCAAGCTTAATACCCTCATGCAGGATATTCTGGTAGGAATTGTTGCCCAAGGAGTTCTGCATGGCTCTGTAATCAGCAATTCTCATTACCCAGTCGGTATCCCTTATGGTGGAGTAGGAGAGTGATGCCGAAGCGTTGTCACAAAGGAGTAGTGCAGTATTCTTGCTCTCTGCAATGACACTGTGGTCGATGGTTGCTGAAGCATTGTCTGCGAGGATGAATGAACCCTCTCTCCATGCACCGGATACGACTGTCTGAGCTCCTGCCCAATAGATACGGGTGTAATTTATCTCACCCTTGCCTTCGTTCTTGAAGACCAAGCCAATCCAGTCTCCTCTTCCTGGTATTGTATTCTCTCCATCCCCATTGCTATCTCCTGAGACATCGTCACGATAGCTGGTGATGGTTACAGGATAATCTTCTGATCCCTTTGTTACCAAGGACCCTTCAACATTCAGGGAGCTGTTTCCCTGCATCTTCAGCGTGACGGCAGGATTCAAGGTAAGACGACCGCTGTCTCGTACGTCTACAGTCTTTGCAACATAGGGAAGGTTATCCCAATTCTGCAAGGTCACTGAGCTTCCTCTTGGGATAGTGGAGATATTGAGGTGTACTGCTTTGTACTCCATTTCAATAGAGGAGTTGTTCTTGAGTGATCCAGTCAAAGCCTTTGCATCAGATACCTCAATAGGATATTGGGAATCCTTGAAGGTGGTATTGGTGATGGTGGGCTTCGCTTGCTCCAAGAGCATTACTGCACATCCCTTGCTGTGGATGATCTCGCTGTTTGTAATACGGGGAGTTGCGGTATTGCCAACCAAGACAGCTCCCTTTCTCCATGCCCCGGAGTATACACGGTCACCTCCTGCGTAGCGGATGCTCACATAGTCCAGATTGCCATCAGCAGATTCGGTGAACAGTAATCCTCCCCAGGCTCCTTGAGAGGGCTTGGTTGCCTTTCCGTCATTGTTGGTATCAAAGGCCACATCATCAGTGTAGCTGGTGAAGATGACCGGATAGTCAGACTGTCCTTGGACATTGAGGGTACCCTGCACGAGCAACTGGCCGTTATCCTTGAACTTGAGCGAGGTGAAGCGTTCAATATCCAACGTAGCACCCTCATCGATACGCAACTGAGTAAAGATGTATGGCAAGTTGTTTGTGTACCGTAAGGTGGCATGCGTGCCTTTTCTTACTACATCGTTTGTCACGCGTACCCCATACTCTTTCAGATTGATGAACCGGTTTCCAACCATTCTCGTTGGAACTGCACTCAAATCATGCAAAATCACGGGAACGTCGAGATCTTTAAATGTGGTACTGCTGATGTCAGCCTTGGCAGTTTTGAAGAGCTCAATACCACTTTCAGTTCCGCCAGCAACTTCACAATCGACCAAGGTAACCTGTGCGCTATCACTGAGAATCAGAGAGGATTTTCTCCATCCTCCTTCTACAACTTGTTGTGCACCGGATCCAATAATGCGGGTGCTTTGCAGCATTCCTGTACTGTCACCAAGGAACTTGATATGGGCCCAGAAGCCTGATTCAGAGGGGTTCTCTCCCACAAATACCACTTCTTGTCCTGGTTTTCCCCGTGTCTCGAGTGTTCCCTTCACTTCAAGGAAACTGTCCTTTGCCATGCGAATGACAACACCGTCCTCAACAATCAATGAAGTACCATCGGCTACGGTGATTCGTCCCTTCGCTAGATAGGGACTGTTCTCTTTGGTAAGTACCCCACTAATGGTACCGCTGAGGATGTTTTTCGATTGCTCGGAACTATCTCTGAATGGGGCCATCTCACGTGCAGTTACCTCGGCCTTGGATGGGTCTTGGAAACTGACGGTTGAGGTGCTGGAAGCCTCGTCAACATCCTTGAATTTTACAGGATCGGTCAAGGGTACCGGCTCGGTAGCCGGTGGGGGAATGACTTCCTCCTCATCAGCTCTTTGCAAAAGGAAACTACCTTCTTTCCCAATCAGATCCTTGTCAAAGACACCAATTCCTACCAGGTAGGACTCTCCGCCAACCAAGTTGGTGGAAAGACGATCCAGTACTTCATCTCCTGTCACATTCTCAGCAAGTGCCTCATCCTCATCCTCATCCATGCTGAAGAGAGCCATATAGAGGAGGGAGTCGGGGTGGTCGAGATTGATAAGATCGTATCTTCCTGTTGCTGATGGAGAGATCCCGAATACCAGTGTATCGGTAATCTTTGCTGTAAAGGGTTCTTCAGGATTGGTGATATACAGTACCGGGCTTTCCACTGGTTCTGGAGGGAGTGCCACAGGTTCCACTTTCTCCTCCTGGATAGGTACTGTTTTCTTCTCAACAGGTTTGGTCAGTACTGGTTCAACACTCTTTGGTCCTTCCACCTGTTTCAACTGGAAGTATCCATAGCGTCCCAGTAGGTTATCTGAGAGAGTCCCGATACCCACCAGGTAGGATTCACCGGCTTCAAGATATGCTGTCAACCTATCCATTGGTTTGTCCCCAATGATGTTCTCAGCAATGATATCCTTCCTAGTGATGTCCTTGCTGTAGAGTCCCATGTAGAGGAGGATGTCCGGATGTTCCATGTTGATGAACTCATAGTGGCCGGATCGAGCGATGGGAATCTCCAAGATCAATGGATCAGAGATCTTTACCGTAAAGATCTGTTCTGGGTTTGTTATAGAGGCAACGCCTTGTTCGTTCGTGTAGTATTGTGGAAAAATGGGCGTTTCCAGAATTGCCATGACCGTTTCACATCCAGTCAGACTAACGATGAGCAGGATGAATAGGGCAATCACCAGTAGTGATTTTCGCTTTGTTCCCATGATGTATCCTCCGATAGTAATGGTACGCTCATGGTACAACATGATTTGGGAGAGAAAAAGGAAAAACCATGATGAAAAAGGGAAAATGTCTAAAAATAAAGGCAGGATCGTTCCATCCTGCCCAGTACTATGATAAGAGTTTCATCAATATAACACATCAATCGCACCACTTACCGATGCGAGTTGTATCGTATTGCTGCCATCTCCCATCTTGATTGTTGCCTCACTTCCTTCCTGCTTCTGGTCATTGAATTCTATCGAACCGCTGACGGTGGTTGCTGTTATCTCGATGTCTTTGCTGGAGCGAAGGTCAAGCTCAATCTCCCCGCTGGTGGTTTTTGCCTCAATTGTATTACCAGTGGAGAGGATGATACCTGCCTCAACCTCTGAGCTTACACTTCTCAGTATGGTCTTTGGCCCAGTAATACGCTGGATCTCTACACCACCACTGGTTGAGGATATCGTAACCTCTCCACGAGAGGAGACTTCTTTTCCAGAGATATCTCCGCTGGTGGTTCCTATTTCCAATTGGTCTGCTACCTGGAGGGTGAGAAAATCCACCTCACTACTGACCCCTCTGATCTTCAAGTCAGTTGCCTGCATGGGGTGCATCAGGGTAATATCCCCACTGGTGGAGGATACCTCCAGCCTCGCTAGGTTTCCACTTGGCAGGGTAACGACCAAGGGGCTTGCAGTATAGCTGAAGAAGCGAAGGAACCAGCGTTTGATGGGACGAACAGTAACAGAAAGTGATGATCCATGCTTGGATACCTCAAGCTCCTCATCATCATGGCTTCCCAGCGAGATGGTTGCCTCCTTGGCCTGTTCATCCACTGAGATGATAATGTCATTGCTGATGGTTGATACCGAGAGGGAATCTCCCTCGTTGAAGGCAATTATCTGTTCCCCCCGCTGAGTAATTCCCCGTCTCTCCCATCCCTTGAAAAGGGAGAAGGAGAGGGCAAGGAGTATCACCAGGATGATCAGAAAAATCTTATTGGCCTTGGTGTCTTTCAGCATATCAGTTTCCTTGGTGGAAACGGTCGTCCCAGTCGCGTTCCTTGTTGAACATCTCGCTTTCCATTTTTTCCACTTTTCTCTTAAGCCGTTCGTATTCGGCCTTCAGCTCCTCTTCGCTCGTATCGGGTTCGTCATCTGCATAGATATGCGATGCCTGGTAGGAGCCTTCTGGACTCATCGGTATGATGAGTGCAGCAAGGAGGTAGATCAGTGCACCCGGGAAAATACCGGTGGCAAGCACCACAAGAAATACAATCAGGCGAACCGGGTCAGGGGGGAGGTCCCTCCACTCGGCAAGACCGGTGCAAACCCCGAAAATTTTTCCCCGAGGGGATCTGTACAATCGTTTGGTAGCCATAGTAGTCATTCCTTTCATTCCTTATCTTGTAAGCCTTCAGAACTATCTTTCCGGCTGTGCATTATTGTTTCAAGATTTGCAAGACGATCCTGCAATTCATCAATTCCTTTTCTCAGTTCTGCCCTGTTTGTTCCCTGTCGCCACTCAGTAAAGTTGACTTCAGAGTTCTTTCCTTTCTTGCGTTTCTGATACTTGGTGTCACTGTAGGTCCCAGGTGGGTAGCCCATCTCCATCTCACGCATCCGCAAGGCTGCCTCGATTTTCTTCTTTCGCAACGTATAGCGATGGTCGAGGGTGGATACGACAATGATGAAGGTGAATATGACGGTCAAAATCCAAATTGCTTCCATGCCTTGCTCCTCCCCTACAGACCTGCGCGCTTACGCAATTCTTCGATCTCAGCATCGATGTCATCCATCTCTTCGAGGTCACGGAATTTCTCGTCCAGGGTAGAGCCACGGCGGTTCAGCTCATTGTCAGCCTGCATCCGGTCGATCTTCTCTTCCATATCATTGAAGCGGTGCAGGGTATTGCCTTCGCTTGCACGCCTGAGTGTCTCCTGGGCAGCTTGCTCTTCTCTGGCTCGCTTTGCCCTCTCGACCATCATCTGGTATTTCTGCTTTACCGCTGCAAGCTTGTCTTCAATCTGATTGATCTCACTCTTGGCGGTCTTGATCACTTCATCGTAGGTGCCAAGTTCTTCCTTGAGTCGGTCAAGGGTTGCTTTCACCTCTTTCTTCTCAAGCAGTGCCTCACGTGCCAAATCCTCGCGGCCCTTGCTGATTGCAAGCTCTGCTCGGCTCTGCCAGCGCTCTACAGCGCTGAGTGCTTCCTTGTAGGTACGTTCGGTCTTTGCCCTGCTGGCCATCTTTGCGGCACAGGAGCTCTTGAGTTCAATGAGGGTATCTTCCATCTCCTGCATCATCAGCTTGATCATCTTTTCAGGATCTTCTGCCTTGTCCAGCAGTGAGTTGATGTTTGCATTCACAATATCCAAGAATCTTGAAAAAACTCCCATAGTTTCTCTCCTTAGGTAGTAGTACCATCTCTGTTTCTATCAGTATAGATGCACAATCCGTGCCAACTCTAAAATATCCAGTAAATTTTTGATAAATCACCATTTTGTCAAGGATTGGGGCTTCTCTGCTTTTCTTGTTTGTTTGGTTGTGCTACTCTGGTTCTGGCAAATCCTACCAAGGATGGCTAAATTTACCAACAAGGAGTGGCTCATGGAGTCCATGCAAGGGGGGTACAACCAACAGCCTCTGGGAGAGAGCGAGGTCTTCCTTGACTTCCAGAGCAAGCTCAGTAGAGCGGCAACGGTCAACCGTTCTGTTCTCCTGGTGGGAGAGCGGGGGAGTGGCAAGGAGATTGCCGCCAGGAGGTTGCACTTTCTCTCCCCACGTTGGCAGCAAAGCCTGGTGACAGTCAACTGTGCTGCGCTTCCTCCTTCCCTGATCGAGACAGAACTTTTTGGCTATGAGCAAGGAGCATTCACTGGTGCCCAGAAGACCCGGAAAGGGCGCTTTGAGGAGGCAGAAGGTGGTACCCTGTTTCTTGATGAGATCGGGCTCATTCCCCTTGAGGTACAGGAGAAGATTCTGCGTGTTGTGGAGTATGGAACCTATGAACGAGTCGGTTCCTCTGTTACCCATGAGGTGAATGTCAGAATTATTGGGGCAACCAATGCCGACCTACCCACCCTCTGTAAGGAGGGGAAGTTCAAGGAGGATCTCCTGGACCGGCTCTCCTTTGAGGTGCTCTTTCTTCCCCCTCTCAGGGAGCGTGGAGAGGATATCGTGCTCCTTGCATCCTACTTTGCCTCGAAGATGGCTTTGGAGTGCGGGAGAAAGGAGATGCCGGAGTTCTCAGATGAGGTGCAGGAATCCCTTATCTCCTATCCATGGCCTGGAAATGTACGTGAACTGAAGAATGTTGTGGAGCGTGCAGTCTACCGCAGTGATTCTCCCCTGATTGAATCCCTTGATTTCAATCCTTTTGAGAATCCTTATTCATCTGCATCTGAGAGAGAACTCCAGCAAACACAAGAAAAGGAACAGAAGCCCTTGGATCTTTCTCAGTTTGGACAGGCCAGAATTGAACTTGATGTTGTCTACCTCAGAGAAGCGTTGCAACGAGCAGGAGGGAACCAGAGAGAGGCTGCAAAGTTGCTCAGTTTGACCTACGACCAGCTCCGGGGGCTCTACAGGAAATACCAAGAACAGCTCTCATAAGAAGGACAGGGCATATGCCCTGTCCAAGGAAGAAATACGATCCATGTCATGGAATGTCAACGTGAGGGAAGGATAAGTGCTGTGCCAAGGTAGGCGATTACCATGGGAACAAACCCGACGGTGAAGAGCAGGATGATCCCAATTGAGCGAAGCAGGAGTACGGGAAGTCCCGACCATGTCGCCAGCCCCTGGAAAACTCCCAGGATCATCCCCCTTCTTTCTCGGTAGAGGGTCCTGTCATAGTAATTCATCACTTTTGCTCCTTCTCTTTCTTCTTGTTCATGGAAGCCTTCAGCTGCTCCATCTCAGCTTCTATCTCACTCTCACTTTCCAACTTGCTGAACTCATCGGCGGTACTGGTTGTCCCATGGTAACCGGCCATCTCAGCATCGGCTTCCATGCGTTCAATTTTGCTTTCCAGCTCACTGAACTTGCGGGCCAGGTCGGTGCTGTCACTGCTTTTCAAGGTATCGGCAACCTGCTTCTTCTCCTTTGCGCTTCTTGCTCTCTGGACGAGGATCTGCTGTTTGTCCTTTACTTCCTTGAGTTTGTCTGCAATCTGGGTGAGTTGGCTGCTCTGGCTTGCCAGGATGGTCTTCAGGTTCTCCTCAAGCTCCTCTATTCGCTTGATCCGTGACTTGGCATTGTTCTTCTCGATCAAGGCCTCACGGGCAAGGTCTTCACGTCCATTGGTGATGGCGAGCTTGGCACGGTCTTCCCAGCGAAGGGCGGATTTCTCAAGCTCTTCCTTTTCTCTCTGCAGGCTTGCCTGCTCGGCTTTTCTTGCGGCCATGGAGGAGCGAGCCTTGCTCTGGGTCTCTTCCAGTTCAGTAATCATCAGGTTGATCATTTTTGCCGGGTCTTCAAGCTTGTCCAAAGCACTATTTACGTGGGAATTGAAGATATCGGCGATTCTCTTGAACATCTGCATCATTGTCTCCTTTCGCCACCAGGTGGCTGTTTGTTTGCGTTTATTTGGTACATATACTTCTATGCAGAAGGCGTGCCAACTTTCACTTTATGGGATTTTTCCAGTAGATTTACCCTACGATTGGGTGAAATACAACCGAGTTTGGTAAAAAATACCAACAGCTCTGGCCAATACGACCACACCTGTTGGCTTGTAAGGGGCTTGAAAGGCGTGTAGACTGCATTCATGAGTACCTTGTATATGGTGGCAACACCCATTGGAAACCTTGAGGATATTACCTTTCGTGCAGTACAGACGCTCAAGAGCGTTTCAGTAATCGCCTGCGAGGATACCCGGCACACCCAGCAGTTGCTTACCCACTATGGTATCAGCAAA
Organism: Sphaerochaeta sp.; assembly: GCA_050252715.1. Lineage (GTDB taxonomy): Bacteria > Spirochaetota > Spirochaetia > Sphaerochaetales > Sphaerochaetaceae > Sphaerochaeta. The sequence goes on along the minus strand of JBFWKK010000001.1, from coordinate 12,467 downwards.
CGACTGATCGCCTGTCACGCACATAATGAGAGCAATTCAGCAAAGGGTATTGTCGGCTTGCTCAGTGAGGGCAATGATGTTGCCTTTGTCAGTGATGCAGGCACCCCTGGTATTAGCGACCCAGGTGCTCGGGTTGTGAGCGCGGTTCGCAGCGCTGGATATGCTGTGGTTCCCATCCCTGGGGCCTCAGCACAATCAGCACTGGTCAGTGTAGCCGGATATGTAGGAAAGACATTCACCTTCGAAGGCTTTCTCAGCCCGAAGAAGGGTAGAAGAAGGAAGCGTCTGGAGGAGTTGTTGGCAAGAAGTGAGGCATTCATTATCTATGAGTCTCCCTTTAGGGTTCTCAAGACACTCATGGAACTCTCTGAGCTTGCTGCAGAACGTCAGGTGGTAGTGGGTCGCGAGATGACCAAGAAGTTTGAGGAGTTCCTGCAAGGAACCGCAGAGCACGTGCATGAAGTGCTTGCCTCAAGACCATCGGTAAAGGGAGAGTTCGCCATCTTGGTTGCTCCCCCGCAGGTGCAGGATAGCGATGATAACCCTGAAGAAGCTTAGGAGCCTGAAAAGTCGAACCTGTGTAAGAAAGTGTGCAAGTCTGTTCCATCAACTGGCCCAGGATGAAGAGCGCGACAGTGCATATCTGGCAGGATTGCTCTCACTCTTTACAGAGAGACAGTTTGTTGAGGTCGTTGCTCCAGAGGATCGCGAGCATCTCTCACTTCTTGCTTCTCGTGTGAACGAGAGCAGAGGAAAAGACTTGGTTATCCTCCTGGAGGATATTCATTACTATCTCCTGGGGGTACTGGGAAGTGATCCCTCTGACTGGGATATGACTGACGAGAAGGGGAATCTTGATGCCTCAACCCGTACGGTTTTACCCCATATCTTGGTGCTTGATAGACTCCGATCCCCCTACAACATAGGATCCATCTTCCGCACTGCAGACTCCTTTGGCGTGCAAAAAATATATCTGCTTGAAGGATGTGCCAGAATGGACCATCCACGACTTATAAAGACCAGCAGGGGGTGTGTCTCTACCGTGGACTATGAGGTAGTGAGTGAATCGGAGATTGTATCCAGGATCAGTGATCTGCCCATCTTTGCTTTGGAAACAGGGGGCACAGAACTCAGCCGATTTCCCTTTCCCCCTGAGGGTGTTGGGATTATTGGTGGAGAAGAGCTGGGTGTCAGCCCAGCTCTGCTTGCCCTCAGCGAGGCTTCATTGGGGAGGCTTAGCTTGGCAATGGGTGGAACAAAGGGTTCACTCAATGTAGCGGTCGCTACGGGAATTATGCTGTATAGTTGGTACCAAAAAGGGCTGTAGGACTATCCCCTGTTGGAGGAGACTGCCAAGTACATCCGTTTCAGTTTATCCTCAATCTCAAAGTTGAACGTACCTGCACTCCAGTTGCCCTTTGCATTCCTCAACCCGACACTGCGGCCGGTAAGAATGTGCATTGCTTCATCGATGGTGCTTACCGGGTAGATGAAGAACTGTTTCTCCTTGATGGCTTCCAGAACCTCATAGGGGAGGATAAGATTGCGGACATTTTGCTTGGGGATCACCACTCCCTGCCTTCCTGTCAGGCCAGTGGCCAGACAGGTTCGGAAGAATCCCTCAATCTTCTCATTGATTCCCCCAACCGGTTGGATCAAACCCATCTGGTTTACCGACCCGGTTACCGCAATGTCCTGCCGTACCGGCAGCTCACCGATTGCTGAAAGCAGGGCTAGCAGCTCGCTTGAGGAAGCGCTGTCTCCATCCACCTCAGCATAGGACTGCTCAAAGGCAATGCCCGCATAGATTGAGAGCGGGAAGGTGCGGGCATAGTGCTTGCGTAGATATCCTTCCAGGATGAGCAGTCCCTTGTCGTGGATCTCTCCACTGAGCCCTGCCTCATGTTCTATGTTCACAATACCTTCATTACCGGGGCTTGCGGTACAGGATATGACGGTAGGGGTTCCAAAGGAAGCGCTGCCCCTGTCCATGACCGCAAGACCATTGACCACCCCGATCTTATTTCCGCTTAGGCTGATGATCATATCCCCTGAGAGTATCTCCTCATTGATTTTGCTCTCACTGATCCCATTGATGTATCCCCGCTCCTCATGCACGCGTAGGATAAGCTGTCCATCAATAGAGGATTTTCCTTGGTGCAGAGCCCACCACTGGGCTTCCTCTAGCACATCAAAGAGAGAGGAGAAGTGGGTTGTGAGATGGGTGCGTGACTCCACATACCAGCAGGAATATCGCAACAGCTGACTGAATGCACTATCCTCAATTGGAAGCAGGGAGTGTTTCCTTGCATAGGTTTCCAGGGTTGCAATGCTCTCGGTGATGGTGGTCTTGGAGAGTTCCATCGCATAGTCAAACTGGGCACAGATCTTGAAGAGGGTCAAGAAACGCTCATCTTCCTCGCTGAGCATATCGTAGACCTCCTCACTCCCGATGAGGATTACCTTGATCGGAAGGGGAACTACCTGTGGCCTGATCGCCTTGCTTTTCAGCTCTCCCTTGGTGACAAGGCCTCCTTCATAGGCCAAGGCATTGGCATCGAGATAGCGTTTCAATGCCTCCCAAAGGCCACTCTCCCCAAGAAGTTTCTCAGCATCGATGACGATAAAACCTCCTGCAGCCTCAAGCAAAGATCCTGCGTGGAGGCTCAGGTGGGCGATTTTCTCATCACTATCAACGGAACCGAAGAGGTTGTTGAACGTTGGGTAGGACTCAATAATGAGGGGGCGCTTTTTCGTCTGTGCATGATTGACCAAGAGATTGGCTTGGTATTTCCTTGCAAAGGGATCACTCTTGAGCGCTTCCTCATCGAGATGTTGGATATGCACGCTCTCTCTGGCCAGGTCTGCCCTAAGCTGGGCAAAGTAGGTGGAGAGTTGCTGATGGTCGGGAAATTGTTGTTCAACCTGGTCTACCAGGGAGGAGGCTCTCTTGAGAAACTGCTCCTTCTCACGTGCGATTGCAAGCAAATCCTGATTGAACGCCCTGCATGCATCACAGAAGAGTTCACCCTCTCCTGGCTTGAAAGCAATGGCTGAGGGGCTGTCTGGTTGCTTGAAGTTGTAGAGATAGACAATATCCCGTATCCCGCTGATATCATTTCTTGCTTGTTCAGCACAGTAGCGGACTGCTTCATGTCTTCCGCTGGTTGCCTCCCCACTGACAAAGATATTGTATCCAGATTTCTGGAGGCTGAGACCGACTTCCAGGCTTCTCAGGGCCCGGGGTTGTCCCACAATTTGCTCACTACTGGCAGAGTGGCGACATTCATGGATGAGATTGGGGTCGAAATCGAAGGAAGCTTCTGCATAGGCCAGCGGTCCAACCCGCTTTTTTGTGTCAGTCATGTGGGAACTATAGGTGGTGGAACAAAAGGTGTCAACTCTATATACTGGACACATGAAACGAAGTGAACTTGTTACCTATCTTGATGTATTTCTGGAAGTTGAATCCTTCAGAGGCTTGGATCGATCGCTCAATGGATTGGTAGTCGGGGGACCTGAGAGACAGGTTGGCAAGGTCGCCTTCGCCGTTGATGCCTGCTTCTCTACTTTCCAGAGAGCGATTCAAGAGGGAGCCGATCTGCTAATCACCCATCATGGTCTCTATTGGGGAACTCCTCTTCCTGTTAGTGGTACCCATTACAACCGGATCAAAACGCTGTTGGATGGGAATCTTGACCTCTATGTTGCACACCTTCCCTTGGATGCCCATCCTGTGGTAGGAAACAATGCGGTAATGGCTGATCGTCTTGGTCTCCAGCATATCGAGCCGTTTGCTTCTTACAAGGGGACAATGATCGGCTGTAAGGGAGTGTTTGCACAGCCCAAAAATACCGATTGGATTGCGAGGACGCTTGGCTTTGAAACTCCACAGATTCTTCCATTCCGGAATACACCGATCAAGAGTGTGGGGATTGTCAGTGGAGGCGCCAGCAGTGATGTCCATGCAGCACTGTCTGACGGTTTGGATTGCTTCATCACCGGGGAGGTGGAGCATCAGATCTACCACGATGCAATGGAGGCAGGAATCACCGTGATCGGGGGAGGCCACTACCAGAGTGAAATCTTCGGGGTGCAGGCGCTTTCAGCACATCTGAAGGAGAAGTTTGACCTCAAGGTTTGTTTTATTGCCAACCCAACCGGCTTATAGTATAGTCAACACCATGGCACAAAAATATTCCAGCAGATTCATCCCCCTCTTGCTCACGCTGTTCATCCTTGTATCAGATCAGCTTTCCAAGGCGTGGGTTGTCGCCACCATCCCAGAGAATACAATCGGCTTTCGCTATCTTGGGGATTTTCTGGCAATTGTGCATGTGAGAAATACTGCCATTGCATTCAGCATGGGAGACAGTTTCCCTGTCGTGGTGAAGATTCTCTTCTTCATCATTGTTCCTGTACTGTTGGTGGTCTCGGTCTGTGTAGTATACTTCTCTAAGAGGATCCATCTCACTGTGTTCCACCGTTGGGTGCTTGCACTCTTTCTGGGTGGAGGGATTGGAAATTTGATCGACCGTATTTTTAGGAGCTTCCGGGTGGTGGATTTCATCAGCGTGAAGGTCTATGGATTCCTTGGCTTCGAGCGATGGCCCACCTGGAACGTCGCCGATGCTTCTCTGGTGATCAGTGGAATTCTCCTTGCTGTGAGTCTGCTGTTCGAACATACTGATACGAAGGAAGATGCCAATGTCTAAGAAAATGAATACTGTTTGGTTCATGTTGGGGGCAACCGTACTGAACATCGTCTTGATGATGGTGTTGTTTATCATCTGTTTTGTGCTCATCACCCGTTTTGTTGACCCGAACAGCTCCCTAATCCCGCTCTGGCTGGGACTCACCTTCCTGGTGAGCATCGGGGGGAGTTTCTGGGTATACTCCAGAATTATCAAGTGGATGAACAATAAGTACAACCTTGAGGAGAATCTCAGTCCACTCTTCAACAGGAAGAAAAAGCCGCGGCGTCGTGAGGACTGATACCATGGATCAGGGAATCTCCACATTCTCAAGAATCTCCTGGTATCCGTTCAGTGATGAACCGGTAATCAGAAGCATCTGGTACATGCCCCGTCTCTGTGACCCGTTTTTCTTGTTTCCCGAGGAGAGCCCGGACGGGAAGTGGCACCTTTTCGGCCACACCTGGGTGGGAATCGAGCATTTCATCAGTGAGAATGGAATCAGCTGGGAACCGAGAAAGATGGTCGCCCTCAGGGGCCACTCTCCTTCCATCTATCAGGAAGATGGGGTGTATTATCTCATCTATGAGAAACACAATGCATCACTGCCCAACCTAAGGAAGGGAAGGTTCAAGCGAAAGGAACAGGAAAAGGTCAAGTACAGTCGTTTTGAAATGTGTTCTTCCAGTGATCTTGTGCTCTTCAGTGAACCGAAAATCATTCTGGATAGTCGTGAGATCTCCTTCTCTTCAGAAGGGTTGAAGCGACCCAGGATATCCCGCCCACAGATTATCAAGGACAGTGCAGGGTATCGGCTCTACTTTGGAGCAAGCCATCTCTTGCTTCCTGATACCAAGCAGAAGACCAGCCGCTATTTCGCCCTTGCCTTGGGCAGCACCATTGAGGGGCCTTATGCACTTGCCAATGAGGGGGATCCTTTGCTCAGTCCCGATCCTGACGACGCATACAGAAGCATGGCCGTCGGCAGCATAAAGGTATTGCCTGCCCAGGATGGATACATCGCTTTTGAGTGTGCCATGTACTGGGACAAAGCGCGTTCTCGTACTGCCTCTGTACTGATACAGCTGGAGAGCAGTGACGGGATTACCTTCAAGCCATCCTTCCGTTCCCCGGTCTTGGTCCCCCCCACCACGGGATGGGCAAGCCGGTATATCGTCAGCTGTGATGTGCACTACAAGAAGGAAGAGGCCTGCTGGTACTGCTACTATAGTGCAAACTCAAAGCAGGGATACTATCCGGTGAAGGAGTCCATCGGCCTATTGCTGGGTAAGGAGCCTACCTTGAGAAAGGTCTTTATGTAAGAGCCTCTCGGGTATTCCACCGAGTTGAACCAATCCATACCAACGTTTCGCTCCCATCACGCTCCTTCCGTACGATCCTATGATGCAAAAGCGGTTCTTGCTGTTGCAGTGCATCTTGGTCGTTGCTCTCTGTATAGACCATGAGTTCTTCACCCAAGAAGGTCTGTCTTTGGAAGGACATATCCACTTTTGCGACCTTGCAGCGGTTACGAAAATCTGACGGAAGGCTCTCCAAAGCCCAGGAGAGGTAGGAAATATTGTTTACATGAAGGTTGCGATCTGTGTCGAGGTAGGCAATGTTTGGTGCATAGGAGCTCAGCCGCTGCAGTGTCTCATGCTGTCCATGGTTGTTGTTTTCAAGGCGTAGATCCAGGGTGTGTTCCTCGTCATCTTCGGGGGGTAAGCCGATACGCAGCGACATGTCCTTCGGTCGTTGGGGACGTCCTCGCTCCAGGTCCAGAATTGCCCAATAGGTTTTTGCAAGGAAGAGTAGGTTGCCTTGTACATCATAAGCACGTACTACACGAGGGAGATGGAGCCTGATCGGCTCCTGGGCCCATGTCTCCACGCGAATTGTCTCAGGCCAGTGGGAATAGCGAAACACGTCCATGCTGCTGCGGGTTATGACCCAGGTCTTCCCTTCCTTGTGCATCTGGGGAATGGAACATCCCCTACTGGCGGCATGCATTCCCGCTGCCTCCTGGACTACCTGGAAGTAGTACGCGAGCCTTGCATCGCTGTAACAGTCGGTCTCATAGCTGTAGGTGGTGAAGGTACTGTGTGCTATGTTCTGTGAGTCAATGGTAATCAGGTCCTCATACATCTGAGCGTTCCTCGTCCTGGGTGTTTTTGTAGAATCGGAGAGTGCTTCTCCCGTATTTTCTCTGGTCGTAGCAGATCAAGTCTCCTACCGTTTCCGGCCACTGGTTCTTCTCCTCAGAGGGGTAGTGGATGATGAACAAACCTCCCGGTCTGAGGAGCTTCTGTTTGTCCACTGCCTTTGCAAGGTCAACCTTTCCCTGCATTGGGAATGGAGGATCGGCATAGACGATGTCGTACTGCATCTTTGCAGTGGGGATAAAGCGCCTTACATCAGCCATAAAGAGCTTTATCTCGCTTTCGACCATGCTGATGTTCCCCATGATGGTTGCCTTCTTTTGCCGGTCTTTCTCCACCAGATGGACAAGGCTTGCACCCCGGCTTGCTGCCTCGATACCGACGCAACCGCTGCCGGTGAACAGGTCAAGCCAGCTCTTGCCGTCCAAATTACCCAGAATGGAGAACAGTGACTCCCGCATCATATCCATCGCTGGTCTGATAATTCCAGGTGGGCATGCCACGGTCCTTCCTCGATAGATTCCTCCGGTTATTCGCATATCATGTGCCTCATGCATCTGATGATAGGGAATTGTCCCAATCTGTGCAAGTTACACCTCACTTCCTTCCTGATTGAAGGGAGGGGCAACCCTCAGTACATCCCTGATGCATGAGAGCTGGGGTTTTAGAAGACCAGGGTCGACGGCAAGGATTCGGTCAGCTTCATCACGAGCTATTTCAATGAGGGGAAGATCGTCAGTGAGGGATGCATAGGCAAGCTTGAGGTAGCCTGATTGCTTGGTTCCGGTCAACTCACCAGGCCCCCTGATAAGCAAATCCTGCTCAGCAATATAGAATCCGTCATTGGACTCTTTCATGACTTTCAGCCGCTGCTTAGCCTCCTCTGTCAGTTCATTCGAGAAGACGAGGAAACAGTAGGATTGCAGATCAGAACGACCGACCCTTCCCCGTAACTGGTGCAGAGCGGAAAGGCCGAACCGTTCTGCATGCTCAATGACCATACAGGTGGCATTGGGAATGTCGATACCCACCTCAACCACACTGGTGGAGACAAGATATCCCAAATTCCCTCTCTGGTACTCCTTGAGGATGGTGACCTTCTCATCCTCATCGAGCTTGCTGTGGATGAGGGCAGAGGGTACATCTGGATACTCTCCTTTGAGAAAATCATACATGGACAGTACATCCCTCAGGTCACTCTGCCCGCTATCATCAATTCTTGGATAGACGAAATAGGCCTGGTGTCCCCGCTTGAACTCGACTCCTACCGCTTGGTACATCCTCTTTCTGCTCTGTTCATTGACCAAGTGGGTTATAACACTCTTCCTCCCCGGTGGCATGGATCTCAGGGTGGAGACATTGAGATTTCCGAACACCGTGAGGCTGAGCGTGCGTGGTATCGGGGTGGCAGTCATCAGTAGCACATCGGGAACGGATCCTTTTTCCGTCAATGCAAGACGCTGCTCCACACCGAATCGGTGTTGTTCATCGATGATAACATAGTGGAGATTCTTGAATACAACCTCAGCTGAGAAGAGGGCATGGGTTCCAATTACGATATCCACCTGACCCTCTTTAATGGCTGAAAGCAAGAGCTTTCGTTCCTTGTTCTTGACCGACCCAGTGAGGAAAGCGAGGCGGATGCCGAGATCTGCCAAGAGCTGTGCAGCTGACTCTGCATGTTGGCGTGCAAGGAGCTCGGTTGGTGCCATGAACGCGACCTGGGCTCCGTGGGAGAGTACGTGAAGTGCGCTGATCCAGGCAACCAAGGTCTTGCCGCTGCCGACATCGCCTTGGAGCAACCGATTCATAGGAAGAGGACCATCCAGGTCCTCGCGAATTTCCTTGAGGCTGGAAAGCTGGTCTCTCGTTAGACTGAAAGGAAGCTTCTCGATGAAGTGCAACTCCATTTTCGTGGGAATGCTTGGCTCTCTCTTGCTAAGCCGTTGTTGTAGCCCTTTATGCCTACGTGCTATCAACTGCAGATAGAACAGTTCACTGAGAGCAAGTGTCTTACGGGCTGTGTGAAGGATTGCAATAGTCTGGGGGAAGTGATAATTCCTGATTGCCTCGTCGGTACTCAGCAGGCTGTACTGCTCTCGCATGTACCCAGGCAATTCATCATAAAACATGTCCACCGTTCTCAAAATCTCTTGGACATTCTTTCGGATCAATCGTTGGCTGAGCGATCCCCTTAGCGGATAGATGGGAAGAATCTTTCCAAACTGTTTTGGAAAGTCTCCATCCTCGGTAGCTGGATAGAGCTCAAACTGGGAACACTGCAGCTGTCCCATGTGTCTGCTTACGCTGCCATAGAGGTAGTAGATTTTCCCTATCCGTATGGTCTTCTCCAAAAAATTCCTACCAAAACAGAGTAGGCTGAGACGACCATCCCCATGCCCTGAAACATCCCGCACGGTAATCTTCAGCGTTCGTTTCTTTCCACTGCGCATTCCGAAATAGGAGTGGGAGAGCACCTCCACCAGGGTGTTTGCCATCTGGTTGTCTTCAATGCCACCCAAAGGACGAATCTGGCTTCTGTCCTCCCAGGTCCTGGGAGAGAGCAAGAGCAGATCACTGTAGGTAGCTATACCCAGTTCAGCGTAAGAGGTCTTTGCAGAAGGGCCCACCCCGCTCAGGGTAGTGATCTTCTGGTGCAAATTCCTCAGGTAATCCATGGCCTAGAATGAGAGGTTCCCAAAGAATTTCACCAAGAACTGGAGGGCGAACGACGACCCTATGTAGAGCACGATGAAGAAGAGCAGTCCGGTGGTTACCAGCTGGCGGTCGTTGATTGTCTTCTTGGGATAGAAGAGTCTCTGTATCCAGTTCAGGACTCCACCGATGAGGGAGTCCAACATGGTGATGTAGGTAATGGTTTTAGCGCTGCGTTTGTAGCAGAAGAACAGGCGGAATCCCAAAAGGATGATCAAAAACCAGAATACCGGGCTGATGAGGTAGGACCAGAGCGTCTGGAGAATCAATGCTGCGACCATCCCTACGGTAATGGTGCCATATGCTCCGTAGAATCGAAGCATGGACTGTACCACCGAGAGAACTGCGAGAGCTATCAACGGGGTGAGGTCGATATGGCTTCTCCTCAAACTGGAGATACCCCTGAACCAGGAAAGGTAGGGGTCGACAATCTTTCCAAGATAGTAGGCAAGAGGGTTCTCCTGCATCTGTCCTGGTACCCTGATCCAGGTGAGGATGATCCTGAGCCAGATCAACAAGGAGTAAAATGAGAGCAGACTGGCTGCAATGGAAGCAATGGTCATCAAGATGTTGCCTCCTTGTATGCTGCTTTCATAATAGGTTTGGTTCATCGCGTTCCTCCACCTTGTAAGATATCGAACTTTTTCCCGTTAGTCGAACCAAATATGCAAAATTGCTGGATTTTCCTCCGTCGATGCCACAAATTCATCACAATAGCGCACACTGAACTCTCTTCCACAGGCTACACTGAGCGGGAAGTCTTCCCCCTCTTCCTTGAAGTGGAGCAAGACTGAGCAGGAACCGCCATAGGAGAGACAGACATCTCTGAGATGGGTGATGTGCTCGGTATTGCAGAACGATTTTTCCAGCTCTATATGACATCGACTGACCGCAACGGGGGTAAGCTGGTTCGGGTCAACCAGAATCTGCTCGATCAGGTAGGATATCTTGTCATTTCCTCTGGAGTTGTCAAATTTGCCGACAAACCCATAGATGCCATCCACTTTCAGTATATCCCGGTACTGCTCATAGGTTTTGGGGAAAAGTGTTGCATCAAAGGTTGCATTCTTGTCTGTGAGCTGCAAAAAGCCCATGATGCTACCCTTTTGGGTGGTGAATGGTCTGATGGAGGTAACCATTGCAATGATGTTTACCGGCCTGCCAAAGGGGACTTGCTCAAGCTTTGCTGTATTGACGGTCACTCGCTGTGCGATTGCCTGGTTGAATGCGTCCAGAGGATGCCCGGATATATAGAACCCCAAGAGTCCTTTTTCCATCTCCAACTTCTCTGGGAGATTCCAGTCCTCTACCTCGCGCATGCTGAAGGTCTCCATGGAGGCCTCAGTCTCCTCGTCGAAAAGCGAAATCTGGCCGAAGGCTGTTGCCTCCTTCCTCTTCTGGACATAGGTGATGGCATCGCTCAGGTTCTCAAGGAGGGTGGGACGATTTGTTCCCAGGGTATCGAATGCTCCTGCCTTGATCAATGATTCTAGAAGCTTGGTGTTCATGGCCTTGGACTCAAGACGACTCAGCAGGTCAAGCAGATCCTTGTATGGACCATTCTTCTCCCGTTCCTGCACGATGAGTTCAACAACCCCTTCCCCTACATTCTTGATACCGGCCAAGCCATAGACAATCTTTCCGTCAACTACCGAAAAGTGCTTGTCTGAGTAATTGATCGAGGGAGGAAGAATTTCCAGGCCGTTGTCCTTTGCTACCTGCAGGTATTCACTGAACTTGTCAGGACTTCCCATCTCGTTGGTGAGATTGGCTGCCCAGAATTCAGCGGGGTAGTTTGCCTTCAAGAACGCTGTCTGGTAGGCGACTACGGAGTAGGCAACTGCGTGGCTCTTGTTGAACCCGTAGCCGGCGAACGGTTCAAGCATCTCAAATATCTCGATGGCATGCTGTTCACTACGTCCGAGCGCTTTCGCCCCTGCAATGAACTTGACCTTCTCCTTCTCCAGTGCAGCTACTTTCTTCTTACCCATGATGCGCCTGAGGATGTCAGCATTGCCAAGGGAGTAGCCGGCTATGATCTGGGCTACCTTCATGACCTGTTCCTGATAGACTATTACCCCATAGGTGGTCTTCAGCTCTTCCTCAAGCTCAGGGTTTGCATAGGTGATGGGCTGTTTCCCCAGCTTGCAGTTGATGAACTGTGGGATGTATGCCATTGGACCGGGGCGGTAGAGGGCGTTCAATGCAACCAAGTCCTCAATATCGTTTGGCTTTGCCTCCTTGAGGATGTTTTGCATGCCTTGGCTTTCAAACTGGAAGACGGCATTGCTCTCTCCTCGTCCAAGCATGGCAAAGGTTCTTTCGTCCTGTTCATCAATGTCACTTGCATTGAATGAGGGATCCTTCTTCCTGATCAAATCCTCAGTATGCTTGATCAGGGTAAGGGTCTTGAGTCCAAGAAAGTCCATCTTGACCAGGCCGCATGCCTCGATAAGGTCCATTGAGTACTGGGTGGAGATTGCCCCTGTCTTTGCATCACGGTAGAGAGGGACATAGTTCAGCAAGTTCTCTTTGCCGATAACCACCCCTGCTGCGTGAGTGGATGTATGGCGGTTTAGACCCTCAAGACGGCGTGCTGCATCAAAGAGCTCTGCATAGACACCACCTCGTTTCTCCAGCTCAACAAGCTCGCTGTTCTGTTCAAATGCCTTTGTCAGGGTCATTTTGGGATCATCGGGGATAAGCTTACAGATGTTGTTGGACTCCTCGAAGGGGATATCCAGGACGCGAGCTACATCCTTCACGACAGCTTTTGCCTTCAAGGTACCGAAGGTCGCTATCTGTGCAACCCGCTCCGTCCCATAGTGCTCTGTAACGTAGTTGATGACCTCCTGGCGTCGTTCATAACAGAAGTCGATATCGAAGTCGGGCATGCTCA